>DBTL01000107.1 GCA_002307035.1 Bacteroides sp. UBA1317
ACGGTCGAGGAACCAACGGTCGTGGGATATTACCACTGCACAGCCGGCAAAGTCTTCGAGACCTTCTTCGAGCGCACGCAAGGTGTTCACGTCAATATCATTCGTTGGTTCATCGAGTAAGAGCACGTTACCTTCTTCTTTAAGAGCCATGGCCAGATGAAGACGATTTCGCTCACCCCCCGAGAGAACTCCGCAAAGCTTCTCTTGGTCTCCTCCTGCGAAATTAAAGCGAGAGAGATATGCACGGGCATTGATGTCTCGCCCACCCAAGCGCATCAGTTCATTGCCACCTGAGATAACTTGATAGACACTCTTGTTGGGATCAATATCTTTATGTTGTTGGTCTACGTAGGCCACTTTTACAGTCTCCCCTACTTCAAATTCACCTTTATCAGCCTTCTCCATACCCATAATGAGTCTGAAAAGAGTGGTTTTACCGGCACCATTGGGTCCTATTATACCTACAATGCCATTGGGAGGAAGCATGAAATTCAGGTCATCGAACAGCAGTTTATCGCCATACGCCTTGGCTACAGCTTTGGCTTCAATGACTTTATTTCCCAAACGTGGTCCGTTGGGAATGAAAATTTCCAATTTCTCTTCTTTCTCTTTTTGATCTTCATTGAGCAGTTTGTCGTAAGAGTTCAGACGGGCCTTACCCTTTGCCTGACGAGCTTTGGGAGCCATGCGTACCCAGTCGAGCTCGCGTTCAAGTGTCTTGCGACGCTTGCTGACTGTTTTTTCTTCCATCTCCATACGTTTGGTCTTCTGTTCCAACCAAGAAGAGTAGTTTCCTTTCCATGGAATGCCCTCTCCACGATCGAGCTCCAAAATCCATCCGGCTACATGATCGAGGAAGTAGCGGTCATGGGTCACGGCAATAACCGTTCCTTCATATTGTTGCAGATGTTGCTCCAACCAGTCGATAGACTCTGCATCAAGGTGGTTGGTAGGTTCATCGAGCAACAAGATGTCCGGTTTCTGTAGTAGTAAGCGGCACAGTGCTACTCGACGACGTTCTCCTCCTGAAAGGTTCTTCACCAGCTGATCTTCGGGTGGACAACGCAATGCATCCATCGCACGCTCTAGCATGCTATCCAGATTCCACGCATCAGTAGCATCGATAATATCTTGCAACTCTGCCTGGCGGGCAAAGAGTTTTTCCATCTTATCAGCATCTTCATAATACTCCGGTTCGCCAAACTTCAGGTTGATTGCTTCATATTCCGCAAGTGCATCCACAATAGGTTGCACGCCTTCCATCACCACTTCTTTCACCGTTTTATTATCGTCAAGATGGGGTTCCTGTGCCAGATAGCCAACTGAATAACCGGGAGAAAAAACGACCTCTCCCTGGTATGACTTCTCCAGACCGGCAATAATTTTTAGCACAGTAGACTTACCCGAACCATTGAGACCTATGATACCAATCTTGGCGCCATAGAAGAATGAGAGATAGATGTCTTTCAATACATTTTTGTTTGGTTGAAAAGCTTTGCTCACCCCAACCATCGAGAAAATAATCTTTTTATCGTCAGCCATAAATAAGTAATATAAATAATTTTAGGTATAAAAACGATTCATTGAATAAGCTTTATTCAAAGTTGATAATCAAGCAAGTAGCCATTAACAGCCGATAGATAAAGCTTATGATCTCCGGGACAAAGATAAGAAAAAAGATGGAATTATTTGGCTGTTCCGATAATTCGATTTACCTTTGCACCCGCTTAACAGCAATAAAGGATCGATTCGCTAGCTCAGCAGGTAGAGCACAACACTTTTAATGTTGGGGTCCTGGGTTCGAGCCCCAGGCGGATCACTGAAGAAAAAAGG
Source organism: Bacteroides sp. UBA1317 (assembly GCA_002307035.1). Classification (GTDB taxonomy): domain Bacteria; phylum Bacteroidota; class Bacteroidia; order Bacteroidales; family Bacteroidaceae; genus Bacteroides. The sequence goes on from DBTL01000107.1 coordinate 1,834, forward strand.
CTTGGAGATAATTTTCTCTAAGCCTTTTTGTTTAGTGGCATTAAACGATAATATATTGAGAGTTCAGTCTACGTGTACGAGATTCTTAAAACAGAATTGAAGATGGGAAAAATAGAACAGTGAAACATCTCATTAATTTAATTGATAATGGTTCATAGAAATTTATTCAATTCTTCTACCAACTGATAAACAGTAGTCGAAGATTCTTCTTGTGCTGGATTGTTTCCATTAAACTGCTTCATGATAACTTTGGCGTGACTAATAGCCTGTTGTTGCTTGGGAAACAAAGCATTAAACATTTTAGTAGTTACACCCGATTTCTTTGTGTAAGGAAATTTAAGCAAATCACTGAGCATCTTTTCATATCTGGAACGATGTAAAACCCCTTGATACAAATTAAAATGAAGCAGGAACCAAAATTCAAAAGCCTGATTGCTATACGCCACTTCAAAATCATGTTGACGTGCCAAAAGTATAGCAGCGTTAAAATCACTTTCAGGAAAATCATCTTTATCAAAAACAATCCAATTCTGATTGTATGTCCGCCCCTTCAGTTTTTCCTGCTCTTTGATGTTGATAGCCTTCTGTACTAATGCCAATGTCCCCATTCCTTGACCGACAGCTTTTACATTAGCAGAAGTCAAACGGAAAGCATTGAAATAATCGGGTTCTGTATTAACCCCTTCACAAATGATCAGAAACGTTTGCTTCACCTCACGCACGCCACTGATTCGGATTAATTTTCTTTCGACACGCGGATTGGTATTTTTCCTTCTTGCAGCCGTCATAGTTTATTTTTCTTGAGTATTAAACAAACGGGTTAAATCACCTACAATAGGGATTGCGCCATATTTTCCTGACAAATAATCTTTCTCAAACGAAGCATCATTGCGCACTTTATACTCTGCCAATGAATATAGTTCAGTTGTTCCATAACGGTCTTTTTGTGTGAACCATATCTGATCTCGTCTAAAAATATTTGCACTCAACAAATTAGTGTCGTGAGTAGTGAATATCAGTTGGGCATTTTTGGGATTTGTTTCTTTTGAGTTGAACAATGCGATGATTTTACATGTAAGAAGAGGATGCATTTTAGAATCAAATTCATCTATAATCAGACGCTTCCCATTATCCAAAGCATCAATAATAGGATATGCCAAAGAAAAATATTTAATTGTCCCTTCGGATTCATTCTTTCTGAATGGGAAAGTGATTGCCTTAACTTCATTACCTTCATTGTCGTATTGTGTATGCGTACTGATTATAGTATTATCAATCTTATCAATGTTCTCAATACCCAAATCAGCATAACGGGAAAACGCTACAATCCGCTGTTTCATTTTAATATCATCCAGTTGGGTCGTTGCCGTATTCCATATTTTTTCATCATTGGAACCCAAGATAATAGTGGTGTCATTCAACCATTTCATAATCTCTACTGCTATCGGATCATTGAATTGTGCCGCAACAGAGAGCAATAATGCATTAGCCCTTACCATTCGCTTACCCACAAGTTCTTTACCTACCACAAATTTGGAGTGGATATCGAAGCTATCCTTTTCCCGATAGAATAATTCAACTTCTTTAGCTCTCTTTTTATTGGCTTTCTGATAAAGCCATTCCGTATGTACTAACGAATTATCCGCTTTAAAACCATATCGATATTGATTATCTTCATCACAAAAGATTGCTTCAAAATAACTTGGTTCTTCCGCAGTGAGAGCATTTAACCGAAAACTTTCAATGTTTACGCGTTCACCTGCCTGAATATCCTTTGATGAATTTATCACATACCATTTAAAGATCTCAAATGCTTTAACGAAATTAGATTTACCAGATGCATTAGCTCCATAGACTACTGCACTCTTCATTAATGATAATCCGGCACTTCCTACGCTGAAAATAATATCTTCAGCCGGAATATGTATTTCTTTCAAAGCCGATGCCGCCAACGAAAGCGTAGATTGTTCTTTGAAAGATAAAAAATTACCTATTGTAAATTGAATAACCATACTTTAACTGCTTTATTTGAGAAATAATCACAAATATACTATTTAGTTATTCATATAATGATATATATCAGTTGAATTATACTATTTTATGCCTAATAACATAGATTCTCTCTTGTTACTTATTCTCAACCTGCAAAACAGCTTCAGCCCCTTTTAATAATGGCGACGAAAACTTAACCCGCACTTCTCCTTCCTTTCCAACGGTTTGTACATAAGCAAGCAGACGACCGCGGAAAACACGTTGACGGTGGTCGGTATAATCGCCCATATCATAATTGTCAGAGCCTTCAAGCCCTAAAAGACGAGCAGGACCTTCGACCTCGCATGTAATATTGTTGTCGGCAAGTTTCACTACGATACCGTTCTCATCAATCACCTCTATAGTAATATGAGCAGTAGAGCCTTCAGCGGAAAGTATCTG
>DBTL01000114.1:0-584 GCA_002307035.1 Bacteroides sp. UBA1317
GGCCTTTTTTTATGATGTTGAAAAAGCTTTAGTCAGTAATTCTTTTATTAAGAATAATATAAGAAACGACTCCTATTACGACTAATAAAGCTGAAGATAGCAGCACTACATTGTTGTTTACGTTCCCTGTCAGAGAGCAAACAATTAAAATAATTGCTCCAAGTAGAATTAGTATTAATCCCAGATTTTTTAAAAAAGCTTTCATTTGTGTGTCTTTTAGTGAATTATATTTCGAATAATACAAAGAAAAGCATTATTCTTTTACATGCGAAATTATTTATGCAAAAAAAACATTAAGCAATTTAAATAGTCGCTTTTTTTATGATGAAATTAGTCTTTAGTATTGTAGAATATTTTTCTGAGTACATCTTGGCTTATGCGTAACTCATCTACAGTGATGCCTTGCAGCGCTTCTTTTAGTGTTTTGTTGGCAATAGTATGGGCATTCTCTTCCAATTCTTTTCCTGTTTTTGTCAGATGGATCAGGTTGGTACGGCGATCGTTTTTATCTGAGATGCGAACAACAAGATGTTGACGTTCCATGTTGTCAATAAGGCGGGTCATGCTCGGTTTATCTTTGAAGG
>DBTL01000114.1:853-1227 GCA_002307035.1 Bacteroides sp. UBA1317
TGCATTGCATAATTCTTGTTGTGTTACTCCGTCTTTCTCCCATAAGAAAATTAAGACAGTCCATTGCTCCGGACTAATCTCTAGTCCACTTTGCCGGAAATTTCGATAGAGCTTCCTGTTTATGGCTGCAGAGACTTTGCCGTTTAGTATAGCAAAAATTAGTCTGATATCAAAGTTAAACTGTTCAATCATGAAATTATTGTTTAAGCAACTTTGCAAAGATAACTTCCTTAACTGATAATTCCTATTCTGGAGACATAAAAAAAGATCAAAAGTTTGTTGTTCGGAATAAAAATCCTACCTTTGCGCTCGAATTTAAAAAACAAAATTATTATTTTTTTAATTAAACGAGTATGAATCAATACGAAACCGTT
>DBTL01000114.1:1482-9286 GCA_002307035.1 Bacteroides sp. UBA1317
GAAACCGTTTTCATTTTAACTCCCGTTTTGTCTGATGTTCAGATGAAGGAAGCGGTAGAAAAATTCAAAAGCATACTTCTTGAAGAAGGTGCTGAGATTATTAATGAAGAGAATTGGGGTCTTAAAAAGCTAGCTTACCCAATTCAGAAAAAATCCACAGGATTTTATCAGCTGGTTGAGTTTAGTGCAGAGCCAACAGTAATTGAGAAGCTGGAGCTAAACTTCCGTCGTGATGAGCGCGTTATCCGTTTTCTTACTTTTAGAATGGATAAGTATGCTGCTGAATATGCTGCTAAAAGAAGAAAACTGAAATCAACTAAAAAGGAGGAAAATTAATCATGGCACAACAAAATCAATCAGAGATTAGATACTTAACTCCGCCTTCAGTAGACGTGAAAAAGAAAAAGTATTGTCGCTTCAAAAAAAGTGGTATCAGATACATCGACTACAAAGATCCTGAATTCTTGAAGAAATTCCTAAACGAACAAGGGAAAATACTTCCACGTCGTATTACAGGTACTTCTTTGAAATTCCAACGTAGAATTGCGCAAGCGGTGAAGAGAGCACGTCATTTGGCGTTACTTCCATTTGTTACTGACATGATGAAATAATTGAAGGAGGAAAAGTATGGAAATTATATTGAAAGAAGACGTAGTAAACTTGGGTTATAAAAATGATATCGTAACAGTTAAATCTGGTTATGGTCGTAATTTCTTGATCCCCACAGGAAAAGCAGTTATCGCTTCTCCTTCTGCTAAGAAAATGTTGGCTGAAGATCTTAAGCAACGCGCTCATAAGCTTGAAAAAATAAGAAAAGATGCAGAAGAATTAGCTGCTAAGCTAGAGGCTGTATCACTGACTATTGGAACAAAGGTAAGCTCTACTGGGACTATTTTTGGTTCAGTTGGTAACATCCAAATAGCTGATGAATTAACAAAGCTTGGTTTTGAAATTGAAAGAAAAACCATTGTTGTTAAAGACGTAGTAAAAGAGGTTGGTTCATATAAAGCTATCGTAAAGCTTCACAAAGATGTTTCTGTTGAAATTCCTTTTGAGGTTGTTGCAGAGTAATATTTCTGTTGATAATGATATACAAAAAAGATGGGTATTCCTTATTTGGGAATGCCCATCTTTTTTTATGCCTTATTTGATCTTTATTGTAGGTAGTAAAGAGATACCTAAAGGTATATTTCTCACTTGAACTAATAAAAAAAAGCCTGTGATGTTTGCATCACAGGCTTTTTAATTTTCTAATTGTTGTACTGAAATTATTCAGCTACAACTGCTGCGCTATCAACTGCTGTTGTATCAGTTGCTGCTGCTGCTTCAGCTGCTGCAGCTTCTACTGCTGCGATTGAATCAGCGATACGGATTGAATCAGCTTTAGCTTTTTCAGCTTCAGCTTGTTTGTTACCACATGATGCGAAAGATACTGCTGCAATAGCTGCGAACATTAAAATTAATTTTTTCATTTTCTTTGCTTTTTTAAATCTGTAATACAATCATTTGCTTATTAAAACGTTGCAAATGTATAGACTTTTTTGATATGTTGTACTCTTAATGACGACTTTTTTTTATTTTTTTTTGTTGAGGTCGTTTTTTCTCCTTTTAGTAACATGTTATAGAACACATCTAATCTTCTGCTATACTGTTATATAAGTACCTTTTGATGCTTCTTTTAGGAGTCTTTTCGAATTCAGTGGGGTATAGTTGTATTTGGTTAATTTTCTCATAAGCAGCTACGCAATTATTTAGGCTTTTGAGATTTTCATTCATGATCGTCTTTAGATGCTCAGGATGGTTTAGACCAAGTGAATCTAAGGTTTCGTAATCGGCATAGACTAATGCTACGAGTTTTTTGTTCCTCTCTATGACAAGGCTTTCAAGAATAAATGGCATATTGTTTAACCGGGCTTCAATTTCTTCGGGAAATATATTTTGTCCGTTTGAACTTAGTATCATTGTTTTGCTGCGGCCTCTGATGAATATATTGCCATTTACGTCTATTGTACCTAGATCTCCGGTGCGTAACCAACCATCGTCAGTAAATACTTCATTGGTCGCTTCCTGGTTTTTGTAATACCCTACCATTACATTTTCTCCGCGTACTTGTATTTCTCCCGTTTCCATGTCAGGCCTTTCTTTGTAAATACGAGCTTCCATTATATCGAGGACTTTCCCTGATGATGTGCGGATAAATTCATTCCAGGGGGCATAGCTTATCAGGGGGCCGCATTCTGTCATTCCGTATCCGATGGTAAAGGGAGATTTTATCTTATGAAAGAATTCCTCGACTTCCGGATTCATCGCTGCTCCACCTATGATGATTTCCTTGAATCGTCCACCTAATGCATCAATCATTTTTTTCCGGATTTGGCCGTATATTTGCGCATCTAGCAGAGGAATACTTAGTGCCCACTTCATTCCTTTCTTATTGATCAGCGGCTGAATCACATTTTTATATATCTTTTCAATGACTAAAGGAACAGTGATAATCAAATTGGGTTTTACTTCTTCAAAAGCTTTCATGATAATTTTGGGTGAGGGAGCTTTTCCTAGTAGGGTGACATGCGTGCCTACAGCTGTAGCTGTAAGAAAGTCGAACGCACAACCGTAGGCGTGTGCTAAAGGAAGAAAGGAGAGTACTTTGTCTCCTTTCTTAAGTAGTTCGGTGCGAATGCCAAAGGTTACATTTCCGGCAAGATTGTTTCCGGTAAGCATTACTCCTTTACTAAATCCGGTGGTTCCGGAGGTATAGTTCAGTAACATCACTTTGTCATTACTGAGTGTGGTGTATTGCACGTTGTCTTTGCGGAATTCGTCAGGATAAATTTGCTGCATTTCTTCATCTATGTGCTTTAGGAATTTCTGGATGGTTTCTCCATCTCGCTGATGCAGACAGCGAAAATCAGTTAACGAAAAAACAGCTCGTAAATCGGATAATTTCTCTTCTTCCAATGTTTCCCAAATACTATCGCTAGTGAAAAGAAAGATAGATTCCGAATGGTTCACGATGTGATGAACGTCGTTCGGATGGAAATCTTGCAAGATAGGTACAACAACCGCGCCATAGGTGATGGTGGCCATATATGCTATACACCACCGGGAATTATTCTTTCCGATGATTGCTATTTTGTCACCACGGCGGAGGCTGCAATGTTTGAATAATAAGTGCAACTTGGCTATCTCTTGGGCTACTTGTCCGTATGTATAGCTCTCTTCTTCTCCATAGTCTGTGTAACACGGTAGGTTCCAATTCTCTCGGAAACTGTTTTCGTATAGTTTGATGAAATTTTCTTTTATCATTGCACGATTTTTGTTGTTTTGTGCAAAAATAGAAAGAATGTTTCAGTATCGAAAGTCTTTACTAAATAACTATTGATTACAATAACAACTTTTAATTATAATAATGTGTACCTTTGCATTGAATTATGTATTTGACAGAATTATGATAGATACTACTGTATTTCAAAATAAGACAGCCGTTTATTATACATTAGGCTGCAAATTAAACTTCTCAGAGACATCAACAATAGGAAAAATACTCCGTGAGTCAGGCGTTCGCACGGCACGAAAAGGCGAAATAGCGGACATTTGTATTGTGAATACTTGTTCGGTAACGGAAATGGCTGATAAAAAATGTCGGCAAGTAATTAATCGATTAGTAAAGCAGCATCCCGGTGCATTTGTTGTGGTCACAGGCTGCTATGCTCAGCTTAAACCTGAGAATATAGCTAATATGGAAGGGGTTGACTTGGTTCTGGGCGCCGAACAGAAGGCTGATATTATGCAATATATTGGCAATATGCAGAAACTGGAATCGGGGCAAGCACACACATCAGTGTTGAAGGATATTTCTTCATTTGCTCCTTCCTGCTCACGAGGAGACCGTACGCGGTTTTTTCTGAAAGTGCAGGATGGCTGTGACTATTATTGTACCTATTGCACGATTCCTCTCGCTCGTGGGCGAAGTCGTAACGGCACGATATCATCTATGTTAGAGCAGGCTAAGAAGGCTGCTTTAGAAGGAGGAAAGGAGATTGTGCTGACTGGAGTGAATATTGGAGATTTTGGTAAAAGTACGGGAGAAACTTTTTTTGATTTGATAAAAGCACTCGATGAAGTAGAAGGTATTGAACGATATCGCATCTCTTCTATAGAGCCTAACTTGCTGACGGACGAGATTATAGAATACGTTTCGCATTCACGTCGCTTTGCACCCCATTTCCATATACCGTTGCAATCGGGTAGTGATGAGGTTTTGAAGTTGATGCATCGGAAATATGATACAGCGCTTTTTGCCTCTAAAGTAAAGAAGATAAAAGAAGTGATGCCGGATGCCTTTATTGGGGTAGATGTAATTGTTGGCACGCGAGGTGAGACAGATGAATATTTTGAAGCTGCTTATGAGTTTATTAAAGGTCAGGATGTGTCACAGCTACATGTTTTTAGCTATTCAGAACGTCCAGGTACTCAGGCACTGAAAATAGATCATGTTGTAACTGCGGCCGAAAAGCATCAGCGCAGTCAGCGGTTGCTGGAACTTTCAGAAGAGAAGACGAAGGCTTTTTATTCTCGTTTTATCGGTCATTCGATGTCTGTGTTGTTGGAGAAAGCTAAATCGGATGCGCCTATGCACGGCTTTACCCAAAACTACATTCGTGTGGAACTGGAAAGTCTTAATCAATTGGATAATCAAGTGGTACTACTTCGGTTGGGCGAATTTAATGAAGAAGGCACGGCTCTTTTGGGCACTATTATAAATGATTAAAGAATAAGGATGTCTAGATTTGTTTATATCTTTGTTTATCTGGGAATGTGGTTATTAGCCATACAGCCTTTCTCAATGCTGTATGTGTTATCTGACGTGATGTATTTCTTCATGTATAAAGTGATAGGATATAGAAAGAAGGTTGTTCGACGGAATTTGAAAAACTCTTTTCCCGAAAAATCGATAACAGAACTACGCATCATTGAACGAAAGTTCTATCACTACATCTGCGACTACATGCTCGAGAGCTTAAAGATGCTAAAGATGCCTGTAGCCCAACTGCATAGGCGTATGCACTTTGAAAACACAGAACAATATCTGGAAATGATAGAGAAGTATGGTGGCATTGTAGTGATGATGCCGCACTATGCTAATTTTGAATGGACCATTGGTATGGGCATGTTCATGAAGCCCGGTGACATCCCGATGCAGGTATATAAAACAATTCGCAATCCATTTGTTGATCGGTTGTTTCGCAACATTCGTTCTCGATTCGGTGGCTATAATGTGCAAAAATCAGATACGGCTCGTGAAGTGATTCGTGCTAAACATGCCGGAAAAAAACTTGCGCTTGGTCTTGTTGCCGATCAATCTCCAAATGTACACAGTCTTCATTACTGGACGAAATTTCTGAATCAAGATACTGCTTTCATGGATGGGGGAGAGCGTATTGCCAGGATGATGAACTATCCGGTGTTTTATTGTGACTTAAAAAAAGAAAAACGAGGATATTGCGAAGCTACCTTTGTCTTGATGTCCGAACATCCAAAAAACACGGTCGATGGCGAGATCACAGAAATGTATGCTCGCCATGTAGAGCAGACTATCTTGCGTGAACCAGCCTACTGGTTTTGGTCGCACAAACGCTGGAAACATGAACACCTTGCAGATATAGAAAAATGAATAAAACAGCTGTTGTTATATTAAATTGGAACGGATGTGAGATGCTTCGCTCTTTTTTGCCATCTGTTGTCGCACATTCAGAGGCAATAGGTGGAGTTGAAATTTGTGTGGCCGATAATGGTTCCACAGACGAATCCGTTTCCACGCTTCGTCGGGAATTTCCTACTGTACGCTTAATCATTCTTGCTAATAATAATGGTTTTGCTGATGGGTATAACTTGGCTTTAAAAGCAATAGAGGCTGAGTATGTTGTGTTGCTCAATTCCGATGTGGAGGTGACTTCCCAATGGCTTTCTCCCTTGGTAGAGTACATGGATACCCATCCTGAAGTGGCCGCATGCCAACCCAAAATACGCAGCTGGCGGCAGAAGGAGCAATTTGAATATGCCGGAGCAGCAGGAGGTTTCATCGATCGTTATGGCTATCCTTTCTGTAGGGGCAGAATTCTGTCGGTTGTAGAAAAAGACCATGGTCAGTATGATACTGTGATTCCAGTGTTTTGGGCTACCGGTGCTGCATTGTTTATTCGATTGAAAGACTATCATGATGCCGGAGGTTTAGACGGCCGTTTCTTTGCTCACATGGAGGAAATAGATCTTTGCTGGCGGTTGCGTGCCAGAGGGCGACAAATAGTTTGTATCCCTCAAAGTCTGGTTTATCATGTGGGTGGAGCTACTCTTAAAAAAGAAAATCCTCGTAAAACATTTCTTAATTTTCGCAATAATCTTGTCATGCTTTACAAGAATCTGCCACAAGATGAATTAAACCGTGTGATGTGCGTGCGTGCATGGCTTGATCATGTTGCTGCCCTTTCTTTTTTGCTTAAGGGGCAGTTGCCTAATGCTAGGGCAGTGGTTCAGGCACGTCGGGAGTTTAAAAAGATGCAATCTCTGTTTCTTGCAGAAAGGGAGAGAAATCTAAAAAAAACGATACTAAATCCTATCCCTGAACGAATAAATAGTAGTATCTTAGCACTGTTCTATTTGAAAGGGAAGAAATTCTTTTCTAATATTATATAATGTGGGAAGTATAAATTCTTTTGATTGATATTGAATTATTATGGAAAAACTAATTAGAAAAATCGGTTTAGTAGCACATGATGCTATGAAGAAAGACCTGATTGAATGGGTGGTTTGGAACTCAGAGTTGTTGATGGGACACAAGTTTTATTGCACCGGCACTACTGGTACGCTAATTCTTGCCGCCTTAAAAGAAAAACATCCCGAGATAGAGTGGGATTTTACAATCCTAAAATCAGGTCCGTTGGGAGGAGATCAGCAGATGGGATCACGTGTTGTAGATGGAGAAATTGATTATCTCTTCTTTTTTACTGATCCGATGACATTGCAGCCACATGATACAGATGTGAAGGCACTTACTCGTCTTGCCAGTGTAGAGAATATCGTCTTTTGTTGTAATCGTTCTACTGCGGACCATATTATTTCCAGCCCTCTATTTGTTGATCCCGATTACGAAAGAGCACATCCTGATTATTCCGGGTATACTAAACGCTTTGAAAATCAATCTGTTGTGATGGAAGCTGTCGAATCAGTGAATAAGAGGAAGCAAGCAAAAAAATAATTTTTCTTTCTACCTATTTATAACGACTAATTGAAATGGAGGTTTGCTTTGGTAGACTTCCATTTTCTTTGTGCGGCTACATTTACCTCCCATGAAAAAACACGTTTTACTATCACATCTATCACGGAATCTTCTGAAAGTGCTTGTGGCAGGCTTTTTTAGCGGGTGATAGTAAAATATGCCTACCACGTTTTCAGGGGTTTTACTCTCACTTTTAGAGGTTTACTATCACACTTTTGGCTCAATCTTCTTTCATCTGCCTCTTTGGGAGTTTGTTGTCTCTTGTGTTCAGCATGAAAGCTGCCCCCATTCTCACTTCACTAAAGTAAAATGCGGTCTCCCTTAGTATTCTTTCTATTCGCCATCACTAGCACTAAATAAGATTAAAGCTAAATTAATCTCAAAGTATGGTAGCTTTATGGATGAAAAGAGCGTGACACTCTTCGCTTCACACGTGTGGAGTGTACGGACTACATGCGTGATCTGTACACTCCACACGTGTAGTCTCTACGGTTCACGCCCGTGACAGGGAAAACGCATTATAAAAAT
>DBTL01000024.1 GCA_002307035.1 Bacteroides sp. UBA1317
TTCACCTGACAAAAGATATAGGGCAATCACTAAAGATTAACCGCTAAACTCTGGCCGGAGGGGCGGTTATTTCTTTTTTATTGCAATAATGTAACCTGCAGCCAGTATTAGGTATTTCAATTTTATAAAGAGCATAAGGCATATTCGAAATTTTGATGATCAAAAAATAAGTGTGGGACGGATAACCTGTCGTGCGCCACGAAAGCGAAGATGCTTTAGCATCTGCCGCTAAGCTTAACTAGAGATGGAGGAAGGCCCTCCGAAGTCGCCATACAGGTGGAGACTTCAAACCACCGTAAGCTGCTGCGGTCAAAAGCCGTGGTGGTGAGCGTTACGGGAAAAAGGCGAAACAAGATTTCGTAAGGTAAGTGCCAATGGAGACGAACAAAATTGAACCGCTGTAGAAGTATCGAAACGTGCAAATGTCGTCAAAACCGGGTTCTGACAGGTAGTCCGGGATGAATCTGGAGGAAACCTGATTACTGTCCAGATGGCGACCGGTATAGAGGCGGCGTGAACGTGGCACAGGCTTTAGTTAGGAACGTGGGAACCTACGACCCTGATGATAAAGGAAAAGTCGCAAGCGGAGAACCCGCAAGGACGAAAGTACAGAGGCAGGGTATAGGGACGGAACAGTTCGTAGTAGTGATGAAAATCCGTAATGGGAATGGAGCAAAGGGACTGTGTTATCTAGTTTTGAACACTGGTCAACCAAAAGGGAGGAGCCTATGAACAAAACAAAACCGTTTGAAATTTCCAAGAAAGTAGTAATAAAAGCATACGAACAAATAAAAGCGAATAAGGGAACAGCGGGAATTGATGGTGTATCTGTAGAAAAATTCGAAGAAAACATGAAAAATAACCTGTACAAACTGTGGAATCGAATGTCATCAGGATGTTACTTTCCTTCTCCTGTCAAAGCGGTAGAAATACCGAAGAAAAGTGGAGGGAAAAGAACACTTGGCATACCAACGGTGACCGACCGAATCGCTCAGATGGTAGTCAAACTATACTTTGAACCAGAAGTAGAGCCATATTTTAGTCAAGATTCCTATGGTTATAGACCTGGAAAGTCAGCAATAGACGCAATTGATATAACTAGGAGAAGATGTTGGAAATATGATTGGGTATTAGAGTTCGACATTAAAGCATTATTTGATACCATAGACCATGAGCTACTTATGCGTGCAGTAACCCAGCATACGGATAGTCAGTGGGTTATTCTGTATATTACCAGATGGCTAAATAGTCCATTTGAAACATCCGAAGGCAAAATGATAGAGCGAATAGCCGGCACTCCACAAGGAGGAGTAATCAGTCCAGTACTAGCAAATCTATTTTTGCACTATGCATTTGACAAATGGATGGAAAGAAATAATCCACAGAATCCGTGGGCGAGATATGCAGATGATGGGGTAATCCACTGTAAAAATAAAGAAGAAGCAGAAAAACTACTCATAAAATTAAAGGAAAGATTTGCGGAATGCAAATTAGAGCTGCATCCAGATAAAACGAGAATTGTTTACTGTAAAGATAAAAAGCGTACAGGTGAGCATCATCATATACAATTCGATTTCTTAGGATACACATTCCGCCCAAGAAGTTCACAGAGCAAGAACGGTGAGCGATTTCTCAACTTCCTGCCAGCGGTAAGCAATAAAGCAGTAAAAGCAATGAGGCAAACTATAAGACAATGGAAAATCCATCGGATGACAGATAAGGAACTGGTGGACATAGCTCAGATGGTTAATCCTGTAGTTAGAGGTTGGATAAACTATTACGGTTGTTTTTACAAATCAGCAATGAATGTAATATTACACAAACTAAATTGGACGCTGATTAGATGGATGGTAAAGAAGTATAAGAGGTTAAAATCTAGCAAAAGACGCGCTCAAAGCAAGCTAAGGGAAATAGCACAGAGCAAACAGAAATTATTTGTTCATTGGCGAATGGAAATTATTCCAACGGTTAGATGATGGGAGCCGGATGAATTGAGAGGTTCAAGTCCGGTTCTGAGAGAGCCTGAGGGTGAAACTCCCTCGGGCTACTTACCCCCTTGTCCCGAACATCAATACCAATGCGGGTTATACCGAAGGTATCAAAAAAATCGTCGATGCAGGACTTGATACCATGCGCGTTAGTATCATCAGCGCAAGAACAGATAGCTATCAAGCGTATTATCGAGGTAGTTATGAACTTACTCGAGTATAAGAATCTATTGCGTATGCTAAAGAAGCAGGGGTTTATGTGTCTTTAAATATGCTGTTTTTCCCAGGTCTAAACGACCGCGAAGAAGAGATTGCTGCCTGGAAAGAATTCTTAGCTGAAACGAAAATTGATATGATTCAGATCCGCAATCTCAATATTGATCCCGATTCTTTTTTAGAGATTATGCCAAAAGCTAAAGGCAAATTATGTGGGGTAAAAACTTTCTTAAAAGAAATTCATGAAGTCTTCCCACAGATCGTGATCGGTAGCTTTAGTCATTACATTGAAAAATAAATTGCGAGGTGACACAGTATGCCATCAGCAGATGTTATCCTAGATTTTGCACCCTTGATGCTTGTTGTAATCGCAGTTGTGGCCGTATTCGTTGCCAGATACTTAGAAAGTAAGTGTAAAATTTTTAAATAAAAATAGGGGTTGGTTCAAAATAAAATTTGAGCCAACCCCTATGTATGTTCAACCACCAACTTGAAACATCTTACGGAAATCTTGGTCTTCAACTACTGAACCATCATTGAAATGATGTTCTTGTGGTTTTTTAT
>DBTL01000122.1 GCA_002307035.1 Bacteroides sp. UBA1317
ATGAAATGCAAATATGCAATATTGGTAAATATGTAATTGTGGATATTGTCGATGCGGATAAATTTTTATTAAAGAATTTTGAAACTCAAGGCGGACTTTCCAAAGATATTGCCGAGCAGTAATTAACACCTAAAAAATAGTATAAATGGCAAAAATAGATTTGACATCTTTAGAATGGTGTGAGCTGATTTTTAAAGGCAAGAATAAGGCTTATGGTGCGTATAAGATGCGTGGAGAGTCTGCCAAACGTCATAATTTGGCAATGCTGATTGTCCTTGTTATTGCTTTGGTAGGTTTTAGCATACCTACACTTATCAAATTGGCTACTCCAAAGCAAAAGGAAGAGATGACAGAAGTTACTGCATTGTCACAACTAGAAGAACCTGAGGTTCCAGATGAGATGAAGAAAGTTCAGCCTGTAGCTCCTCCTCCTCCTGCATTAAAAAGTTCGATTAAGTTTACTGCTCCTGTTATCAAAAAAGATTCTGAAGTAAATGAGGATGATGAGATTAAGAGTCAGGAGGAATTGACTCAAACCAAAGTTTCTATTTCTATTGCTGATGTGAAAGGAAATGATGAAGCGAATGGTAAGGATATAGCAGACTTGAAACAGGTTGTGACACAAGCTCCTGTTGAGGAAGAGAAGGTTTTTGATATGGTAGAGCAGATGCCTACTTTCCCTGGAGGACAAGCAGAGTTGCTTTCTTTTATTGGGAAAAATCTTAAATATCCGACCATAGCTCAGGAAAATGGTACCCAAGGGCGTGTGATTTGTCAGTTCATTGTTGGAAAAGATGGTACAGTAAGAGATGTGCAAGTTGTTAAGTCTCTTGATCCTTATTGTGATAAGGAAGCTATACGCGTTATTCGTTCAATGCCTAGATGGATTCCTGGAAAACAGAACGGTAAACCCGTGACTGTGAAATATACAGTACCTATAACATTTAGATTGCAATAGTAATGATGAAACAGTTTTGGCTAATAGCTGCCTTGTCTTTGACTACATTTTCTGCCTGTAATCAAAAACCTAAAGATGGGCTGACAGATACTTATACGTCTGGAGTAATAGCAATTGCTGCTGATGAAAGTTTTCAACCTATCGTTCAGGAAGAAATAGATGTGTTTGAAGGAGTTTATCCGTTGGCTGGAATTGTTCCTCGTTATACGACTGAAGTTGATGCAATTAATTTACTTTTGAAGGATAGCGTACGTTTGGTTATTGCTACGCGTACGCTGACTTCAGAAGAAATGAATTCATTCCATAGTCGTAAATTTTTTCCCCGTGAGATAAAGCTGGCTACGGATGGGTTGGCATTTATTGTGAATAGCAGAAATTCTGATTCGATAATCAGCGTACGTGATATTAAAAGAATACTTACTGGCGAAGTAAGGAAGTGGAAGGATATATATCCTGCTTCTTCTTTAGATGCTATTCAATTGGTTTTTGATAATAAAAATTCTAGTACAGTTCGTTTTGCGGCAGACTCGATATGTAAAGGTAAGCCTTTATCTACTGATTTAAAGGCGTTAAAGAATAATCAGGAAGTAATCAACTATGTAGCCCGTACACCTGCGGCTGTTGGCGTAATTGGTGTAAATTGGTTGGGAAATCGTAGCGATACGACTAATCTCTCTTTCCGAAAAGAGATTAGAGTTATGGCTGTAAGTGCTGAAAATAAGGCCACACTGGATAATAGTTATAAGCCTTTCCAAGCTTATTTATTTTATGGTGATTATCCGTTGGTACGAAATATTTATGTTTTACTCAATGATCCTCGTAATGCATTGCCTTGGGGTTTCACTTCATTTCTTACTTCTGATAGGGGACAGAGAATTATATTGAAATCCGGGCTGGTTCCGGCTACTCAGCCTGTGCGTGTGGTAGATGTGAAAGACAAATAATAATTTAATAATATAGATAATGAAACGAATTCAACTGTTGATTTTAGGGATGTTTGTAGCCGTTGGTCCGCTTCTGGCTCAGTCTGCTAATACCGAATTGCAAGGTCGTATAGCTCGAGTAAAAGAACTTGTGGAAACTAATCCGCAACAAGCTTCGGAAGAAGTGAGCCAATTACTTAAAGGGAAAAATAAAAAAGATTCTGAACTGTTGATTGCTATAGGGCGGGTCTATTTTGATGCCGGAAAAATATCTGATGCAGAGATTTATCTGCAGTTGGCAAAGAAGGTGAATAATAAATATCCGGGTATTTATCTACTGGAAGGAGACATTGCTGTGCTAAACAAAGATGCGGGTGCTGCTTGTCAACTTTATGAACAAGCTATTTATTTTGACCCAAATTGCAAAGAAGCATATTTAAAGTATGCGCAGGTTTACAAGGATGCAAGTCCAGAACAAGCGATAGAGATGTTGGTGCGTTTAAAAGATCTTGCTCCTGATTATCTTCCTGCTAATAAAGAATTGGCTGACGTATATTATAGAAATAATCGCTTTGATAAAGCAATTGAAGAATATGCTCGTTTTATTAATACTTCTATAGCAACGGAAGATGATTTAATGAAGTATGCTTTTGCTCTCTTTTTAAATCATGATTTCGCTAAATCACTAGAAATTGCTCAAATGGGAGAGCAAAAAAATACTCGCCATGCTGCCTTTAATCGTTTGCTGATGTACAATTATACCGATTTGAAGCGTTACGAAGAAGGAATAAAAGCTGCCGATAATTTCTTCAATAATTCTGATAAACCAGACTTTTCTTATCTGGATTATATGTATTATGGTCATTTACTTACTGCTTCAAAGAAATATGATGAAGCAATAGTTGAATATAAGAAGGCTCTAGATTTAGATAGCTTGAAAACCGATTTATGGCGTGAAATAGCGGATGCTTATGAAAGTTTGAATAATAATGTTGATGCGATAGAGTCTTATAAAAAATATCTGGCTTCGCTTGAACCTGAAAAGCAAACGCCTGATTTAATGTTTCGCTTGGGAAAACTATATTATGCGGAAGGGACATCGACTAGTTTGGCTGATGTGGCTGCAAAGAAAGCATATCTTCTTGAGGCTGACTCTGTTTTCTCGGTTATAGCAGAGAAAGCTCCTGATAGTTATTTAGGTTCTTTTTGGCGTGCACGTACTAATTCTGCTTTGGACCCTGAGACAACTCAAGGGTTGGCAAAGCCTTATTATGAAGCTGCCCTATCACTGCTAATCGGTAAGAATGAACCGCGTTACAACCCAGTTATAATTGAATGTTACAGCTATTTGGGATATTATTATCTAATACAGAATCTTATGCCTCAATCCAAAGAATATTGGCATAAGATCTTGTCTATAGATTCGGAAAATGCTACTGCAAAGAAGGCTTTAGAAGGAATTAAATAATATTTTAATTGTTTGTCATTGTTGAGGGGTAAGGGAAACTTTACTCCTCTTTTTTGTATAACCTTATCTATTCTTCTTACGCTTCATCGTTGTAGTGACCTTATTCAGGTTTTATAATGAAGTTTTTTTGTTTTTGTAATATAAGTAAAGAGTACTTCTTTTTTATTCCTAATGAATATTTTTTTCTTATCTGTTGCATTATTGAAATAGTATACATACATTTGCAGTGTACTAGTTATCTAATACTCTGTGCCGATAACTGTTTGTCCTATGCATACTCTTTAATTTATAATAATATGGTTACAATTGAGAATCTTACATTTTCTTATCGTAGATCTAAGCATGAGGTTATTCGTAATTTTTCTTTGGCTTTAGAGAAAGGGAAGGTTTACGGATTACTGGGGAAAAACGGAGTGGGGAAATCTACTCTTCTCTATCTGATGGCAGGTTTGCTTACGCCTAAAAAGGGACAAGTGATGTTTCATAAGACGGATGTACGCAGACGCTTGCCAATTACGTTGCAAGATATGTTTTTAATACCTGAAGAATTTGAACTCCCATCTGTTTCTCTAATTAGTTTTATTGAATTGAATGCCCCTCTTTATCCGCTCTTCAGTAAAGAAGATATGGTGAAGTATTTAAATTGCTTTGAGATGAATTTGGAGGTTAATCTTGGCGCACTGTCTATGGGGCAGAAAAAGAAAGTTTTTATGAGTTTTGCTTTGGCAACCAATACTTCTTTGCTAGTGATGGACGAACCAACCAATGGATTGGACATTCCGGGAAAGAGCCAGTTTCGTAAGTTTATTGCTTCCGGGATGTCTGATGAAAAGACAATTCTTATTTCAACCCACCAAGTGAGGGATGTTGATACGATATTAGATCATGTCTTAATCATGGACAATACTCGTATATTATTGAATGCATCAATGGCGGATATTTCTCAAAACTTGTTGTTTCAGGAGAATGATAATCGTGAATTAGCTGAACAAGCCATATATGCTTCTCCCACTATTCAAGGGAATAGTATGATTTTACCGAATGTAGATGGAGTGGAATCTGAGATTAACCTTGAATTACTCTTTAATGCTACGTTGGCTTCCACTGACCTAATAACCGGATTGTTTCATAAATAAACGAAAATAGATTATGCTAAAAGATACATTTTTTGATATGCACCGTTTTATGACACTTTGCCGCAAAGAAATGGTTGAAAGTTGGAAAGTCAATCTGTTGCGTATGGCGTTGATGTACGGTGCTATGGCGCTCCTTCTTTCATTCATTGGCTATAATACTTACTCCTCGAGTTCGATTTCCCAGATGGGAGCTCATGCCATTCAAGATTCTTCACTAATTGCCTTTGTTTGGTTTGGCTTTATATTTGGTTGCTTGAGCGCATCGTTTATAATGGAAAAGATGAAAACAAAAACTAGCCGCTTATCAGCCTTGATGATTCCGGCTACTTCGTTTGAGAAATTCTTTTCTAGATGGGTTGTGTTTACTGTTGTTTTTATGCTCGTTTTCTTAATTGCGTTTCTGTTAGCAGATTATACAAGAGTACTTATTTGCATGCTTTCATTTCCTAAAATTGATACAGTCGGAGCTGTAGAACTAAAATATCTGTTTACTAACAATAGTGCGTATTTCAACATTTTTCATTCGGTGGCTCAATTCCTTTTGTTTATATCAGGATACCTATTCCTTCAGTCGTGTTTTGTTCTGGGGAGCTCTATATGGCCTAAGAATGCTTTCTTAAAAACTTTTGTAGCAGGTCTTTTTTTAGTTATTACATACTCTTTACTTGGTGTAGGTTTTGCTAAATTACTTCTAGCGGATTCTCACAGTTTTAACTCTGCTCTGGATTTATCAGAAGAAACGATTGCTTCTGCTACTTCTGTTTGCCTCGCTTGTTTGGCCTTGTTTAACTGGACGCTAGCTTACTTCCGTTTCAAAGAGACTGAAATCATTAATAGAATGTAATCATGAACTTCAAAGAAAGTAAAGCAATTTATTTGCAAATAGCAGAACGAATTTGTGATGAAATACTTCTGTTGCAATATAAGGAGGAGGAGCGTATCCCCTCAGTGCGCGAATATGCGACTATCGTAGAGGTAAATGCCAATACGGTTATGCGTTCATTTGATTATCTCCAGCTTCAGAGCATCATTTACAATAAGCGCGGTATTGGCTATTTTGTGGCCTCAGGTGCGAGAGAGCTTATTTTGTCTCTACGTCGGGACGCATTTTTAAAAGAAGAAGTCGCCTATTTCTTTAAGCAACTACATACACTTGATATATCTATCGATGAGATTAGGGCGATGTTTGGCGAATTTATTAAGAAACAAAATATAGGGAACAAATTATGAAACGTACAACTTATATTATTATCGGGACACTTTCCTTTTTTATGATGGTGATGCTCGCCGGTATTTATTATTCCTGCTTGCAGGGAGATTGGAAAAACGCTGAACTGAATTTCTCGAATGAGTTGGCGGAAGTGGATGTGTCTGGCATACGAGTCCTTCGTATATTGAGAACCGACGAAAATCAGAATGGTTTTCTAGATGGAGTCGTATGTGTGGATTCTTTGCCGACTGGTGCTGAAAATCTATTATATTACTCGAAGGATTTAAGTAAATATATGAAGAAAACAATAGCCGGAGATACGTTAACAATCGACTTAAACTTTTCGAGAGATGTTTTGCCTAAAGAGCTTTCGCACAAGAAAATATTCTTTCCCAGGAATGTATCTTTTCGTGTAGCTGCGGCCTCATCGTTGAGGATTATATCAAGTACTGTGGATGGTTTGGCTTTGCGGGTGTCGGGATTGAAGAGGGATACAATGTCTTTCTCTTTTCAAGATCATATGCTTGTTGATTCATGTTCATTTCATTCTGTGGCATTTTCGGGATCTAAATATTCACGTGCGAATTTGAGGATAGGCAGAAGCAATATTTCTAATTTGTATTTGGATATAGATGCTTTGAATTGGGAAGTTGACAGTTGTAGTATCGGTACTGAATACATTTCAGGATCAGAAAATAATGGGAATGGTCATTTTTGGTCGCAAGGAGAGTGTCGTAAGATGGTTTGGTCGCCTAAGAGCGAGGGTGCGAAACTTTCGGTTAACTTGAAGGGTAAAGGGGCACTCTTATTTGAATAAAAAGGCATTCATTGGCTCAGTATAAAAGAGGATGTGTTAAAACTCTATTTTAGAAAAAGATAACTTTTAATCTGAAACTTGACTATCCTTATCAGCAAAGAGAAGAACCCTATCATGACTCAGAAATAGAGTTTGATAGGGCTCTTTTATGTATATTAGTTACAATCTGTAACTTTTAAAGTGGTAATTTTAGTTTTAACACTTTCTCTTTTGCTTTCGCATATAACATTAGTCTTTAAAAGCATTCAGAGCAGATTTCAGAGGTGTAACGGATATGAGCTTTTTCTTGTTTAAGTAGCTAAACTATATGCTTAATCAAAGGTTAAATCCCCAAGAAGATAAAGTGACTCGTAGCAGGATGGCATGGGTAAGAGAAAAGAAGCCCTCTAAAAAGAAAAGTGGATCAAGTTGCTGAAACCAGCTTCTTGATCCACTTCTTAGTTGCGGAGGCCTGACTCGAACAGACGACCTTTGGGTTATGAGCCCAACGAGCTACCAACTGCTCCACTCCGCGATATTTTGTGAGTGCAAAGGTACGGTTTCTGCTCTAATAAACAAATATTTCTTTGTTTTTTTTCTATCTATTTTCTCTTATTGCTCCCAATTGACTGATATTTAAGCATATAGCTGTTGAATGTTTTTTGATAAACATTGATTTAGTCTTATAAGTGATCGTTTTGCCACATTGTGCAGAGATGAATAATCTGCTTTTTTTCTTGTGTGATATAAGGAAAACTATTACTTTTGCTCAAATAATTCAGCAATGTGCAATTTATCTATGACAGTATCAAAAACCAAAGCTAAATTAGTAGATGTTGCCCGTCAGCTCTTTGCGAAGATGGGAGTGGAGAATACCACTATGAATGACATTGCTATTGCTTCTAAAAAAGGGAGAAGGACTCTTTATACTTATTTTAAAAGTAAAGAGGAAATTTATCTGGCTGTAGTAGAATCTGAATTAGAAATTCTTTCGGATATGATGAAGCAAGTTGCAGAAAAACATGTTTCGCCGGATGAAAAGATCATAGAAATGATTTATACTCGTTTAGAGGCAGTAAAAGAGGTTGTTTATCGGAATGGTACGCTCAGGGCAAACTTCTTTCGTGATATATGGAAAGTTGAAAAGGTGCGTAAAAGATTTGATGCCAAAGAAATTCAACTATTTAGGTCAGTATTGCAAGAAGGAAAAGACAAGGGTGTATTTATAATTGATAATGTGGAAATGACAGCCATATTAGTGCATTATTGTGTTAAAGGTATTGAAGTACCTTATATTCGTGGTAATGTGGGATCTAATTTGGATGTGATGACGCGCAAGAAATATGTGGCCAACATTGTGTTTGGTGCACTACGTAGAACTGATATTAATAAATAAGAAATCTAGTATGGGATTATTAAGTGGGAAAACAGCCATTGTAACTGGTGCTGCACGCGGCATTGGTAAGGCTATTGCGTTAAAATTTGCTTCTGAAGGAGCTGATATTGCATTTACCGATTTAGCAATTGACGAAAATGCGCATAATACAGAGAAAGAAATTGCTGCTTTGGGAGTGAAAGTAAAAGGATATGCTTCAAATGCTGCAAACTATGCAGATACGATGGCAGTCGTTGACGAAATAGTGAAAGACTTTGGCCGGGTAGACGTATTGGTTAACAATGCCGGCATCACTCGTGATGCTTCGTTCAAACGAATGACTGAGGAGCAATGGGATTTGGTTATTAATGTAAACCTAAAATCTGCGTTCAACTTTATTAAAGCTGTTCAGCCAGTAATGAATAAGCAAAAATCAGGAAGTATTATCAATATGGCTTCTGTAGTCGGTGTGTCGGGTAATGCCGGACAAGCAAATTATTCTGCTTCTAAAGCGGGTATGATTGCTTTGGCTAAGTCTATTGCTAAAGAGCTTGGTCCTCGTGATATTCGCGCCAATGCTATCGCTCCGGGTTTCATCATCACTGAGATGACGGCTGTTCTTTCTGAAGAGGTGAAAGCTGAATGGGCAAAACAGATTCCTTTGCGCCGTGGTGGTACGCCTGAAGACGTGGCTAACGTTGCTACTTTCCTGGCATCTGATTTATCTTCTTATGTTACCGGACAGGTTATTCATTGCTGTGGTGGTATGAACATGTAATGCATGACTGTTGTTTACGAAGACAATCATATTATTGTAGTCAATAAGACAAGCTCCGAGATCGTTCAGGGAGACAAAACGGGTGATACTCCACTTTCAGAAACTATTAAGCAGTATCTGAAGGAGAAGTATCAGAAACCCGGAAATGTTTTTGTGGGTGTCACTCATCGTTTGGATCGTCCTGTGAGCGGTCTTGTTGTTTTTGCAAAAACCAGTAAGGCTCTTTCTCGCCTGAACGAAATGTTTAAGAATAGCGAGGTGAAGAAGACTTATTGGGCTGTGGTTAAGGAATGTCCGAAGATGCCGGAGGGTGATTTGGTGCATTATCTGCTACGCAATGAAAAGCAAAACAAGAGTTATGCTTATGATAAAGAGGTGCCTAATTCAAAAAAAGCCATTCTTCACTACAAGCTTATCGGGCAGTCTCAGAATTACTACCTGCTTGAGGTCGATTTGAAAACCGGACGACATCACCAGATACGTTGCCAGCTAGCTAAAATGGGCTGCTCCATTAAGGGTGATTTGAAATACGGTTCTCCCCGCTCCAATCCAGACGGAAGTATTTGCCTCCATGCCCGCCATATTCGCTTTCTACACCCGGTTTCTAAAGAGGAGATTACACTGACTGCTCCTGTTCCTGAAGGAAATTTGTGGGCGGGATTTAATATGCTGTAACTTTATACAAAAAAGACCGCCCCCTGAATAGACAAAAGTAGGGACGGTCTTTTTATTCAATGAGTGTGCTTACTATTATTCGGCAGACTGAGTGGGTATTTTTGTGGAATCCGGAGTCTCTGTGCCCGGTTCTGCCGGTTGAGATTCTTCTTTCACTGGCTCAGTCTTTGTAGAATCTTTCTGTTCTGTTGGTGTCTGAGTCTTTTTTACTGGATCTTGTGCTAGTGCAAAAAAAGAGCTACCACAAAGAAATACCATCATGGCTAGTACTAACTTTTTCATAATCATTTGCTTTTAAACGGTTTATACTATCGTTTTGAAATATACTTTAGTTCTTGTTTATGGAACCATTATATATATAACTATAAGCAAACCGCATGCCAGAAAGATTTCTGGCTTTTAATACTTTGATTATCAGTGCACTATACTTAATGATGCTTTTTAAAGAGTGTGTGTAAAAGTGTGGAAGTTGTGGCGGAGGTGTAGAATAATTCTACACTTTGTAGTGGTTGAAAGCGTTTAGCCTATTATTACTTGCTGTAACGCTGCGATATCATTTACTATGCTATCTGCACCTGCTTCTGTTAATTCTTTGTCGCTTCCATAGCCGTAAAGCACTCCTATGGAGTTTAGTCCATTTCTTTTTGCTCCTTCTATATCGTGTTTACGATCTCCAATCATTACCACCTCGCTTGCGTCTTTAATTTGCTGAGAAGAAAGGGCATGCCGGATGACTTCTTCTTTTGCCGAACAGGTGCCGTCTAAATTACTGCCATACACAGCTTTGAAATAATGCTTGAGGTGGAAATGCTCCAGAACTTTTTCGGCAAAGGGAGTTGGTTTGGAAGTAGCCACGAACAATGTTTTCCCCTGTTCACTACATGTTTGCAAAAATATTTCCATTCCATCATATACCTCATTTTCATAAATGCCTTTATCGGCAAAGTATTCTCTGTATTTATTGATAGCAATGGTTGCCTGCTCTTCCGTGAGGTGGTAATATTCCATGAATGATTCTTTTAGAGGGGGGCCGATGAATGGATAGAGTAGTGTTCTGTCCTCAACAAAAATGTCGAAATGGGTGAGTGCATACTGCACCGATTTAGTGATTCCTATAGCAGGATCGGTGATTGTTCCATCCAGATCCATTAATACATACTTTCTGTCAGTGAAGTTCATAATTTGATATCGTGAAGTTTCAGCTTATTATATAACGTTTTCCGGTCAATCCCAAGCATTTGAGCCGCTTTGCTTTTATTATTCCCGCTTTGTTTAATCGCTTCGAGTATCTGCTCTTTCTCACTTTCCTCATTCCGAAGCGAAAGAGTGGGAGTGGGTGTAGGGGTGTCCGATAGTTCGCTAGCCAGTTCTGCAAGAGTGATGAAGTTCCCTTGTGCAAGCAGAGTAGCCCGCTTAATCACATTTTGCATCTGTCTCAGGTTTCCCGGCCAGTGATAATCTTGCAATGCCGAGGAGGCTTTGGCGTCGAATCCGATAAGTTGTTTATTCAACTCCTTGTTGGCACGGTCTAAAAAGAAGTTGGCAAATAGAAGAATATCTTCTTTACGATCTTTTAGGTTGGGGATGCGTAGGGTAAACTCATTTATTCGGTGAAAAAGATCTTCGCGAAAGCTTCCTCTCTCAATCGCTTCCTCAAGATTCTCGTTTGTGGCAGCTACCAAGCGGATGTCCACGGTTATTTCTTCGTTAGACCCCATTGGGCGTATTTTTCGTTCTTGTAAGGCCCGGAGCAGTTGCACTTGTGTTTCATAGCTGAGGTTACCTATTTCATCAAGAAACAGTGTTCCACCGTTGGCGGCAACAAAAGCACCATCTTTATCGGCTATAGCTCCGGTGAAAGAACCCTTTATATGTCCAAAGAACTCGGATGCAGCCAATTCTTTGGGTATAGCGCCGCAGTCGATAGCAATAAAAGGGTATTCACTGCGTTTGCTAAGTTGATGAATGCGCTGTGCCACATATTCTTTTCCTGTGCCACTGGCACCTATGATGAGCACGGACATATTGGTTGGAGCCACTAAAGCCACATAATTATACAACTGTTTAGCTGCATCGCTCTCTCCTTCAAGAAAGTTCTGTTTATTTTTTGCCTCGGGTGCCGAGATAGGCGGTTGTTCTTTCGGCATACCCTTCATTTGAAAGGCCTCGTTGATTTTCTTGAGAAGTTCTTCCGGATTCACAGGCTTGGCTATGTAGTCTTTCGCACCAAGTTTAATGGCCTGCACGGCAGATTGTATATCAGCGTATCCGGTCATGATGATGAGCGGCGTTTTTATTTTCTTTTCGATCATCCATTGTAGCAAGTAGATCCCGTCATGATCGGGCAGACGAAGATCGGATAAGATTAAATCCACGTTTTGCAAATCTATCTGCTTTTGGGCACGAGCAATGTTGCTGACGGAAGATACCTGAAATCCTTTCTTCTCCAGCCAGGTTTTTAGCATCATTCCGAATGTGATGTCATCTTCAATGATTAATATGGATTTTGTCATTTTGTTGCTCTTTGATGCATTTAATAGAATCACAAAGTTAAAAGGTTTTAGGCTAACTTGTATGTCAGACGGCTATTATTAAGAAGATTTGTTGGAACAAAGCGTACTAAAGTTGTACTTTTGCACCAGTTTAAAATCTAGCTGTGTATGAAAAAGAATTTAGTGTTACTATTAATTATACTGATAGGCGGTTTTACAGCATGCCGCTCAGGACAAAAGAAAGATGGAAAGATGGAAAATAAACAAGGAACTATGTTGAAGATTGAGACAAGCATGGGTGATATTATCGTGAAATTGTATGATGAAACGCCCAAACACAGAGATAATTTCATAAAGTTAGCAAAAGAATCTACTTATGAAGGAACGTTGTTCCATCGGGTAATCAAGGACTTCATGATTCAGGCCGGAGACCCGGATTCTAAAGAAGCACCGAAAGGGAAAATGCTTGGCTCGGGCGATGTGGGCTATACTATTCCTGCAGAATTCGTCTATCCGAAATATTTCCATAAAAAAGGAGCACTCTCGGCTGCTCGTCAGGGCGATGATGTGAATCCGAAAAAAGAATCATCCGGTTGTCAATTCTATATTGTTACAGGTAAAGTATACAATGACTCTACTCTTCTTAGCATGGAAAAGAAGATGAATGAGGGTAAGCTCACTTCTATCTTTAATGCTTTGGCACAAAAACACATGAAGGATATCTATAAGATGCGTAAAGCCAATGATCAGGAAGGTCTTTATCAGTTGCAAGAGAAGATCTATGCGCAGGCTGAGGCTGAAGCGGCCAAACAACCCGATTTTCATTTCACTCCTGAGCAAGTAAAGGCTTACACAACAGTGGGTGGAACGCCACATTTGGATAATCAATATACTGTTTTTGGTGAGGTCGTTGAAGGCATGGATGTAGTTGATAAGATTCAACAAGTGAAAACAGACCGTAGTGACCGTCCGGTGGATGATGTGAAGATCATCAAAGTTTCTCTTATCGATTAAAGATGCTAACAATAAACAAACATGTTTTTTCGAATGGATTGAAGTTGGTGCATTCGAAAGATACGAGCACTCAGATGGTGGCCCTCAACATTCTTTATAATGTGGGAGCAAAAGATGAAGACCCCGAGCATACGGGGTTTGCACATCTTTTTGAGCACTTGATGTTTGGTGGATCAGTGAATATTGCCGATTTCGATGCTCCTTTGCAGTTAGCCGGTGGAGACAACAATGCTTGGACCAACAATGACATTACGAACTATTATCTCACGGTACCCAAACAAAATGTTGAAATAGGTTTTTGGCTAGAGTCCGATCGCATGCTGAGTCTTGATTTTAACCCAAAGAGCTTGGATGTGCAACGGGGTGTGGTGATAGAGGAGTTCAAACAGCGTTGTCTGAATCAGCCTTATGGAGATGTAAGTCACCTGCTAAGACCATTGGCATACAAAGTTCATCCCTATCAGTGGCCTACTATCGGCAAAGTGCCCGAGCATGTGGCCAATGCTACCTTGGATGAAGTGAAAAGTTTCTTTTTCAGTTTCTATGCGCCCAACAATGCTGTGTTGGCTGTAACCGGAAATATCTCTTTTGAGGAAGCTGTACGTTTGAGTGAAAAGTGGTTTGCACCCATTCCTCGCAGAGAACTGCGTGAAAGAAAGCTTCCGGTTGAACCGATACAGACAGAAGAGAGGCGATTGGTAGTGGAGCGTAACGTGCCGCTTGATTCCCTTTTTATGGCGTTTCACATGCCCGACCGCTTGCATCCCGATTATTATGCTTACGATATTCTGTCGGACGTGCTTAGTAACGGACGCTCTAGCCGACTGAACCGTAACTTGGTGCACGACAAGAAAATCTTCTCAAGCATTGATGCTTATATTGCAGGAACTGTGGATGCGGGTTTGTTTCATTTGAGTGGCAAGCCGGCAGCAGGGGTTTCGTTAGAACAAGCTGAGTCGGCTGTTTGGGAAGAACTGGAACGCCTTAAGACAGAGCTTGTTGATGCAGAAGAACTGGAAAAGGTGAAAAACAAATTTGAATCGACCCAGATATTCGGCAATATTAATTATCTGAATGTTGCAACGAATCTTGCTTGGTTTGAGATGTTAAGTTGCGCTGAAGATATGGAAAAAGAAGTAGAACAGTATAGGGCTGTTACAGCAGAACAGTTAACTGTTGTGGCCAAGATTGCTTTTCGTCACGAGAATTGTTCGGTACTTCATTATAAAAAGTCGGGGATAAAAGGACAGAATGAATGAGACGAGTCATAAGCTGAAAGAGAGAGGCCATTATAAGGCATTGCTATTTTTAGGAATACCTATTGTTATCGGGCAGTTGGGGGTGATCCTTCTCAGCTTTGCTGATACGTTGATGATTGGTCACCACAGCACGCTTGAACTGGGTGCTGCCTCTTTTGTCAACAATGTGTTTAATCTCGGAATCATTTTTAGCACGGGCTTTTCTTATGGGCTGACTCCTGTTGTAGGTGAATTATACGGAACACGCCAGTTTGCTGCTGCGGGGCAGGCATTAAAGGCCAGTTTACTGGCCAACTTCTTAGTCGGATTATTCGTTACGTTGATTCTTTATATTCTTTACCTGAATATAGGATATCTCGGGCAGCCGCAAGAGCTGTTACCATTGATAAAACCCTATTATGTAGTGTTGCTCATATCAATGGTTTTTATTATGCTTTTCAATGCTTTCAAGCAGTTTGCCGATGGAATAACAGACACGAAGACTGCTATGTGGATATTGCTGGGCGGTAATTTAATGAATATTATCGGCAACTATTTCTTGATTTACGGAAAGTGGGGTGCACCCGAACTTGGTTTGCTTGGTGCGGGCATCAGTACCTTGGCTTCACGCATTGCAATGCTTCTGGTATTTATATGGCTCTTTTTTCGGACCAATCGCTTTATGTCTTATAGAGCAGGCTTTCTTAAGCTTGGTCTTCTTCGTACCAATTTCCGTCGCTTGAATGCTTTGGGCTGGCCCATTGGATTGCAGATGGGCATGGAGACAGCTTCTTTCAATTTGAGTGCCATTATGATTGGGTGGATAGGAACTTATGCTTTGGCAGCGCATCAGATAATGTGCACCATCTCCACCTTTGCTTTTTTGATGTATTATGGTATGGGTGCCGCTATTGCGGTTCGAGTAAGTCATTTCCGTGGACAAAACGATTGGGACAATGTTCGTCGGGCAGCTTATGCCGGTTTGCGCATCATCCTGATTATGGCTCTTGTTCTCTCCACTATTCTTTTCCTCTTTAGAAATCAGATGGGCGGATGGTTTACAGATAGTCAAGAAGTTTCGACTATTGTCGTATCACTTATGTTGCCGATGCTACTCTTTCAATTCGGCGATGGACTTCAAATTACTTTTGCAAATGCTCTTCGAGGTGTCTCGGACGTTAAACCGATGATGTGGATTGCTTTTGTCTCCTATTTTATTATATCTTTGCCAGCAGGCTATTTTTTCGGCTTCGTGCTTCATTGGGGAGCGATGGGCGTTTGGATGGCTTTGCCTTTCGGTCTTACCAGTGCCGGAATAATGTTTTGGCTTAGATTTAAAATCCATGCAAAGCGTAAAGAATGAAATATTGACTAAATGGAAAATAGCCGTTGGCTATCTGCTGCTGCTGGCAGTACTTTTCTTTTCACTCATATTTATTTATAGTGAGATGAAGGGGCTTTCAGCGTCCGATACGGAACTGGACTCAAAAGCTGATAGCTTACTTTTATTACTGCGCGAAAAGGATAAAAATACAATATCCATGTTACGAGTATTGAACACGGCCAATAACAACTTATTGTCTGCCAAGGAACTCGATAAAATAATCTCTGAGCAAGATTCAGTTATTAATCAACAACGCGTGCAACATCGAATCATCACGAAGCGTGATTCGGTAATAACCCCCGCTAAAAAGAAAGGATTCTTTAAGCGTATTGCCGAGGTCTTTTCTCCTTCTAAAGATACAGCTTTATTGCTGAATACTTCGCTGGAATTTAGTACAGATACTGTTCTGCAAGAGTATAATCCGGCAGATTCTCTTCATCACAAGATACGAAAGATCGCTTTACAGAAAGAGAAAACGCGCATGGCTGATAAGCTCAACAGTAAACTGCTTCATCAGGCAGATAATCATTTGACGATGCGTATTGACAGCTTGATTAGAAATTATGATGAAGAAGCGACTGTGCGAATTATGAAAAAAGCGCAACTCGAACAAAAGGTCAGTCAGCGTTCCATGAAAACGATTGGAGCTATTGCGGTAGGCGCCGTTCTGCTATCGGCTGTTTTCCTCATATTAATATGGAGAGATATCACTCGGAGTAATCGTTATCGCAAGGAACTGGAGAAAGCAAACCGACGAGCAGAGGAACTACTCGAGGCCCGCGAAAAATTGATGCTTACCATTACACACGACTTTAAAGCTCCCTTAGGCTCTATTATGGGATATACCGATTTGCTGTCTCGCCTCGTAGCCGATGAACGGCAAAAGTTTTATCTTGATAATATGAAAAGTTCGTCGGGCCATTTGTTGAGGCTGGTAAATGATTTGCTCGATTTTCATCGTCTCGACCTGAATAAAGCAGAAGTAAACCGCATCACCTTTAATCCGGCACAACTCTTTGATGAGATTAAGATTAGTTTTCAACCTTTGGCTGCGGCGAAGGGGCTGGCTCTACGGTGCGAAGTGGCAACGGAGTTGAATGGACATTTTGCAAGTGATCCCATTCGCATTCGTCAGATAGTGAATAATCTGTTATCCAATGCTGTGAAGTTTACCCGAGAAGGTAGTGTCATTCTAACTGTAGGCTATGAAGAGTCTAAATTAAAAATCACTGTTTCGGATACAGGGAAGGGGATGGATGAGAAAGATAAAGAACGGATTTTTCAGGAGTTCACCCGGCTTCCGGGAGCTCAGGGTGAAGAAGGATTTGGTTTGGGACTCTCCATTGTACACAAGTTGGTGTATTTATTAGAAGGGCAGATTAACGTAGACAGTACCAAAGACAAAGGCAGCTCTTTTGTGGTGACCTTGCCTCTTTTCCCTGTGAGCGGAGTGAAGAATGAAGATAAAGCGGTACTTGATGCAACGCAAACGATTCAGGAGAGTCTCTTTTCCGCAAAGTCCGGACTGAAGATCTTGTTGATTGATGATGATAAAATTCAATTGGCGCTTACTACTGCTATGCTAGGTCAGTATGGCATTTCAGTTACTTCTTGCGAACAACCGGAGGAACTGACGGAACATCTTCGTAACGAATCTTTCGACTTTTTGCTGACAGATGTGCAGATGCCTTCTATCAATGGATTTGATTTGCTGAAGCTTCTTCGGGCATCGAACATTCCACAGGCTAAAACGATTCCGATGATTGCCGTCACGGCCCGAAGTGAGATGAGTGAAGCCTATTTTCGAGATTACGGCTTTGAATCTTGCTTGCA
>DBTL01000097.1:0-3941 GCA_002307035.1 Bacteroides sp. UBA1317
CATTAATCGCTCCTCCTCGAATATTCATCCGAGCAGTATCCTGTCTGATTGTCAGGAAGAGCGTATCAAGTAGTGTGGAATCTACTCTCAGCCCATGTATAAACGCCCTGCCGTTTATACCACGGGTAGGAGTTGTTCCAAATCTAAACGATACTTTATCATAAGCGATTTCTTTTGTTGCCAAAAAGCGGCTAAGCGGATTGTCCTTACCTGCTGTAAAAACCAATCCGGCCGAAGGTAGCGCACGACGCAGAGCTGCATGATCTAAACGTTTCCCCTTTATTTGCTTTATTAGTATGGTAGAGAAGTCGGTTGATTGCTTTATTAATTGCTCCAGCGTACTGCGTCCCCGGAAGCGACAATTTAAATCGCCCGCTTGCAAAGAAAGATTCACCGAGTCACGCCGGGTTTGGGCAGCAAGCGTAAAGGCGAACGCCCTCTTCATAGGAGTAGGGTAATAACCCAATTTATACCAGTCAATCTGCTCTACATTAAGATCAAGTTTCCCTTCGGTATATTTGCGATTCAACTGATACTCTCCATCGGCAACCAACTTTAATAATTGATTATTACTCACCAAGTGTGCCTTGATTAAAGCATTCTTCATCTGCCCTGTAAGTGTCACGTCCGAAACGTGGAAACGTCCATAATGCAAATCATTGAGCAGCGCTTCAAATTGAGCCGAAGAACGTGATGAAGCCACATCTACTCCTCGGCCTTTTAGACTACCTGAAGCCGAAAGTGAATAGATGGAGTCTTTAGGAAGAAAGTGCTTCATTTGCAAAGCATCTACTGTGAAATCGGCGTTATATACTTCTGTACGACGATCATAATCGGCTGTAAGCGATAAAGCACCTTCACCATCTTTGGCTCTGAAAAGGGTTCTAAAACGTGAACCACGCATCTCGGCCTTAGCAATAAATGTCATTCCCTGTGGAAACACAATCGATCCGTCGGCAGGAGTGCCGAAAAAGGTTGCTAAGAAATTCAGATTATGAGTGATCGCTTGCAAGTCAACTGAGGCGAAACGTTTTAAGGAATCAGTGAAATTTAGCAGTTCTCCCCCTCCTGTGGCAGAAAAAGCACCGGGTAGATCAATCTTGAAACGGGATAATTTCAGGTTAGTCAGGTTTCCTTCTGCTCCGGCATGTATCGTGAGTGGACGGAAAGGATATTCTTTCTTAAAAGCATCAGGCAACTTCCCTGCAAACAACAATAGATCTTGCTTGCCTATAAGCGCATCCAGTTTCATCGATAAATGTCCTTGTTGGCCAGGTAGATCAATTAGTTTCCATGTTGTACGACCCGTAAAATCAATCTCAGAATGAGCTGTTTTTAATTTTAAAGACGAGACCTTTATAGCAGTGTCATTGGCAAACAAGCGTCCGGTCATGGAAGTGATGCTCAGCCCCGAACGTTCGTTCAATGAAAACTCACGAATAGCAGCATTGATATTTCTACCGCGATACAGCACAGAATCAAGTCCCATATTGAGCTCACGAATAGCAATGTGCGACAGATCAAATCCTTTCGTCGGTTTAGCCGAACCTATATCATAATTCAAAGAGGTACCACTAGCATGCAGGTGTTTCAATCCATACAGCTCACGGCCCAGATCCACCTGCGCACCGTTAATAGTTGCTGCTGCCACATGAGTCCCCATCCGAACAGAATCTTCGGGTATCAGCATGTTAAAGGATACATTCTTTAATTTCAAGTTATGCAGGTCTATCTTCCAACGAGGTGAAGCAGTGGAGTCTTCCGGTGTCTTGGTCGTGTCGTTTTTCAATATCAGCCGAAGATGCGTGTTATTCAGTTCAGCCGCATCAATAATCGCTGTTTGATTTGATAAGTTCACGCCACGACTTCTAAAAGCAAAGTAGCCCAACACCCCGCGTAGTTCTATCCCATGTATGAAATCGGCCGAGTTGAACGCCACACTCTTTAACGTGAAGTCGTCTACTTCTATCCTGCCACTAAAAAGCGGAAGAAGTTGCACCCGAACGTTGAGACTTTCCATCGACAAGAGAGTGTCGGAAGAATGAACCACGCCTAAATCACTTACTAAAAGATTGAGAGGAAAACGAAGATCTATACGGCGGGCACTAATTTGCATACCTGTTGCCTCAGAGGCATATCCCAGAGCTTCCTTACGCAGGAAGTTTTGTACCGGCGGAATGTAAAGTAACAGCATCAACACTGCAAATAGCAATATAGGAGTAAGCAATATAGCGATTACCCTTTTGACCCATTTCCGTCTCATGAAAATCAATTGAATTTAACAACAATACAAAGAAAACAAATTATTTCTTAAAAACAGAACAGGTTGGCTAAAAAGAAATAAGAAAGTGAACTCGAAGACTTTCACTTAACCGAATGCTTACGTCCCAGTTACAACAGAACAATACAGTTTGCAACACAAGAAAAGGCTTTACTTGATCTACTATATCTTTATCTATTCTATGATTTGGAATTGCATAGAAGCACACATTTGTGAAAATATGAGATAAAAAATTAAAGAATAGCGGAATAAAAGAATTGATTATTCACATGCTAATCATATTCAATATTGTAAATCTGTGTTTCGATATCCTTCCCGAAAGGTTTACCGTTGATAATCGGGATCGTTATTGGTCGAATTGTTGAGTCGCAATCAAATTTCAATTTA
Organism: Bacteroides sp. UBA1317; assembly: GCA_002307035.1. Classification (GTDB taxonomy): domain Bacteria; phylum Bacteroidota; class Bacteroidia; order Bacteroidales; family Bacteroidaceae; genus Bacteroides. Next base: position 2,669 of record DBTL01000097.1, read on the forward strand.
AGAATAAAGTTTATTCCATTAATTGTTCTTATTTTTTCTAACGACCAAAAGGTACACACTTCTTCATCTTTGTTAAATATTCCAGCTCCTGATAAACTCAGGTCTATTTCCGGATATAACATCGGACAATCCTCTACACCATTTCTTATTGTACTTCTCTCGCTTTTTAATACAACATGGTACTGGTCGCTTGCATTATAGGAGTAATTTATTTGCCCTAACGTTAATGTGTCGGGACGCGATTGGTAAGAAAAATAGAATCTTATTTTATTGTTTGGGATAAATCCCTCATATATTTTCTCTGAACCTGAAATAATCAGCCTATTGCTATAATCATAAAGTGCAATTTTACTCAAATCAGCACAGCAACCATATTTTATAGTCTTATAATTGTCCCTAGATAAGTCTAGCTGATCACAATCCCGTTTAATATAATAAATTATTGAATCCATTCTATCTAGTCGACAAATGGCAACTTCTATTGTCCTATTTTGACCTTCGTATGATAGATTTTTCAGAGTCGTTGTTTTATATTTTGCTAAATAATCAACCCATTCATCCCCAAATGTATTACCGTAGACTTTATAAGTGTATTCTACTGATTTATATCCCTTCATTCCATTTTGATCAATCACTTGAAAACAAGATTCTTCAGTAAGAATCTTCTTCATAGTCTGAGAAAACATCTCTGTATCACAGAAAAGTACAGTGAAAAAAATGAAAATAAGAAGTCTTAATGGCGTGTATATAAGCCGTTTCAGTGTATCCATTTTTCTTTTAATTTAATTGCGTAAACGGATCGCAGTATGCGAAGTTGGGGGAAATGCGGCTACGTTCCTATATCCCGTTACAAAACTTGTCATCGGGTATTGAATGACCTCTGTGCGAAGTACAACCCTTGAATCTAAAGTACTTGAATACTTCAATAAATGATCTACAATCTAGTAGATGAAGGACTATCTCAGCAAACATTGAGATATGTCTAGATCAGTTCATAAAATGAAGTTTATGGATAGAAGATTATACAAGATGCTTTTAAAATTGGGATTTAGGTTTTCGACTAAACCCCAACCTAAGTTATCATTTAAACAAAAGACTGGATACTACCAATCATATATTATTTTTTTTCTTTACTATATCTTCTAGAGCATCTTTTCTAACATTCAATTGATGCATGATTACCATCTCATAGTCGGAATCTTTATCTCCATATTTACCCATTAAAACGAGTAATTCTAAAGAGAACAAGAATAAGAATAAAATAGCATAAAAC
>DBTL01000097.1:4178-6456 GCA_002307035.1 Bacteroides sp. UBA1317
GAATAAGAATAAAATAGCATAAAACCCAAGAGCTAAACCACTATCTGCCATAATACCAAATATTGCCCGTAATTCCTCCAAGAAGCCTGTATGTTTTGCTAGATCTTCTTCCAATTTGGCCGAAACAGTCATCTTTTGCTGTGTCAGTTCATCACGCTTACTTCGCATTTGCTCCAACAACTTATAATTTGTAGTTACTTGCTGAATGCGCGGGTTAGGACTAGATATCTTACTTACAGTTCTTGATGTAATATTTTTGCTTTCTCCTTTTGCATCTACAATAGGTGTTTCAGATTGGCTTGTATTATACGAGTAAATAATAGGACGCTTATCAATCTCATCTTGAATCTTTATGGTAGCAGTTTCCACCGAATCTATTTCAGCCGAATATCTATTTATTTCAAATTGTATATCTCTTTGTTTTATTGGAGCTAAAGCCAAAACCTGATCGGCTCTAATCTCTAGCATCTTTTTTCCAATATCTTCTTTGAAAATTATCTGATCAAGAATGGCAGAACCAATTATTGCCATAATTATGGCAATAAGAATCCTGACTCCAGCTACTCTTTTATTTTTCCCCACAGTCAGTATAACTTGCCTTTCTATCTGCACAACAATAATAACAAGAATAAGTGCAGCCATTAAACATCCCCACCACGGAGCACTAATATATCTTTCCGCAAAACAGTATCCCACAAAACTCCATATAATCATTAGGATAAGCATAGATGAAGTATACTTTTTCAACGCCTTAAAACTAGCTTCACTGCAACTCTGTAATATACTATAGTTCCATCCAGTAATAAAACATCCAAACCTGATCCAAGGTTTGTTTTTTATTAGCGACGTCATAATCTATTTGTTTTAATGGTTTCTAAGGACAAAGCCGCCAACCCTCTAAGAAATCCTCTTTCATAAGATAATAACATACCAATCATATAGCCGTTATTACGCTCTAAATCACCCTCCATACCTTCGATAATTTCCAGATGTTCTTCCAGTATCAATTTCCGAGTTCTCAACTGTTCAACAATGTCTATCAAACCAGCCTGCTGCCGTGAAGAGATATGAAAAGCAATATCACTTATATCATTCTTGTATTTCAACTTCACTTGTTGCATTTTTATTTCCAGATTATTCCTTATAATCGTTTTATTCATTTCCTTGTAAGAATTATCTGGATTGCATAATGCATCTTCATAACCTTTTGTCTCGTAATCCTCCTTGAGATACTGATATATAATATCAATAGGCATCATTGTACCATACGAAATAGAAACCTTATCCTCCTCAATAGGATTCGAATTATCAATAAAATCTTCTTCCTTGATCTCCTTCAAAGGATCCTTTTCTACAGATATAAGATTTTCTTTTTGCTCTTTTGAGCTAAACAACGAAGTTAACCAATTCATAAACTCTACATTTTAAATTAAACATTTTTCACAGGAACCTTAAATCTATAGTGTCCCCTATCATGGCAACTTCTGCATAGTGTCACCAGATAGCGTTTATCATAGTCCCATGGATCACGATAAACCCCTAGTTTAGATACAAAATGATATTGCTTATGATGAACCACTAACTCGTTCTGTGCACCACAGATAACACATTGATGTTTATCCCTTTCAAGTATTTGATCACGTTTAGTCAGCCATCTCTTATCGAAGAGTTTAGCCTTATACGATCCATGTTGGTATTGTAAACTCATATTTCTAATTTGGATTTTCAAAAGGTACACAACGTATTTCGCAAATATATGAAAAGTACATTACAGTTCATCAAATGGGCTAGTTTTTTTTAAATAAACATAAAAAGAATGCATCGAACGCCATATTTCACTTCATAGCATTACCAAGCTTAACCATTTTCGTGACATCACGAAAATGGTCATCTAAGACTATTTCAAAGTTAACCACTCCTAGGGAAGTACAATCACTTATATCCTTTTGTGGTTGGATGAGACACGTTACACATTCTGTTATCTGTCGATAATAACCGATGCCTACAGCAAGGAAATTATCGGTTATTGCGTGGGAGAAACTCTTGAAAGCATTTATGCGCTCAAAGCTTTGGAGATGGCTTTCAAACGATTAAAAGGAGTTGATGAAGTCGATCTGATCCATCATTCAGACCGAGGCGTTCAATACGCAAGCTTTGAATATACCTCTGGTTTGCATGCAAAAGGAGTTCGCATCAGCATGACCGAAAGTGGCAATCCAAAAGATAACGCCGTGGCCGAAAGAGTAAACGGCATCATCAAGCATGAACTACTTAAAGA
>DBTL01000129.1 GCA_002307035.1 Bacteroides sp. UBA1317
ATGATTATCAATAAATCGGGCATTACAATTCGCCTTAAAGTAGGAGACGTTAGAGTTATGGGACGTGCTACTCAAGGTGTTCGATTAATCAATTTGGAAAAACGTAATGACCAAATTGGTTCAGTATGTAAAGTTACTTCTGAGAGTTTGGAAGAGATAGCACTTATAGATGAAGACGAAAACCTTCCGGGTGATACCTCCAACAAAGATGTTCCTTCAATAGATGAAGAATAAGAATAGACATAATATTAATAATTAATCAACAACAATCATGAAAAGAGTATTATTTTCTATGGTTTTATTGTTTGTGGCTAGCATCTCTTTTGCTCAAGAAAAGAACGTAAAGGAGGCGAAAAGAATAGCTAATGAAGTAAAACCAGACTTTACAAAGGCTGAACAACTTATAAAAGAAGCTTTGGTTAATCCTGAAACGAAAGAAAATCCTGAGACATGGGATGCCGCTGGTTTTATTCAGAAAAGAATAAATGAGAAAGAAATGGAAAATGCATATCTAAAGAAGCCTTACGATACTCTTAAGGTGTACAATAGTGTTTTAGATATGTATAAGTATTATCTTAAGTGCGACCAATTGTCTGAAATACCAAACGAGAAAGGTAAGGTTAAAAACAAATTCAGAAAAGCAAACTCTGCAGTTATGCTGACTGAACGTCCAAATCTAATTAATGGTGGTATTCAATATTTCAATCTGGATAAGAACAAAGAAGCTCTGGCTTTTTTCTCTACTTATGTAGATATTGCAGCACACCCAATGTTTGAGAAAGAAAACTTTGTGCAGAAAGATACTATTTTGCCTCAGGTAGCATACTATGCGACTTTAGCAGCTGCTAAACTGGAAGATTATCCTACCGTACTGAAATATGGTCCTTATGCTCAGAATGACAAAGAAGTAGGCAAATATGCTATGGAATTTATGGCTACTGCATACAAAGCACAAGGTGATACAGTAAAATGGGTCTCTACATTGAAAGAAGGCGTACAGAAATTCCCAAACCATTCATTCTTTTTTGGGCATCTTATTGATTACTATAGCAATGCAAATAAATATAGTGATGCAATGTTGTTTGCTGATGAAATGTTAGCTAAAGATCCAAATAATACTTTTTACCTTTATGTAAAAGCGTATTTGTATCATAACATGAAAGAGTATGAGAAAGCGATCGAATTTTATAAGAAAACCATCGCTATTGATCCGAAATATGCAGAAGCTTATTCTAACTTAGGCTTAATTTATTGTTTGCAGGCTCAAGATTATGCTGCTAAGACTACAGCAGATGTCAATGATCCTAAATACAAAAAAGAACAATCTATTATAAAGAAATTCTATGAAGATGCAAAACCTTATTATGAAAAGGCTAGAGAACTAAAGCCAGATCAAAAAGATTTGTGGATACAGGGACTGTATAGAATATATTATAATCTAAATCTTGGTACGCAATTTGAAGAAATTGATAAATTGATGAATAATTAATTTGTCACCAGGAGTATATAAAAAAGGATACCAGATTTATTTTGGTATCCTTTTTTGTTTTCTTACTTGCTGTAGAAGAAAAGATGCAGAAACATTTGTCAAGGGTCGGGAATAAATGTAATTCCTTTTATTATTAAACATAATATTAATTATAAAACAAAAAAGCCAGCTTTAAAGATAACCATAAATTCTCATATTTCCAAGACTTACAAGCTTTTACCAACTTCTCATAGATAGAAACAAAAAGTCCCGGAAAAACTATCTCAATAGCTTTTTCGGGACTTGGACGTATTTTTTCAAGAACGTGCTAACACTTTATATTTAATTCATTGAGAACTTTACGAATCGCTTCAAAAGTAGTGATTCTTGTGGGAACCAACGGTAGGCGTAGCTTATTCTCAATCATTCCCATGGCATTCAACATTGACTTAACTCCCGCAGGATTACCATCCACAAATAACAAACTAAATAATTCGGTAAATCGGTGGTGAATAGTTAAAGCATTTGCAAAGTCTCCTTGTAAAGCTAAACGCGTCATCCGACTAAATTCGCGCGGAAAGGCATTTCCAATAACTGAAATGACTCCAACAGCCCCAAGAGTAATTAATGGGAAGGTAATTCCATCATCTCCAGAAATAACATCAAAATTAGCTGGTTTATTTTTTATGATATCATCCATCTGAGTAATGTCACCCGAGGCTTCTTTAATTGCTACTACATTTTTTAAGTCACGAGCTATGCGCAAAGTAGTCTGTGCTGTCATATTAACTCCCGTTCGTCCCGGAACGTTGTAGAGCACTATAGGCAGTTCTGTGGCTTCAGATATTGCTTTATAATGTTGATAGATACCTTCCTGAGACGGCTTATTATAATATGGCACTACAGACAAAATAGCATCTACTCCGGTGTAGTCATCATTTTTTAAGCTCTCAGCAATGGCTCTTGTGTTATTGCCACCAACTCCAAGTAGTATAGGGATTCTTTTATTAACACGTTCAATTACTACCTTTTTTATTTTTTTCTTTTCCTCTTCAGTCAATGTTGGAGTTTCGGCTGTAGTTCCCAGCACACATAAAAAATCAGCATTATTTTGGAGTAAGTAATCCACCAATCGTAATAATGCATCATAGTCAACGCTTTCATCTTCTTTGAAAGGAGTAATCAGTGCTACCCCCATTCCTTTCAATTTAGTCTGTATCATGGATATTATAATGATCTCTAAGTAATATGGTCGCAAAAGTACGAATATTTTCTCTTTCACCTAGTTTAATGGTGCATAAAATCAGCTTAAAACACAAAAATGTTACGAGATGAGTGACAGAAATTCCTCCTCGTTTACTATTTTAACACCCAATTTAGCGGCTTTCTCTAATTTTGCCGGCCCCATATTCTCGCCTGCAAGAATAAAACTGGTTTTTGAAGAAATACTGCCTACATTCTTTCCACCATTTTTTTCAATAATGTCTTTGTATTCATCTCTGGAATGATGAGTAAAAACGCCACTTATGACAATTGATTGCCCCAATAGTTTATCAGTGGTATCATGAGTTTCTTCTTCGGAACGATAGAGACGTAAGCCACTGCATTTCAATCTTTCCACTAAGTTCCTGTTGGCCTCATTTGCAAAGTATGAAAGAATGCTTTGAGCTATTTTTTCACCTATTTCATCGATAGTTTTCAACGTTTCGAGGTCGGCTTCCTTCAATTCATCAATAGTATTAAAGGCACGGGCTATCTTCTTTGCAACCGTTTCACCCACAAAGCGAATGCCCAAGGCAAAAAGTACGCGTTCAAAAGGCACTTGCTTGCTTTGCTCAATACCATTAATAATATTTTCGGCTGATTTATCTCCCATACGATCGAGTTCTTTGATGTCTTTCACATGCAGTTCGTACAAGTCAGCTGTATTTTTTATAAGGCCTAATTTAAAGAACAGATCAACTGTTTCAGGTCCCAAGCCATCAATGTTCATCGCTTTCCTACTAATGAAATGCTCTATTTTCCCTTTAATCTGCGGTGGGCAAGCAGTTTCGTTAGGGCAATAATGGGCAGCTTCACCTTCAATACGAATTAGCTTACTACCACATTCCGGACAATTTGTGATAAATTTCACCTTTTCGCCGATCATGAAACGGGCAGAGATATCTACTCCGGTGATTTTCGGAATAATTTCTCCTCCTTTTTCCACATAAACCATATCTCCGATATGTAAATCCAGTCCTTCGATGATGTCTGCGTTGTGCAGGGAAGCACGTTTAACGACTGTTCCTGATAACTGAACAGGGTCCAGATTGGCTACGGGAGTAATAGCTCCTGTTCGCCCAACTTGAAAAGTAACCATGTTGAGCCGTGTCAAAGCTTGTTCAGCCTGAAACTTATAAGCAATGGCCCAACGAGGCGATTTTGCAGTAAAACCAAGGTTTTTCTGTTGTTTTAGGCTGTTGACTTTGAGTACGATGCCGTCTGTGGCCACAGGGAGGTTTTTTCGTTCTTGATTCCAATAGTTGATGAAGTTAAATACCTCCAGAAGTGTTTGGCACTTGCACATCAATGGAGATATTTTAAAGCCCCATTTATGAACTTCCTGCAGATTCTCATAATGTCCATCGCATGGCAAATTTTCACCCAACAAATAGTAAAGGTAAGCATCGAGTTTTCTTGAGGCAACAATCGATGAATTTTGTAGCTTAAGTGTTCCGGAAGCAGCATTTCGTGGATTGGCAAAAAGAGGTTCTTCCCGTACTTCTCTCTCTCGATTCAATTCTTCGAAAACTTCCCAAGGCATTAATATTTCACCTCTAATTTCAAAAGATGGTGGATAAGTATCTCCATGCAATACCAGAGGAATGCTTCGTATGGTCTTTACATTGTCCGTTACGTCATCTCCTTTTTCTCCGTCACCACGAGTAACAGCACGAACCAATTTCCCATCTTCATAAGTTAGCGAAATAGACGTTCCATCGTATTTCATTTCACAGCAAATCTCAAAATCTTCATTCAGAGCTTTACGTACACGCTCATAGAAATCAGAAATCTCCCCTTCAGAATAGGTGTTGGCTAGCGAAAGCATGGGATATTTATGCGCTACCTGAGTGAAATTTTTATTCATATCACTTCCCACACGCATAGTAGGCGAATTATCGTCACTAAATTCCGGATATAACTGTTCTAAATCCTGAAGCTCACGCATGAGATCGTCAAATTCCTTATCAGTAATTTCAGGAGCGTTTAAAACGTAATAGTTATGATTATGCCTATGGAGTTGGGCACGCAATTCGTTTATTCTATCTTCCACTGTCATATTTCCAACATTGTTTCGGACAAAAATACGTGTTTATCTTTGAATATTTGTACTTTTGCGAGAAATTAAAAGAGATATGCGCATTGATATTATTACAGTTTTGCCGGAGATGATTGAAGGATTTTTTAATTGCTCGATCATGAAACGTGCTCAAAATAAGGGACTTGCTCAAATTCATATTCACAATCTACGTGATTACACAGAAGATAAATATCGTCGTGTGGATGATTATCCTTTTGGTGGTTTTGCCGGAATGGTAATGAAAATAGAGCCGATAGAACGTTGCATCAATGCATTGAAAGCGGAGCGGGCATACGATGAAGTGATATTTACCACCCCTGACGGAGAACAATTTGATCAGAAAATGGCTAATACTTTATCTTTGGCAGGCAATCTAATCATTCTTTGCGGGCATTTCAAAGGTATTGACTATCGCATTCGCGAGCACTTTATAACCAAAGAAATCAGTATTGGAGATTACGTATTGACAGGAGGTGAACTTGCTGCGGCTGTAATGGCAGATGCGATAGTACGAATCATTCCGGGAGTTATTTCTGATGAGCAATCAGCACTTTCAGATTCTTTTCAAGATAATCTGCTTGCGGCTCCTGTATATACGCGTCCGGCAGAATACAATGGATGGAAAGTTCCAGATATTCTTTTGTCCGGGCACGAAGCTAAGATAAAGGAGTGGGAATTAAAACAATCTTTTGAACGAACGAAGCGCCTTCGTCCTGATTTGCTAGAGGATTAAACTTTAAAGTCTTACGAGGTTGCTATACTTCATCATCGAAAGAAACAGGTTTAAGGGCGGACAAGTCTACGTTAATGGTTGATTCCCACAAAATCATTTTTATTGCAGCGCCCCTAAATATAGAGCATATACAAGTACCTGCCAAATATAAAATTATTTTATATTATTGTATTGTGCTAATAGTATACAAAAAATAATATTGCTATTTTTATTTTCAGTATTTACAATACATTTTACTCTAAATCCATGTATATGATAAAGGCACCATTTCTAAAAAATGATGCCTTTATCATTAGCTTATATAAATAGCATATTATTATAAAAATATACGCGAATGAGTGTACCGTAATTATATTTACACCTCAAGTGCACCTATAATATCTCTAACAGACTTGATTTCATGTCTTTCGAGATAGTCATTAATACCTTCTTCTACTTGAATAGTAATAGTCGGATCTATAAAATTTGCAGTACCTATTTGTATAGCAGAGGCCCCTGCTAGCATAAACTCTACTGCATCTTTCCAATCCATTATCCCCCCCATTCCAATGACTGGTATTTTTACTGCATTAGCAACCTGCCAAACCATACGGAGTGCGATGGGCTTCACTGCTGGTCCCGATAAACCACCAGTAATCGTGGAAAGCAAAGGACGTTTGCGTTCTGCATCAATGGCCATCCCTAGCAAAGTATTGATTAATGATACACTGTCTGCGCCACTATCTTCAGCTGAACGGGCTATTTCGCTAATATCAGTCACATTTGGAGATAGTTTCACGATAAGTGTCTTTTTGTAAGCCTCTCGCACAGCTTTAACAACACTACATGCTCCCGTTGTAGTCACTCCAAAAGCCATGCCACCTTCCTTCACATTGGGGCATGAGATATTTAATTCAATAGCAGAAATATTGTCAAGTTCATTAATGATCTCGGCGGTTTTCACATAGTCATCAATGGCAGATCCCGACACATTTACAATTATATTTGTATCGAGACTTTTAATGCGGGGATATATATGCTCAGCGAAGTATTTTGCTCCTTTGTTTTGCAATCCAACAGCGTTCAGCATGCCTGAAGGGGTTTCTGCCATACGCGGATAAGGGTTCCCTTCACGCTTGTGAAGAGTAGTACCTTTCACAATAATACCACCTATTCGCTCTATATTTATAAAATCTTCAAATTCTTCGCCATAGCCAAATGTACCCGACGCAGTCATTACCGGGTTTTTCATCTTTAGTTCACCGATATTTACACTTAAATCTGCCATAATAGTTTATTTATATTAAATATAGGACCTTCTGTGCATACACACAAGTGTCCCTCAGTGGTGTTCTCAACACAACAAAGACATGCTCCTATTCCGCACGCCA
>DBTL01000120.1:0-16504 GCA_002307035.1 Bacteroides sp. UBA1317
TCGCAAATTCATGATCTCTTTCATCATGCGCCGGAACAGCCATAATAGCCCCGGTCCCATAAGTTGCGAGAACATAATCAGCTATCCAGATCGGTATTTTTTTCCCGTTAACAGGGTTTACAGCATATTCTCCTGTAAATACGCCTGTTTTATCTTTTGCTAATTCAGTTCTTTCCAGATCACTCTTTTTACGAGCCGCGATCTGATACTCTTCAACAATTTTCTGTTGTTCAGTAGTGGTAATTTTATTAACTAACACATGTTCAGGCGAAAGTACCATGTATGTTGCGCCATATAATGTGTCCGGTCTCGTTGTAAACACCTTTAAAAGTACACCACTTGAAACTCCCCCAGCGATTTTGAAACCCACCTCTGCGCCTTCAGATCTACCAATCCAGTTTCTTTGCATATGCAAGGTTGATTCAGGCCAGTCTACTTCCGATAAATCTTCCAGAAGCCTGTCAGCGTAATGCGTAATCCGAAGTATCCATTGACGTAAATCTTTCCGTTCAACCTGCGTACCACACCGGTCACATTTCCCAAGTGCTACTTCCTCATTAGCAAGTCCTGTTTTACAAGAAGGGCACCAGTTGATAGGCATTACTCCCTGGTAGGCAAGCCCTTTTTTATACAATTGGAGAAATATCCACTGTGTCCATTTGTAATAACCCGGATCAGTAGTATTTACTTCCCGATCCCAATCATACGCAAACCCAATGGAATTTATTTGCCGTTTGAAATTTGCAACGGCTTTCTCTGTAGTGATTCTCGGATGAATACCTGTTTTTATTGCATAGTTTTCAGCCGGCAACCCAAATGCATCCCATCCCATAGGATGCAAAACATTCCACCCTTGCATTCTCTTAAACCTGGTTATTATATCTGTTGCGGTATAACCTTCACAATGACCGACATGAAGTCCTGAACCAGATGGATACGGAAACATATCTAAAGCATAGAATTTTGGTTTCCCGGGATTATATGTTGTTTTGTGTAATTTTGCATCTGCCCATTTTTTCTGCCATTTGGGTTCTATTTCATTGGGATTATAAGTACTCACAAGATTCCTCCACTATCAATTACTATCGAATTTACAAGTTGCTATATAAAAACAGTATAAACGCTTTTTGCATTCCCGGCGATATTGTTTCACAATCAGTAATGTCATTTTTTTAACATTCGATATCTTTTTTAAAATAATCAATCGTACGTTTCAGTCCCTCATCAAGCGATATTTTTGGTTTCCACCCAAGTTTTTCGAAAGCAAGAGATATATCGGGTTGCCGCTGTCTTGGATCATCAGAAGGCAGCGGATTGGTAATAAGCTTCGACATACTATTAGTCAAAGAAATAACTTTCTCAGCCAATTGTTTTATTGTGAATTCAGAAGGGTTTCCGATGTTAACTGGTCCGATGAAATTTTCTGTATTCATCAAACGAACCATACCTTCAATAAGGTCATCAACATAGCAAAATGAGCGTGTCTGTGATCCATCACCATCCAAGGTTATATTATCACCCCGCAATGCCTGCACAATAAAATTGGATACTACCCGCCCATCATTGGGATGCATCCGCGGACCATACGTATTAAATATTCGCATAACTCTGATGTCAACTTTATTCATACGATGATAATCAAAAAAAAGCGTTTCTGCCACACGCTTTCCTTCATCATAACAAGAGCGGATACCGATAGGGTTGACATTGCCCCAATAAGACTCCACTTGCGGATGAACAGCCGGATCTCCATACACTTCGCTGGTAGAGGCCTGAAGTATTTTTGCTTTCACACGCTTAGCAAGCCCCAATGTATTCATTGCCCCATAAATAGAGGTTTTCATAGTTTTAATAGGGTTGTACTGATAATAAGGTGGAGAAGCAGGGCAAGCCAGATTATATATTTCATCTACTTCAGCAGAATAAGGAGAGGTAACATCGTGACGAACAAGCTCAAAATTATGATTATTGAGCAAGTGGCGAATGTTATCTTTGCTTCCTGTGAAATAATTGTCCACGCAAATAACATCATTGCCTTCGCTTAATAACCGTTCGCAAAGATGTGAACCAATAAAGCCGGCTCCGCCTGTTACCAATATTCTTTTCATAGATCTTTTCTGTGTGTTTTTATTTTAATCCTATCTTAGAATAGGTAAATCCGATTTCTTTCATCTCATCGCTATCATAGATATTACGACCATCTACCACCACACAATTCTTCATAGCCTTGCGAATGATAGACCAACTAGGCATACGAAACTGTTTCCATTCCGTAAGTAACGCAATGGCATCAGCGTCAATCACTGCTTCATACATATCCCTGCAATAGATTACTGTGTTACCTATCCTACGTTTCGTTTCCTCCATAGCAATGGGATCGTATACCTTCACCACGGCGCCTGCTTGCAACAATTTGTCGATAACAACCAACGCCGGTGCTTCACGCATATCGTCCGTTTCGGGTTTGAATGATAGTCCCCAGATAGCAATCGTTCTACCTTTCAAATTACCCTCAAAAATCTTCAAGAGTTTGTCAAAGACAATGCTCTTCTGAGCATCATTAACAGCCTCGACGGCTTCAACAACCCGCATGTGATATCCATGTTCAATGCCGGTATGGGCAAGAGCTTTTACATCTTTCGGGAAGCAGGAACCACCATAGCCACAGCCGGCATAGAGAAAACGACTGCCAATGCGCGAATCAGAACCCATGCCTTTACGCACATAATCTACATTAGCGCCTACAAGCTCGCAGAGGTTAGCTATATCATTCATAAAACTAATGCGAGTAGCCAACATGGCATTGGCCGCATATTTGGTCATTTCTGCAGAAGGTACGTCCATTATAAGGATAGGATAACCATTGAGCGTGAACGGACGATAAAGTCTTTCCATCAATTTGCGGGCCGTTTCGCTTTCCACACCAACTACCACACGGTCCGGTGCCATAAAATCTTTGATAGCAGCGCCTTCTTTCAAGAATTCCGGATTGGAAGCTACATCAAATTTGATTTTTACACCACGTTTATCAAGCTCCTCCTGTACGGCAGCGCGTACTTTCTGCGCCGTGCCCACAGGAACAGTACTTTTGGTAACCAATACAACATGTTTTTTTATGTGTCTTCCTACAGTACGAGCCACTTCAAGTACATATTTCAGGTCAGCACTACCATCTTCATCAGGTGGTGTGCCCACAGCACTAAATATCACTTCCACACTGTCTAGGCAAGTGGTGAGATCTGTTGTGAAGTGCAAACGTCCCGCTTTTACGTTTCGATCGACCAACTCATCAAGTCCGGGCTCATAGATAGGCATCACACCATCCAGTAGTTTGCGAATTTTATTTTCATCTATATCTACACAGGTAACGTTAATACCCATTTCCGAGAAACAAGCTCCCGAAACCAAACCGACATAGCCGGTACCTACTATTGCTATATTCATGTATATGTATTAATATAATAGAGCGTCTTTCAACTTGAAGACCTTTTGAAGTTTATACTGAAGAGGATCTGAGACCCAAAAAACAATGTGTTGTTCCATATTCGTCGCTCCTCCATCAATAACCATAGAAGTATATCGTGGGTAAGAATTACCTTTACTAAAACGATTTTTCCAATGTAAAGCACGGATATTGAGAGGATGATTCCACAACTCTTGAGGTACACCAAGCTGTTGTAACCTTGACAAGGGAAAAATATAGTCTATTTCCCAACCAAAAATGCTGTCTTTATTATTGAAGTCATCATAAGCAATCCATGCACCACAGGCATCTTTACGAATTCTGTCAGGATTGTATTCGTCGACAATAACAGCCGATTTCCAAGCAATTTGTCTGATATCTAATGCTGCCCTTTTTATAAACATTTTGACCTCCTGGATTTTTCAGTTCCCAAAGATTTAAAAAATTTGATTAATGACCAAACAAAACCAGTTTTTTTTACCTAATGATTTTGCCTAATGAAAAATTATTGTACGATTTTAAATCGTGCAAAGCGTAGCAACAGTTGCTTCTCGCCTGCATTACGAAAACGAATAACGGCTTTGGCATTATCACCTTCTCCTTCTACACGCATGACCTCACCAATGCCGAAACGTTCGTGCTCGATGTGTTGGCCTACCGCTAAGCCTGCAATAGCGGTATTCCCTAACGTAGCTGAAGGTGCAGAAACAGCAGTACTATCTACCTTCTTGAGGTTGCGCGGCACGCTAGGAGCTATCACTTGTGCTTTGGGGCGTTCGCGTTCAGCAGCCGTTTTGTTGCCAAAGAGTGAATGCGACGTTCTTTCTTTCTGTTCCCGTCGAAAATGTCCGGCTTCTTCATCTACATCACGACGCATTGTCGCTTCTTGAGGAAGTTGTAGAAAGCGGGTATCAATATCTTTCAGAAAACGACTGGGAGTACCAAAGTCCATCTTTCCATAGCGAAAACGGGTACGAGCGTACGAAAGAAAACAATGTTCTTCAGCACGCGTGATGGCTACATAAAACAGACGTCTTTCTTCTTCCATTCCACGTTGAGAGTCACCCACCATACTGCTTGGAAAAAGATTTTCTTCAAGACCTACTACAAAAACATTGCAAAACTCAAGCCCTTTGGCTGAGTGAACAGTCATCAAAGTGATCTTCTCTCCATCATCATTCTTATCTGAATCCTGATCGGTGAGTAAAGCAATATCAGACAAGTAATCGGACAACGAGATCTCCGGGTTCCCTTCTTCCATGCGCAGCGCACAGAAGTCTTGCATACCATTAACAAGCTCTTCTACATTTTCCTGTCTACTAAGATTCTCTGGAGAGTTATCGGCATGTATGTCATTCAGAATACCGGAGCGACGAATGACCTCTGTTCCTATCTGATAAGCATTTTGTTGGCTAACTAATGAAATAAACTCCTCAAGTAGTTCACGAAAACTCTGCAATTTGGTGTGTGTACCTTTATTAATGCTGAGATTGTAAGTGAGTGGTTCGCATAGCACTGTCCACAGGCTGACACTCTGTTCGGTAGCCGCAGCAATGATTTTACTCACCGTAGTGTCACCAATGCCACGGGCGGGATAATTAATGATACGCTTAAATGCTTCCTCATCATTCGGGTTTACTACCAAACGAAAATAAGCCACCACATCTTTAATCTCTTTGCGTTGATAGAATGAAAGTCCTCCATAAATTTTATAAGGCATCCCTCGTTTGCGCATGGCTTCTTCGAAGATACGGCTCTGAGCATTCGTACGATAAAGAATGGCAAAAGAGTTGTAGCCATAATCCTTATTACGGCGCAGTTCGGCAATCTTATTAACAACGATTTCCCCTTCTTCCACATCAGAATAAGCTTGAAACACACCAATGGCCTCTCCCCGTTCCTTTTCAGAGAAAACCTCTTTGCGTATTTGTCGTTCATTCTTTTCAATCAGACTGTTGGCCGCAGAAACAATGGTTTGTGTGGAGCGATAGTTCTGTTCCAATTTGAAAACTTGCGTATTCTTATAGATTTTCGTAAAGTGAAGAATATTATCAATATCCGCCCCACGAAAAGAATAGATACTCTGCGCGTCATCGCCCACCACACAGATACGTTGATGCTCGCCAGCCAATTGCAACACAATGCTATGCTGTGCATAGTTCGTATCCTGATACTCATCCACCAGCAAATAACGAAACTGATCACGATAGCGTGCCAGCACATCCGGGTAATCATGAAAGAGAATATAAGTATAAAACAAAAGATCATCGAAGTCCATCGCTCCGGCTTGTCGGCAACGTTCCCAATAACGACGATAAATGTCACGGATGGCAGGCATCTTAGCCGCAGAATCGCTTTCATAGGCCTCCTTGTTTGCGGCATAACCCGACGGGGAAACAAGATGATTCTTAGCATTGGAAATGCGGCTTTGTACGCTTCCGGGTTTATAAGTTTTCTCATCAAGTCCCATCTCCCTTATGATAGATCGAAGTAAGCTTTTGCTATCAGCCGAATCATAGATCGTAAACTGTGAAGTAAAACCAAGCTTCTCAGCCTCCGCACGAAGAATGCGTGAGAAGACAGAGTGAAACGTCCCCATCCAGAGATAACGTGCCCTTTGATCGCCTACCTGGCGGGCAATACGTTCTTTCATCTCCCGAGCTGCTTTGTTGGTAAAAGTAAGCGCCAATATGTTCCATGGTTGGTACCCATTCTCTAGCAAATAAGCGATCTTATAGGTAAGTACACGTGTTTTCCCCGATCCGGCACCGGCAATAACCAATGCAGGTCCTTCATTATAGAGCACGGCAGCACGTTGACTCTCATTGAGTTCTTCTATATAGTCTGTTGACATCAGAGGTCGTTTCTTTTATTATACTGGTTAATTTGTGCAAAGATAGAAGAAAAGTTGGAGACGTGCGAACATTTCTTTTGGATATGGCGTTATATAACCAAAGTTTCAATAACAATAATACATTGAACTTATGAATACATTATTAATGTCTTTAATATTTATGACTATGAGTTATGATATGCCTAAATTGCCATACGCAACCGATGCGTTGGCCCCAGTAATCAGTCAGCAAACAATTGAATTTCACTATGGAAAACACTTGCAGGCTTATGTAAATAACCTGAACAGCCTTGTTCCAGGAACGGAATTTGAAGGTAAAACAGTAGAAGAAATTGTAACTACAGCTCCGGATGGTGCTATCTTCAACAATGCCGGACAAGTGTTGAATCATACATTATACTTCACTCAATTTGCCGGTAAACCTTCTCAAAGCGAACCATCAGGTAAATTGGCTGAAGCAATTGTAAACGATTTCGGCAGCTTCGACAACTTTAAGAAAGAATTCACTGCAGCAGCAGTAGGATTATTTGGTTCAGGTTGGGCATGGCTGTCTGTAGATAAGAGCGGAAAACTGCACATCACCAAAGAAACAAATGGAAGTAACCCTCTACGTGCAGGATTAAAACCACTATTAGGTTTTGACGTGTGGGAACATTCTTACTACTTGGATTACCAGAATCGTCGCGCCGATCACGTAACTGCTTTGTGGAGCATTATCGACTGGGCAGTGGTTGGTAGCCGCCTATAAAGAAGGCATTGCTACAGAAAGCCAATAGATACTAAGGGTTTACACCCATATATATAAACACAGATATATCTAATAGAAATATCTGTGTTTTTTATTTTTCTTAAAAAAAAGAGTAACTTTGCGGCCAAATCACCACGATATGATACTCCAATTGAATTTAAATCCTAGACTTCGTATTGTTACACTGTTAGTATTTTTACTATCTTGCAGTGTTCAAATAAGAGCACACGATTTACTCAAGATGGAGAAAATCGCTAAAAATGAGATTTTGTTTATTAGCTCTTATAACTCAGATACCAAGTATACTTCAGATAATATAAATTCATTTATAGAGACTTATAGCAAACTAGGAGGAAAATATTCGGTCGTTGTAGAAAACATGAATGCCATGAGCTTGAAGGAGGCTCATCAGTGGCAGAATAGAATAAAAGCCATTCTGCAAAAACATCCCAATGTTCAACTTATTATTCTTCTCGGCGGAGAAGCATGGGTTAGCTATATGCAACTGGCAGAAGAAAAATACAAAAAAATACCGGTAATGTGTGCCATGGCCTCCCGCTATGGAGTTCGGATACCTGCTGATTCGGTTAATTTATCTTCTTATGAACCTGAAGGCATCGATATGCTTAAGGTTATGGAAAAACATAATGTAAGACTGGCTTTATCCTATGATTATGATGTTTCAAAAGAAATTGAATTGATGAAGTCTTTTTATCCCAAAATGAAGAATCTGGTACTTCTCACCGATAATACTTATAATGGGATTTCACACTATACACTACTCAGAAAAGAATTAAAAAAACATCCGGATATCAACCCTATTTTTATTGACGGAAGAAAGCTTACTTTAGACAAAGCAACTGCTAAACTGCACGATGTTCCCAAAGGAACTGTGATGTTACTAGGTATATGGAAAATGGATAGTCTGGAAATATCTTACATAAATAACTCAGTATATGCATTTAAGTTTGCTAATCCCGACATTCCGGTGTTTAGTCTTACTTCAACCGGAATAGGCTATTGGGCTATTGGAGGATATGTGCCTTCTTATGAAGGTGTAGGCAGAAGACTTGGCTTGAAGGCATACGATATATTGGATTTAAAGCAAAAAGAGAAGCCCGAATTATATACACTTAGGAATGAATATAAATTAGATGCGCAAAAAATGAAAGAATTAAATCTTGATATAAAAAAAGCCCCTAAGAATGCTATTTATATCAATGATATTCCTCCTTTTTTATCTTTATACAAGAAAGAAATAGAAACTCTTTTTTTAGTTTTCATTACTTTAGTTATCGGCTTAGTTGTATCATTATACTATTACAATAAAATGAGAAGACTAAAGGACAAGCTATTAGTCCTGACTAATTCATTGAGCGATGATAAAAGAAAACTAGAGTTATCTGAAGCTGAACTTCGCAAAGCCAAAGAACGCGCTGAAGAAGCAAACCATGTAAAAAGTGCTTTTGTATCAAACATGAGCCATGAGATACGTACGCCGCTAAACGCCATTATAGGATTTTCAAGCTTATTAATAGAGGGCATAGATGCTACAGAAGAACAAAAAGAGTATGCTAAGATTATTCAGAAAAATTCTGATTGGCTTCTTCAGTTGATCAGTGATGTACTTGATGTATCGAGACTGGAATCCGGACGATTACAATTTAACTACGAATGGTGCGATCTCGTTTCTTGCTGTGAAGGAATGATCACACTCACCAATCAGAGCAAGAGCCATGATGTGGAGATACATTCTGAATTTCCGACGGAATCATATATGCTATATACAGATCCACTACGCTTGCAACAAGTAGTGGTAAACTTACTGAATAATGCATTAAAGTTCACTCCGGATGGTGGAAGAATAACATTGGCTTTCGAAATAGATGAAAGAAATTCGAATGTTTTATTCTCGGTAACTGACACCGGATGTGGCATACCAGAGGATAAGCAGGAACTGGTGTTCACTCGCTTTGAAAAGTTAAATGAATTCGTCCAAGGAACTGGATTAGGATTGGCTATTTGCAAGTTGACCGTACAACATATGGGTGGAAAGATTTGGATAGATAAAGAGTATAAAAACGGTGCACGATTCATCTTTTCACATCCCATAACGAAAGAGACTATTTAACTTCCTGAAGACGACGCATTCAAATTTAAAAATGAATGCGTTAAGTAGAAATCATTGTTTTTTGTGTTGTTTCTGAATATTTTTCCTTTACTTTGCCCTCCGTAAAGACAAAGGGGTGCCCCAAGAAGGCTGAGATTATACCCTACGAACCTGATGCAGTTAATACTGACGCAGGGATTGTTGCCTCTTCCATTGCCTACTTGCTTATACAGCATTCTTCTTTGTATTTACACCACTTTAATTTTTAAAACCGAAAAAATGAAAGTACAGGTAAACAACAAAGAAATTGAAATCAACATTTCTACTACTGTCGCTCAACTGGCCGACAAACTCGAACTTCCTTCTGCCGGTGCAGCTGTTGCAGTGAACAATCAAATGCTTCCACGCACGGCATGGAGTGCCTCCATGCTACAAGAGAATGATAACATAGTCGTCATTAAAGCTGCTTGCGGAGGATAATACAATGATTAGTCTACAATTTATCACTCATCAAACTGAAAAGTATTCTTACCTCGAATCAGCTTGTATGGCTCTGGAGGGAGGGTGTAAATGGATTCAGCTACGTATGAAAGAAGCTACTCCTGGTCAGGTGAAAGCTGTTGCCCTAAAATTAAAACCCTTCTGCGAGGAACATGAAGCAATACTCGTCATCGATGACCATGTAGAGTTAGCTAAAGAGCTGGAACTAGACGGTGTACATCTGGGTAAGATGGATATGCCGGTAGCGGAGGCACGCAGATTACTTGGCGAAGGATTCATCATTGGAGGTACAGCCAACACGTTTGAAGATGTTCAGGCACTCTACGTTGCCGGAGCAGACTATGTGGGCATCGGCCCGTTTCGTTTCACCACCACAAAGAAAAATCTAAGTCCGGTTATAGGAATAGATGGCTATCAATCAATCATCCAACAGATGAAACAGGCAAATATTCTTCTGCCTACCGTAGCGATAGGCGGCATTGCATACGAGGATATTCCTGCAATTCTGGCAACCGGAATTAATGGTATCGCTCTCTCGGGTGCTATTCTGCAAGCCGAAAGTCCGGTGGAAGAAGTGAAGAAGATTCTTGCTCTCTAAATTATGGTAATATGTTATCGCGATAACAATATATGTAATGCCTCGTTACATATATTGTTATTCACCGTATCATATAACCTCAAGAAACTAGCCATTTAAAAAGATCTTAATTCATAAAATAAAAAATAATGGAACAACTTATTATTGCGGGAAAAGAATTTTGCTCTCGCCTATTCCTGGGCACAGGAAAGTTCAGTTCGAACGAACTGATGGAACAAGCGATATTGACTTCGGGTACAGAGATGGTTACCGTAGCCATGAAGCGTGTAAGCATGGACGACAAAGAAGACGACATGCTAAAACATATTATACATCCCAACATTCAGTTACTGCCCAACACATCGGGCGTGCGCAATGCCGAAGAGGCTGTGTTTGCTGCACAAATGGCTCGTGAGGCCTTTGGTACTAACTGGCTGAAGTTGGAGATTCACCCCGATCCCCGCTATTTGTTACCCGACTCAATAGAGACACTGAAGGCTACGGAAAAGTTAGTGAAACTAGGTTTTGTGGTACTCCCCTATTGTCAGGCCGACCCTGTTCTATGCAAACGATTAGAAGAAGCAGGTGCCGCTACAGTGATGCCTCTGGGTGCTCCGATTGGTACAAATAAGGGTCTGCAAACAAAAGATTTCTTACGCATTATCATTGAACAGGCAACCATTCCTGTGGTGGTAGATGCCGGTATTGGTGCTCCCAGCCATGCTGCCGAAGCAATGGAATTGGGTGCTTCAGCCGTATTGGTAAATACAGCCATTGCAGTAGCAGTCAATCCGGTGGAGATGGCAATGGCTTTTCGTGAAGCAACGATTGCGGGCCGTCGGGCTTATGAAGCCGGATTGGGTGGCATGAGTTTTGTTGCGGCCGCAAGTTCTCCTCTCACAGCTTTCTTAAATGACTAATTCAAAATAAAAGATGAAAAACTACATTACCAGAACTCCTTTTCCCTATTCAGAGAAGATATACATGGGCGGAAGCATCTTTCCTGCTCTGCGAGTTGCTATGCGTAAAGTAGAGCAAATGCCTACAGTAACCATAGAAGATGGAAAGAAAGTACTTACCCCTAATCCGGATGTTTATATCTATGATACAAGCGGACCATACACTGATCCGGGAATAGAGATTGATCTGAAAAGAGGATTACCCCGACCGCGCGAACTATTCATCCGAAATAACGAGGAGATTGTTCAGCTAGAAGAGATAACATCCGAGTATGGCCTCATGCGCCAACAAGACGAGTCGTTGGATTCTCTGCGTTTTGAACATATTACCCTGCCATACGTGGCTATCAAAGGCAAACGAATCACACAGTTGGCTTATGCTAAATCGGGCCATGTCACGCCTGAAATGGAATATGTGGCTATTCGTGAAAATGCAAGTTGTGAACTATTGGGGATAGATACACACATCACGCCACAGTTTGTGTGCGATGAGATTGCAGCAGGACGTGCTGTGCTTCCGGCTAACATTAATCATCCGGAATCGGAACCGATGATTATCGGACGTAACTTTTTAGTGAAGATCAATACCAATATTGGTAACTCAGCTACTTCATCAAGCATTGAAGAAGAGGTAGAGAAAGCCGTGTGGAGCTGTCACTGGGGTGGAGATACTCTAATGGATTTGTCTACCGGCCCTAACATTCACGAAACACGCGAATGGATCATCCGTAACTGTCCCGTCCCCGTGGGCACTGTGCCTATCTATCAGGCTTTGGAGAAGGTTAACGGAAAGGTGGAAGATCTTACTTGGGAGATCTATCGGGATACGTTGGTGGAACAGTGCGAGCAGGGAGTGGATTACTTCACCATTCATGCCGGCATCCGCTTGAAGAACGTACATCTGGCCAACAAACGGGTAACGGGTATTGTGTCTCGCGGAGGAAGTATCATGTCCAAATGGTGTTTGATGCACAACAGTGAGAGCTTTCTCTATGAGCATTTTGATGATATATGCGACGTACTGGCACAGTATGATGTAGCCGTGTCATTGGGTGACGGACTGCGCCCGGGTTCCATTCACGATGCAAACGATGAAGCGCAGTTTGCCGAACTTGACACATTGGGCGAGTTGGTGAAACGTGCTTGGGCAAAAGATGTACAAGCATTTATTGAAGGACCGGGTCATGTACCTATGCACAAGATTCAGGAGAATATGGAAAGACAAATCAAAGCATGTCATGATGCTCCGTTTTACACGCTTGGCCCTTTGGTAACAGACATTGCACCGGGGTATGACCATATCACTTCGGCTATCGGAGCTGCACAAATTGGCTGGCTGGGAACTGCGATGCTTTGCTATGTTACCCCCAAAGAACACCTCGGATTACCCAATCGAGAGGATGTGCGCACCGGAGTAATTACGTATAAGATAGCAGCACATGCAGCCGACTTGGCCAAAGGACATCCGGGAGCGCAAGTAAGAGACGATGCTTTGTCAAAAGCTCGCTATGAATTCCGTTGGAAAGATCAGTTCAATCTATCACTCGATCCCGAACGTGCGTCGGAGTATTTCAGAGAAGGACACCACGAAGATGGCGAATATTGCACAATGTGTGGACCAAACTTCTGTGCGATGAAGCTAAGTAAGGAATTGAAAGAGTGCATGAAATAAAAAAATAAAGTATGTTGTTTTCAGAAGAATTAGAAAAGATCTCTTGGGAAGAAACCACCCGGGAGATTTATGCCAAAACGGATGAGGATGTTCGTCGCGCTTTAGGCAAAAGACATCTTGATGTAGAAGATTTCAAGGCATTGATCTCTCCCGCAGCATCGCCTTATCTGGAGGTTATGGCTCAATTAAGCCAGAAATATACATTGGAGCGTTTTGGCAAAACAATCTCCATGTTCGTGCCGCTTTACATTACCAACTCATGCACCAATTCGTGCATCTATTGCGGTTTTAACCATAACAATCCGATGAAGCGTACCATCCTTACCGAAGAAGAGATGGTGAATGAATATAAAGCCATTAAGAAGCTCGCTCCCTTTGAGAATTTATTACTGGTAACAGGAGAGAATCCGGCCAAAGCAGGAGTTGACTATATAGGGCGGGCGCTGCAATTAGCAAAACCCTATTTTTCGAATCTCCAAATAGAGGTTATGCCACTTAAGGCAGAAGAATATGAGCAACTTACGCATGCCGGACTAAATGGAGTTATCTGTTTTCAAGAGACGTATAACAAAGCAAATTATAACCTCTATCATCCCAGA
Organism: Bacteroides sp. UBA1317; assembly: GCA_002307035.1. Lineage (GTDB taxonomy): Bacteria > Bacteroidota > Bacteroidia > Bacteroidales > Bacteroidaceae > Bacteroides. The sequence continues at coordinate 13,484 of DBTL01000120.1, forward strand.
GGAATGAAATCTAAGTTCGATTGGCGTGTCAATGGATTTGATCGTATGGGACAGGCAGTGGTACATAAAATAGGTATGGGTGTGCTCATCGGATTGGAAGAATGGCGCACGGATGTAACGATGATGGCCCATCATTTACGCTACCTGCAAAAGCATTATTGGAAAACAAAGTACAGTGTTAACTTCCCCCGTATGCGCCCGTCGGAGAATGGAGGCTTTCAACCAAACGTAGTAATGACCGACCGTGAATTAGCACAGGTCACCTTTGCTATGCGCATCTTCGATCACGATGTGGACATCTCCTATTCTACCCGTGAATCAGCTGAACTCCGTAACCACATGGCTACTCTTGGAGTAACAACCATGAGCGCTGAGAGCAAAACGGAACCGGGAGGTTATTTCACTTATCCGCAAGCATTGGAGCAATTTCATGTGAGCGATGAGCGCAAGGCTGTAGAGGTAGATGTAGCACTACGTAGGTTGGGGCGCATACCGGTGTATAAGGACTGGGATCAAACGTTTGACCAGACAATCAGAGCATAATGGAAAGATATAGCAGACAAATGATGCTACCTGAGATAAGCGAAGAAGGGCAAGCCAAACTGAAAGCAGCCAAAGTTCTCATTGTAGGCGTAGGTGGGTTGGGTTCCCCCATTGCGCTTTATCTTGCCGGTGCCGGAGTAGGCACTATCGGTTTGGTAGATGACGATGTGGTCAGCACTTCCAATCTGCATCGACAAGTATTGTACTCCGAAGCACAAACAGGAGAATTGAAAGCTCTTTGTGCATCGATGAAGCTAACGGCGCTTAACAGCGACATCCAAATAAATGCATCTTCGAGACGATTGACGGAAGAGAATGCACGTGAACTTATCGGTCAGTATGACATTGTGGTAGACGGTTGTGACAACTTCTCCACACGTTATCTGATAAACGATGTGTGCGTAGAACTAGGTAAACCCTATGTATATGGAGCCATTTGCGGTTTCGAGGGACAAGTAGCTGTTTTCAATTATCGCACAACAAAAAGCTACAGAGATCTTTATCCCGATGAAGAAGAAATGCTAAGAATGCCGCCACCTCCGAAAGGAGTAATAGGATTAACACCAGCTATGACGGGAAGTGTGGAAGCGATGGAAACAATTAAGATAATAGTCGATTTTGGAAGTGTTTTAGCCGGAAAACTATGGATGATAGACCTTAGAAACTTACAAACTAACATCTTTTCACTATAAACATTGGCTTCTGAGGCTTCAAATAGCTAACTTTGCTTAAATTTATCGTTCAAAAATAGAAATGAAATTAATCGTTGTAACAACTCCCACTTTTTTCGTAGAAGAAGATAAAATTATCACAACCCTCTTTGAAGAAGGCTTAGACATTCTTCACTTACGAAAGCCCGAAATGCCCGCCTTGTATTCCGAAAGGCTTCTTACTTTAATACCCGAGAAATATCATCACCGTATTGTTACTCACGAATATTTCTATCTGAAAAACGAATTTAATCTCATGGGAATTCATCTGAACACCCGCAATCCGGAAGCACCACATGATTATCATGGGCACATAAGTTATTCTTGCCATTCGGTAGAAGAGGTGAAAAGCAAGAAACATCTGTATGATTATGTTTTCTTAAGTCCTATTTATGACTGCATCTCAAAAGAAGGATATAATTCGCCTTATACCCCGGAAGAATTGAGAGCAGCAGCTGAAGACGGAACAATAGATAATAAAGTTATTGCTTTGGGAGGCATCACACCCGACAAGTTGGCCGAAATAAAAGACTTTGGTTTTGGAGGTGCTGCAGTTTTAGGTGATTTATGGAGTAAATTTGATACATACAAAGATCAAAATTATATCCCTATCATTCAACACTTTAAAAAATTAAAAGAGATGGCAGAGTAAAATAAAAGAAAAATATTAATTATTTTATTAGTATGCTTCATAAAAAGCGAGTTTTCTTCATAAAAAAGAGAAAACTCGCTTTTTATATAAAGATTAGTAAGTCATTAATACTCAATATGTATTCATATTACAAGGGCATTAAAACTTATAACCAACAGTTAATGAAACGTTTATATTTTTAGGAGCGCCATCAGCATCTACGATTTTAACTAGACCAAATTGTCCTTCAAGACCTACTACTATTTTGCCAAATTCGGCAGCAACGCCATAAGCCAAACCTGCGTCAAAACGATCTAAAGCATCATCGCTAAATGTATCAACACTTCCTTTTACACCGCCGCTTTCTGCACTTATTTCACCTCCTACACCATAAGCTAAATAGGGACCGGCACTAAAAACGAGGTTCATCTGTTGGCATACCGGTATGCGCAATGCAGCCATAATAGGCATTTCCAAATAAACTTGATTAACGGTAACATCCGCATTACTACTCTCGTCTATATAACCAGAGCCTTTTACCCCTTTTGAACTTAAAAACAATGATGTTTGGAGGGCCCATCTTTGGTCAAAAGCATATTCCATTCCGCCACCAATCTTATACCCCACTTTTGCATCAGCACCGGTATCTTTGGTCCAATTGCTAATATTCATACCACCTTTGACATTCCAGCTAACCTGTGCAAACGAAAGAGTGCTGACAAAAGCCAATGCAAATAACAAAATAAACTTCTTCATGTTTCAATTTTTTAAATGAATAATATTAATTAGTTCTAGTCTTGAACCTTCTTTCAAAGAATTATCGTTTTAAAGTATCTATAAGTAAAACAGAATTTATATGTAAATTAAAACAATATAAAAGAAACAAGCAAGACTTTTTCTGAATATTTTAATAAATGAAATATTATTTCCTCTAACTATTTTATTTTATGTTACAAAAGAATAATTTATCGTCCAAAATATCATTTTCCGACATCTGTGTAGAGAGACAAACGAAATATTAGCTATAAATTTGCAGCAACATTAAGCAAATATGTAAAGATAGCATACCTGCCCCTACAGGCCTTCTGAGAGGGGTTTGTAGAATGTACGAGTTCAACGTGTTGAATGTACGTTTTC
>DBTL01000120.1:16775-17200 GCA_002307035.1 Bacteroides sp. UBA1317
ACACGCTGATATCGGACGTTCAACATGCTGAAGTTGTATGATAGCTGACGGAGAACTAATTTGTAAATAATAGTGAAATACATCAATCGTAAGCACGGTTATAAAAAAAGCGATAAAACTACCATCAAAATAGTTCTATCGCTTTTGAAATGAAAAGTGTGTCTAAACTATTAATTAATCTTCTAACGCCGCCTGTGCCGATGCCAATCTGGCAATAGGTACTCTGAATGGGGAACAGCTGACGTAATTGAGCCCCACCTTATGGCAAAACTTAATAGATGAAGGCTCGCCACCATGCTCACCACAAATGCCACATTTCAAATCGGGACGAATGGAACGGCCTTTCTCGGTAGCCATGCGTATTAATTGCCCTACTCCTTTTTGATCGAGCACCTGGAAAGGATCTACTTTCAGAATTTTCTTTT
>DBTL01000092.1:0-3280 GCA_002307035.1 Bacteroides sp. UBA1317
ACAAGGAAGAAGACCGGATGAAACACGTTCGTGTAAACAATGCCAACATAGAACCTGTGTTCTTTGCTTATCCGGATAGTGAGACTCTTGATGCACTTGTGCTGAAATATACAGCACAGAAGCCTCTTTACGATTTCATTGCTCCCGGAGATGGCTTTGGTCACACGTTTTGGATTGTTGATGATGTCGCGGATATAGCTACCATCACTAAGGAGTTTGCAACTATGCCGGCTCTTTACATTGCTGATGGACATCACCGTTCGGCTGCTGCTGCATTAGTGGGAGTTGAAAAGGCAAAACAAAATGCGAATCATACAGGTCAGGAAGAATATAATTACTTCATGGCTGTCTGCTTCCCTGCCAACCAACTTACTATTATCGATTATAATCGTGTGGTGAAGGATCTTAACGGACTAACCTCTGCTGAATTCTTATCTGCACTGGAGAAAAACTTTACGGTAGAGTTGAAGGGGACAGAAATATACAAGCCCAATGCGTTGCATAATTTTGGCCTTTATCTGGATGGCAAATGGTATAGCCTCACGGCTAAAGTAGGTACCTATAATGACAATGACCCTATCGGAGTACTTGATGTTACGATCTCTTCCAATCTGATTCTGGATGAGGTGCTCGGTATCAAAGATCTTCGTTCGGATAAGCGCATCGACTTTGTAGGCGGTATTCGCGGACTTGGTGAGCTCAGCAAACGAGTGGACAATGGGGAGATGAAAGTCGCTTTGGCTCTCTATCCTGTTTCCATGAAGCAGTTGATGGATATTGCCGACTCGGGTAACATCATGCCACCAAAAACCACTTGGTTTGAACCAAAACTTCGTTCGGGATTGGTGATACATAAGTTGGTGTAGCTGTTGGTCATTATGTCCGAATGATTATGTCGTAAAATAATCTTTTGGTGATTATACGGAGCTTATTGTGTTTCATCAAAACAATAAATTTCTGCAAATGTCACTACATATAGCATCCTTTTCATAGCTTGTTTTCAGGCTGTACGAAATTTGGTGCTACTTGTAGTGACATTTTTTATATCTTTGCAGTATGGCAGAAGATACGTACAGAACCATTACCGAACTTTCCGAAAGCGTCTACACTGAAAAGCGGAGTAAGTTTATTGCGATTGCTCTTCCTGTGTCTACACTCGAAGAGATAAAAGTGCATTTGGATGTGTATCAGAAAAAATACTACGATGCGCGACATTTGTGCTATGCCTATATGTTGGGCCATGAGCGCAAAGACTTCCGTGCCAACGATAATGGTGAACCTTCCGGTACTGCCGGAAAGCCTATTCTAGGGCAAATAAACTCCAATGAACTGACCGATATTCTGATTATTGTTGTTCGCTATTTTGGTGGAATAAAGTTGGGTACGAGTGGACTTATTGTAGCTTATAAAGCTGCTGCGGCCGAAGCTATCGCTACTGCTACAATAGTAGAAAAAACAGTGGATGACGATATCACTGTGATGTTCGAATATCCGTTTATGAATGATGTGATGCGCATCGTGAAAGAAGAAGAACCTACGATTTTGAGCCAGTCGTATGATATGGATTGCTCCATGACGCTGCGTATTCGTCGATCTCTGATGCCTCGACTACGTGCGCGGTTAGAGAAAGTGGAAACAATACGTTTTCCGGAGAATGAGGATGAATGATTTCTTTCTTCGTATATTATGAAAACAGCTTCTGATGGAAAAAGATCAGGAGCTGTTTCAAAAGATTGTTTTGAGCAAGACTATTCTTTGTCAAACTCTACTTTGAGATGCGAGCCGTCGCAAAAAGGTTTGTTTTTAGACTGTCCACAGCGACAAAGATGTGCGCCATTCATAACCTTTTCTTTCCCATTTTTGTCGATAAGTTTAATCTCACCTTCGATCAAATAAGGACCACCTGCTGCTACTTTTACAGTAACTAAATCTTTTTTATTGTCCATGATTTTATTTAATTAGTCGCTTGATGAAACAGACGGCAAATGATTTTGTTCATCTCTTGGAGTTTTGTTTTAACATATTTCCATATATTTGCATCTTTGAAGGAAAGAGTTTTAAATTTTATTTATCAATATGGCATTTGAAGCAACTAAAAAGGAGTGGAGCGAACTATATACATTTTTTCGTCTGTTGGCAGACGGATATGTTTGTCTAGGCACTCCACAGGGGAAAAGAGATGATGAAAAGCGTTGGCCGGTAGCAATGATTCAACGAGAGGAGCATGACGGTCCCAGGCGTTACTACATTGAAGGCGAAGAGATTCACATCGTTGGCGAGCAGATTGATAAAAGACTGCCTCGTGAAGATTTCTTGGCGGTAGCCGAATTGATTTTGAGTGCCATTAAATCTTCTTCGGAAGAGGAAGTGGCTTCTCCTGATGGGGTAGAGGAGTTTCTGGATGAAGCTTCCATCTTCGATTTAGAAGCAAAAACAGAGGATCGTACCGATTTTTCCGTTGCTTTTTGGCATTCGGACGCTCCACTTGCGGGTTTTAATGTGCGCTCTCGTTTGGGGAAAATGAATCCCTTGCTCGATGGCGGACGTTCTGCCAACCTGAAGTTCGAACTCTCCGGAGTCAAATTTGCCACACCCACGGTGAGCAAGGTAAATGCCTTGGAAACTCAAAATGAAGTAGCCGACCGCATGATGCTGATAGAGCGACTAGGGGGAATTCTAAAATATACTGATGTAGCCGATCGTGTTTTTCGTAGCAATCTGTTGATGATCGACTTACATTTCCCTCGTTTGTTGGCAGAGATGCTTCGTACAATGCAAGTAGATGGTATGAATCGCATCAACGAGCTTACCGAACTGATGAAAACCGTCAATCCACTTAAGATCAAGGAAGAATTGATTGTGAAACATGGGTTTTATGAGTTCAAAATGAAGCAGTTCTTATTGACTTTGGCTTTGGGTATGCGTCCGGCAAAGATCTATAACGGTATGGACTCTGCTGTGGAGGGATTTCTTATACTTGATGGCAGTGGCGAGGTACTTTGTTATCACAAGTCCGAAAAGAAGACGTTTGAGGATTTTCTGTTCCTCAACTCCCGTTTTGAAAAGGGCTCTACTGTGAAGGATAAATATGGTCTTTTGGAACGTGAAAACGGAATCTATTATTTCAAACTAAACACAAAGATTGGTTTGGTAAAGCGATAAATCATCGTCACATCATGATCACATTTACTTGGGTCGCTGCTATGTATCGTCACATTTGCGTCACAAAGAGTTGAGGATTAGTGATTGATCGTCACATCATGATCACATTTACTTGGGT
>DBTL01000092.1:3519-3867 GCA_002307035.1 Bacteroides sp. UBA1317
ACATCATGATCACATTTACTTGGGTTGAGGCTATGCATCGTCACATTTGCGTCACAGAGAGTTGAGGATCAGTGATTTATCGTCACATTTGCGTCACAAAGTAGGGAGAGGAAAAAGTGCAATATACAGATTTTGATGTGCTAAGTGATTGTTGCACAGGTTAAGCAGCTAGCATGCAATGCTCCATCAATAATTGCTATAAGGAAACAATCGTATAAAAATAAGTGATATTTAAGATGAAAACGAATGAAGTTTTAGAAACAATTAAGTTGCGTCGCAGTGTACGCAGTTATACCTCACAGGAAGTGGCGGAAGAAGATTTGCTGACTATATTGGATGCTGCAACGT
>DBTL01000135.1 GCA_002307035.1 Bacteroides sp. UBA1317
TGTTCTTCGATGAACAGGCTTTTTTGTGACTTTATAGGGTGATTTTCACATTCGGAATGCCAGGTTTCTTTTCATTTAATTTGCTCTATCAAATTAAGTCTCGCAACATAGAAAGAAACAGTAATATAGGGTGAAATGTTTATTAATTAAATCAAGATTCGGAATATTTCTAAGGTTTACCCTATATACCTTCAAGCTATCCTCCTTCAGGTCTTTCCTTTTGGCGTGAGGAAACGGGTACTCTTAATATTTGCTCTTGGATGGATTCTTTGGACGAAGGAATGTTACTATTATGGCTGCCTATAGAAAAACTCTCATTACACACCAATTTTTTTTTAAGTTTGAGAATCTTGTTATTATTTCTGAATACTAACTGCTTGCGCAAATCATTTATTCCAAGAAAATACATAGAGGCTATTTATTTAAGGGAGTCTAGCTCTAGGAAAAGGGTTAGGGAAAATGGGGGGGGTATCGCTCAAATTTTTCTTTCTCAAGGTAGAAATCTCTTTTTTCTGAATACAATCATAAAAATGGGCTGAGTACTTATGAAAAATAGCGAAATTACTTGTAGGCCTTTCTTTTTTATTATTTTTGCATATAATGATACTTATAGATAAAAGAGACAAAAGAATGGATGATTACAGAGATGAAATAATTGCTAGATTAAGTAAAAGCGAAATCTATCAAACATTAAAAGCGAAATGCGAAGATAAAGATTCACAAGTTGTTGCTCTTGTTGACGATATTGTTTTTTATTCTTATAATCGTGTAAAAACGATTATAAGACATATGGGTGAGTTTACGTTACATGATGGAGAGCATTTGTTTAGAGTTTTAACTATAATGGAACGCTTTTTATCCCATGATGCGATTAGAAATTTATCTATACCAGAATTGCAATTACTTATCTTAAGTGCATTTATGCATGACATAGGTATGGCTCCAGAAGAAAAAGATGTATTAGCATGGAAAAAGGTCTGGGATTGTAATCCTGATTTTGAATCAAAAGAAGAAGAAAATAAGTATGAGGAATTTAAACGTTTTTTTTCTGCTCACCCTGATGATAAAAAGAGAATCGATAATTATATAATGCAAGGAAAATATTCAAAAGCTGATATCGTAAAAGCTTATTTAGTAACTGAATTTATTAGACAAACACATGCAGAGAGAGTACAAGAAATTATCGAAAAAGATTGGAATAATAAAGTAAAATTTAGAGATGTTGATTTGACTGTAGAGCTTGCGCAAATTTGTTTAAGTCACAATGAAGAGGCTCTAGGTTTGTTGAATATGGATAAACATCTTCTTTGTGGTGCAGGAATTGTTGTTTGTATGCCATTAATCGGATTATTACTTCGTCTTGCTGATATTTTAGATTTTGATGGGAAAAGAACTCCATCTATATTATTTTCTCATTTATATGTAAGACATCCTGTCTCACTCACAGAGTGGAATAAGCATAGAACAGTTGAGGCTTGGGAGATTAATTCTGATATTATCCAATTCAGTGCAAAATGTTCACATCCTGCAATTGAAGCGTCGATTCATGATTTTTGCGATTTAATAGATAAAGAATTAAGTCTTTGTAATAATATTATTTCGTCATTAAATGAGTTTAATTCTAGTAAAAACAGAAAATTGGAAATTAAGTTTCCATTCAAAGTAAATAGAGAAAAGATTCAAACAAAACGAAATATAAAGAACAAACCTATATATATTTATAGGAATACTCAATTTAATTTAAGCAAAAAACAGGTTATTGATTTGTTGATGGGGACAAAACTTTATGGTAATTCCGAAGTTGCTTTAAGAGAATTACTTCAAAACTCTATTGATGCGTGCCTATTACGGAAGGCGCAAGAGAAAAAATGGGGTAATTCTTATACTCCTCAAATCACCGTTAAATATTATAAAAATGAAGATGATTTTGTACTGGAAGTCGAAGATAATGGAACAGGAATGGATCAATATATTATTGATAATTATTATTCAAAGGTGGGGTCTTCTTTTTATAAATCTAAAGATTTTTTTAATCTAAAATCAGAATCAAATGCAGATTTTTCCCCGACATCAAGGTTTGGTATTGGTATACTCTCTTGTTTTATGATTGCTGATACTTTATGGGTTGATACAAAAAGAGTTTATGCTCCACACAAGTCAAGCGAACCTTTGAATATTACAGTTGAGGGACAAGAAAGTATTTTTTTAATTAAGGAAGGAGAAAGAGAAACCCCCGGTACAACAACAAAATTATTCTTAAGGGATAAAAATCCTTGGGAAATATTAAAGGAAGAAGAGTTTATTAAATCTGTTGAAACGGTCATTCCTAATCCTCCTTTTAAAATTAATATTGAGACATCTTCTATTAAAAAAATTAGGGATGAAAATAGTTTCAAAGAAGTTATCGCTAGTTCATTAAAAGATTTTTCTTGGAGAAAGCATGATAACATTAAGATGTTTGACATCGAGCTTGATAGTTTTAATGATGGAATTATTGGTTCTGCTACACTTGCAATTCTAGAAAGCCATGGAGATCCTGTTAAAGAGATTGAACTTAATTCGAGGAATGTAGAAATTGAGGGTGAAATATACACATTGGAAAGAAACATTAGAATTGAGCAAAATTCTATCAAAGAATCTTCCAAATCCATAACTATAAATGATGACGGTGGCATCAATGAAGGTAGTTCTAGTTCCGAGTTCGCACAATCTCAATCTAGAATTTCATTACATGGTATAGAAATTCCATCATCATTATTTCCTCCTAGTTGGAATCGGAAATATAATCAGGCGAAAATAGAATGGCCTTTTCCTTCAATTCTAGTAGTAGATATTTGTGGAAATCGTGATTTAGATTTAAACTCTGCTAGGACTGAGATAATTATGAGTGAAAAATGGATTGAATTTGAAGAAAAACTTGCTTTATTAATTTGTACAAGATTGTCTGAGTTGGTGGAGTTAGAATATTGGACGAAATTGAAATTGATCTTAACTCAAAACAATAAAAATAAAATTTTTGTAAACGCAGTTAAATCAATTGGTCGATAATGAATATTGATGATTCACATCGAAAACAGGGTTCGAGTCCCGTCTTTCGCTCTTAACTAAAATAAAAAAAGCTTGTTCTTCGATGAACAGGCTTTTTTTGTGACTTTATAGGAAGTGATTTTACTCTCGTATAATCATCAATGAGAAATAAGGGTAACCCTTTTCTATCAATTCCTTTCTATTCTGAGTATAATATTCCTTCTCAGTGCCCACGTTCTCGAAATAGTGATAGGCATAATCGGGATGAAGAGTAATGCATTGATGGACCGCTTCCTTACACTGTGAAAGCTTCATGATGACAATAACAAATCCTTCTCTTAAATAATTGTCTAGTTCGATCGTCGTTATATTGCCCGGAATCACCATTAATTTTTCTTCCTGGCTCACGATGTGCATGCCGGCCATGGCTCCTGAAGCGATGAATGCGGGAATTCCGGCTATTTGCTCTACTGAAATGTTGGTAGCTACAAACTTGTCATATATATAATGTACAGAAGAGTAAAATCCGGCGTCACCTTCTGCCACAATGACAACTCTTTTACCTTGCCTTTGTGAATCTACAGCAGTAATATAAACGCTATCATAGGCTTGATGAGCTTGTGAACGGTCTTTGTTCATAGGCAAAAGAAAGGGATGTATATGAGATGCCTCAATGTTGAGCTCCTGCAATATATTTGCAGAGCGAGATGTCTGCTTGCCCGTGGAGGTGGTAGTGGCGGGACAAAAGATAATATCAGCTTGCTGCAATGCTTTAAGTCCTTTTAGTGTAATCAATTCCGGATCGCCAGGACCGAGAGAAACGAATATAATAGGAGTGCTCATTCGATAATTCTTTATTTTTTTGAGATGCAAAAGTGCCTAAAATATCCATAGGAAACAAGAATAATAAACTATCTTTGTTGATTATAAACGAGTAGAAACACATTTATTGAAGGAATGAGAAAAAAAATATTGGTAGGCTATTGTCTCTTGGCTTGCCTTCTGTGTATAAGTTGCCGACAGAAATCGGATAGTAAAGGAGCTTTTTCGAATGGAGTAGAGACAAGTGCAAATACTTCCACAACAAGAATCACTCCGATGTATGCTAAAGGATTTAAAGTAAAATATACTCCGACATGCCGTCTGATAGATATTCAAGATCCTCAGAAGAAGGGAAGCCGCTCTTTTCATTATGCATTGGTAGCTAGAGGAGAAAAGCCTAAAGATATTCCTGAAGGATATACTGTTATTGAAACGCCTGTGCGTAGCGTAATTTGTATGACATCTTTGCAACTATCTAATTTCATCAAACTTGATGCACTGAAATATGTAGTGGGTATTACCAGCACGAGGCATCTGTTCAATAAAGAAATGAATGAACGACTGAAAAGTGGGGCTACACAAAAGATTGGTATTGAGGGGAACTTCGACAATGAAGTAATAATGGGGGTAAATCCGGATGTGATCTTTATCTCGCCCTTTAAGCGGGGAGGATATGATGCCATTCGTGAGGTAAATATTCCGTTGGTACCTCATTTGGGCTATAAGGAAATGACTCCTTTGGGACAAGCGGAATGGATCAAGTTCATTGCATTATTTACAGGATTGGAAGCGGAAGCTAACCGGAAATTCAGTGCCATAGAAAAACGATATAACGAACTAAAGAAACTGACGAGTGGGGTAAAGAAACGTCCGGTAGTGTTTAGTGGTGAATTGCGTGGAGGGAATTGGTATGCCGTAGGAGGGAAAAGTTTTCTGGCTCAGTTGTTTCGCGATGCCGGAGCTGATTACTTCTTAAAAGATGATTCGACTTCGGGAGGTGTGACACTCGATTTCGAGACAGTGTACAGTCAAGCTGAAGGTGCCTATTACTGGCGTATTGTGAATAGTTTTAACGGAACGTTCTCCTATGATGCATTGAAAGCGGAAGATCCTCGGTATGCCGACTTTCGTGCTTTCCGAAACAAAGGTGTTCTCTATTGTAATATGCGTGAGAAACCATTTTATGAAAGCATGCCTACCGAACCGGAAGTTGTTTTGGCAGATCTGATTAAAGTGTTTCATCCTTCGTTGTTGAAAGATCATACTTCTACTTATTATGAACTGCTAAAGTAGAAAGAACGGATGAAACGGCACACTACGCTTATTATGTTACTAATTGTGGCATCCATTTTTTTCTTTTTCCTACTGAATTTGTTGTTGGGTTCGGTGCATATTCCGTTACTATCGGTTTGTAATATTCTGATGGGTGGGAACGAAGAATCGGTGATCTGGGAGAACATTATCCTCAAGTCCCGTGTGCCCCAAGCGCTTACGGCTTTAGTTGCCGGTGCGGGTTTAGCGATTAGTGGTTTGCAGATGCAGACGGTCTTTCGCAATCCATTGGCAGGGCCTTCAGTGCTGGGCATTAGTTCAGGTGCCAGTTTGGGTGTTGCGTTCGTAGTGTTGCTATCGGGTAGTTTGGGTGGAGTAGCTCTGAGTAATCTGGGCTATTTTGGTGAGGTAGCACTTTCTATAGCTGCTATTGCGGGGGCGCTTTCGGTGATGGCACTGATCGTTTATGTATCACAGAAAGTAAAAGGAAATGTAACGTTGCTAATTATTGGGGTGATGATAGGTTATGTGGCGAGTGCTATCATTGGTGTGCTGAAGTATTTCAGTGTAGAGGAAGATATTCGGGCTTACGTCATTTGGGGACTAGGCAGCTTCTCTCGAGTATCCGGAGACCAGATGATGCTGTTTGTATGCATCATGGCTATTCTTGTTCCACTTTCTTTCCTGTTAATAAAAACATTGAACTTACTCCTTCTTGGTGATGGATATGCACGTAATTTGGGATTAAATATAAAACGGGCGCGTCTGCTGGTCATTACCTGTTCGGGTGTGCTGGTGGCCATCGTAACAGCCTATTGTGGCCCAATCATGTTTCTTGGACTGGCAGTACCTCACTTGTGTCGGGCCATTTTTCATACGTCCGATCACCGAATACTGATGCCTGCAGTTCTTTTTACGGGTGCGTCTTTGGCACTGATCTGCAACCTGATAGCTCGTATGCCCGGTCTTGAAGGGGCGTTACCGGTAAACTCTGTGACGGCTTTGGTCGGTGCTCCGATAGTAGCCTCGGTATTGTTCCGCAAAAGAAAAAATGAATTGAACGAATAAACGGATATGAAAAACGAAACCATTCATCTATCTTCCCTTTCCATTGGTTACGCAGGGAAAAGTAACACAAAAGTGGTGGCCACAGGCATTGAAGCAGGCATCAACAGTGGAGAACTGACTTGTTTGCTGGGAGCCAATGGGGTGGGTAAATCGACATTGCTGCGCACGCTTTCCGCTTTTCAACCCAAACTGAGCGGCAAGATTCTTATTCAAGGAAAAGATATTAGCGACTATACGGACAGCGAATTGTCTACCATAATCAGTGTCGTACTAACAGAGAAATGTGATGTGCGCAACATGACTGTAGATGAACTCGTGGGATTAGGGCGTAGTCCGTATACCGGATTCTGGGGAAGTCTTAATGTTGATGACCGGGAAATAGTAAAGCATTCTATTGAGATGGTAAAAGCGGAAGGTTTGACACATCGGATGGTACATACGCTAAGTGATGGCGAACGACAAAAGGTGATGATTGCTAAGGCATTGGCGCAAGAGACACCTGTGATTTTTTTGGATGAGCCAACCGCTTTTCTTGATTTTCCGAGTAAGGTAGAAATGATGCAATTACTCCATAGACTTAGCAGGGAAACGGGAAAGACTATTTTTCTTTCTACGCATGATTTGGAGCTGGCTTTACAGATAACTGACAAAATATGGTTGATGGACAAGACAAACGGGTTGATGATAGGTACTCCGGAGGATTTATCGCTCAATGGTAGTCTTAGTAATTTCTTTGCTCGTAAAGGTATTGTTTTTGATAGAGAGACGGGATTGTTTCGAGTGGATAACATTCATACATCCGAATTACGACTTGTGGGGCACGGACAGAAGTATTCTATGGCTCGAAAGGCATTGCAGCGCAATGGCATTTTAGCCGGCAGGTCTGTAGAATCATCATTTTTTATTGAAACAGGGGAGCTGAAGAACACGGAATACATCATTCATCCTTCTGAAGATGAATCAATTAATGTTGCTTCTATAGAGGAAATGCTAGAAGTCGTAGAAAAGTATTTTAAGACTTTTGGGGAGAATAATAATGTTGGGGACAATGATTTTTAGTGCTATTTAGGCAGAGCATATATATCGTATTAAGACCAACAAAAGTCCAGTCAAAAATAGACTGGTAAAAATCTGCTTGTTATATTTGGCTAGCCAATTAGGCAAGAATATATCGAAGTTATCTTTGGTAGAATTGGAATATTTTCTTGCAATAATCGTCAAAGGACATCTCCCTCTAAAGAGCCAGATAACGATTCCTTCCATAATGACTGCTAAGATAGCCGCCCATGTATATCGATCAATCCGGTTTGTTATTCCACTGTACAAGGTGAATAATATCATAAAAACAAAGAATACCCAAATGATTGTATGACCTAGCTTGAGTAATAAGAGTTTAAGCTTCATTATTATTGCTCTTTTTGATAAGTTAAAGGTGTCATCCCAGTCATTTTTTTAAAGAACTTGGAGAAAAAAGAAGGATTCGGGAAGTTGAGTTTATCCGAAACCTGATAGACGAGTAAGTCGCTGTGTTTTAATAATATCTTAGCTTCCATCATTACTGACTGATTGATCCATTCCATCACTGTTTGATGGCTCGTTTGCTTGATGAGAGTATTCAGATAACGGGGAGTTAGGCAAAGTTTATCTGCATAGAAAGATACATTTCGCTCCATTATGCTATATTCATTGACCAACTTAATGAAACGATGAAAGAGTTCTTCTTGATGAGATAGCTGGGTGTTGACCGTATGCAGGTTGTCTTTGTGAATGTAGGTAATGTTGAATAATAATGCGGCAACTAGATTCTGCACGACCTCTCTCCTGAAAATACTCTCTTGAATGGTTTCCCATATCAGTGAAAAATAAGCCTCCGTTTGTTTGAATTCTTTTTCATCGAGCATTATAGGATAATCATATTGCTGTCCGCTATATTGCTCAATTATCTCATTTTTTCTTAGAAAGGGTATGAAGTTACTTTCTACTACTATAACCTGCATGTCGAAATCAGGCGTATACTCTAGCACTTCAACAATAGAATTTGGTGGTATAATACCTAAGTGCCCTACTTTTAATCTATACTCAATTAAGTTGATGGATATGCGTATTTCCCCCTCCACAATCAGTGTTACTCTGCCTTCTTTTAGTCGATAGGGAATGCCTGGTCCAAAGATTCTACTTTCCATTCGCCTAAAACTATAAACAATGGCAAATTCGCTCGTAACAAAACGATATTCGTTATTTAATACGATTTTCCCTTCTTTCACTTGTTTGAGAGTGATATCAAGTGGTTCACTATTCGACATCTGCTTTTTTATGCAAACATAGAGAAAATTCTATTTACTCCCTATATTTGTAATTGAAAAATAATCCTTTGTGCTACAATGTATTTCTGAAAAGACTACAAATTATTTTTATTTATCCTTGTTGTGTAATTACGCAACAAGAAGCCTCTTTTTTTTCGTGACCTTTGCGGAATGAAAAATGATCAGTACTTTCCACACGATGTTACAGCGCACGATAACATCAAATTGTTACGCCTCAAAGCCGATAAAGGTCTTGAGGGATACGGCGTTTATTGGAGCTTATTGGAGTATCTGCGCATGCAGAAAAATTATTCAATGCCACTTTCTCTGCTTCCTGCCTTGGTTCGGGAGTTTCGTCTTTCGACGGAG
>DBTL01000103.1 GCA_002307035.1 Bacteroides sp. UBA1317
ATCATTATGGAAATAAGCAAAATATCAAGAATGGTAGGTCGGTTTATATGAATGTTTACGAAGCGGCAACTCAAAGAAGAACTACACGGAACGATTACAAGGGATTTTACTGGGAATTCTGGCGGACAACAAAATCGAGGAAGAAGAGTTAAAGCAGTTACAGTGATGGCAAAATTGAATTTTTGGAACGAGATATGCTGAAGCTGTTTTTTAGTGAATTTATTTCATTGCCAACCCATTTGACAATCGACCCGAAAAGAATTATCCCAATTAAAAAGTCAATTGCTCTTCCCGGTATTTGCGCTTATGATACATACCAAGACTTGATTATTGCGGATGTTTAGAGTGATTATGATACTTAGAGTCTTTAAATTAAACAGATATTCAAACGCGCTGACGACGATAGGGTTGGTCGTAAGGAAAAAGAAAGCGGAATTATTAATTACGGTATTTGTTACATTTATGCTATTACTGATAGCATCAACCCTAATGTTTCATATCGAACACGACGTACAACCAAAGGCATTCCCGAATATAATCACTTCATTTTGGTGGGCAATCGCCACGTTGACTACGGTTGGATATGGAGATGTCTATCCGATTACCGGCTGGGGACGATTATTGAGTGGGGTCCGATGCTGGGGATAGGGCTGGTTGTGCTGCCGACTGGGATTATAAGTTCCGGTTTTATGAATGAAATTAGTTCGGAAAATGAAGATAACAAAAGTGAAAAGGATGATATTATATTGTCCATATTGTGGGAGCGGATTAGGGAACAAAAAAATTGCAATAAGTGAGGGATTCTTTGCCACGAGGCTAGATTAACTTCTCTTACAATGACAATAGTGCAAACTATTATAAGAACCTTCGAAAGACTATCGACCGACCCTCGGCCAAATTGCTGGGGAAATTGAAAACCTGGATACTAATTCAAGCGAAAAGAGGGAGATGTTATGAACGTATTAGGGATAGGAATTGATGGAAAAGATATTTTTTTATTTTTTTGTATTACAGAAGAATCAAGAGTAGCAAGTGAGAAATTTACTCTTTCTGATAGCTCTGGTAGTTCCTTACGAGAACTATATAATTATATTCAGCTTTACTTAAAAGGTAAGTCCAAACCGGATAAAATTGTAATTGAAGCCGTTTCTAATGGGCTTAGATCTCCTTCTATTGAAAGAGTTAAAGCTGAGGGGGCTATTGAAATGGTTTTATATGATATAGGATATGAAAGTATATTGACTAGAATAAAAACACAAAAGAAAAAAACAAAATACAAAGAACTCGTGTCTAGTACAAAATGGGTTGAACTCAAGAAAATTAAATACTTTTCGAAGGCTGACCAGATTTTTGCATACCTGGTTTTGGAGGGAATAATTTGAGTGGAGAATTGGAATTGTATCAAGATTTTTTCCTAAAGGAAAGAAACATTAAATTAGAAAAACAGATAAAAGAGGGTTCTGGAGTATCGTTTCAAGGTTTTCATGAGACGTTTAAGAGAAAAGTTTTTGTAAAATTTGTTTCTCTATTAGATGAAGTTGATGTAGAAAACGAGGTAGATGTTTTAATCAAATTCCGAAACAAAAGAAACATAGTTAGCGTTTTTGATGCTTTTCATGACAATGCTACTGATTCCCAGTTAGTTATTACAACAGAATATATAGATGGTGTCTCTCTTGATGGTATTTGTGGGTTGAAAAATTTATCAACAAAACAAGCATTACAAATAGTTATGGATGTTCTTTGTGGTGTCGGAGAATTACATGGACAAGGTTTTGTTCATCGTGATTTGAAATTAGAGAACGTAATTCTCAAAGGTAACAATCCTATTATAGTTGACCTTGGTTCTGTTAAGCCAGTTAATTCTAATGTAACTAAAGACGACCCTATACCTAATTTATATAAATCTCCGGAGGTTTTTCTTCAAAATACATACACCTATAAATCTGATCTCTATCAGGTAGGTCTAATTTTATTTCAATTAATCAATGGTAATTTACCTTTTGAAACAGAATTCTTCGCGAAAGATTCAAAAATGCCGTATGATGACGAAAATATGAGTATGGTAGCCCTAAATTATATAAGAAAGCTAGTTGTTAGGGATAAACTAACAAATATTATAGAATGCGATCCAATGTATAATTCAAAAATTAAAAAGTTAGTTTCTAATGCGTTAAAATTAAGATATAGTACCGCAGACGCGTTTTATAATGATATTTGTAAAGTTAAAGGGAAAATACCTGATATAAAAAAAGAAAGTGAAAGTGTTTATTCTTGTGAGAATTGGAATCGTAGTAATTACAAAATAATGATTGAATCAGATAAATATAGATTAGTAAAACAAGGTTTAAGAAAGCGAGATATAGGGGTTTTTAATTGCCCAGATGAACTTTATGAATATTTTAAAACAGCTTAACCTTGCTTACTGCGCCTACAGCGTGTTTGCATTCGGCTGCGTCGGGTCAAAGGAGGCTGATTCGAAGAAGCCGCCAACTTATGGAGTCGTTTCAAGGAATATGATTCATGAAGTGTAACATCATCCGGGCAAGTTGTTCTGTAAGTCCCGCTTGGGAATGATGAATCAGGGAATTGACCGGACCGCAAACCCGCGAGTCGTTGGTCGCATCAGACTGCGCCGTCCTGGTGTAGAGATGATGTTACTAAGCCAGAAATGCAATATATACTAAGCAGTATATAACCGCGGCAGCATTAAATCCACCAATGGATTAACTTTTCATTATCCATATACCTTAATGTTAAGTTCTATATCTTGTTATAGCAATAATGGGAATTTTAAGCCACTTATTATTATTTATAAAGGAAGGTGAATTCGTTGGCACTTGCTGACACTTATAGCAGAATACCTCATGAGCTGTCAGGATCGATGAGCAAGAACCGCTTTCGTCAAGAGTTATTCTGGGGGATAAGCAAAATGTTCGACCTCTTTGATAGGGAGAATTTCTGTATTGTTTTTGACTACAAGTGCGATGTCGAAATACATCTTAGCAACTCCATTGAATTCTATCAGATTAAAACGCATAAGGTACAGTCGCCTTATAAATTCACTACACTAAAAAAGATTGATGGGAAGCAGAGCATCATAGCAAAGTTATATCTTCTTAAAGACGCTTCATCGCCGGATATACCAATCAAGTGTGCGTTGGTTTCCAATGCTTTTTTTCAGATTGGTGAAACCCCGAAAGCCGACGTTGAGACTTTTTGTTTTACTGATTTGGATGACGAAAGTCAGAAAACGATAAAGAAAGCACTACAGAATGAGCTAAAACGCAGCAATGTCGATTTAAGCAATCTTCACTACATATATACATCTATGAATTTACTTGATCCGCAAAATGACCTTAAAGGCAAGATAACAGGCAGTTTTGAGAAAATTAAAGGGTGTGAACCAATTAAACCTAACGCTCTATATCGGCTAATTGTTGATACTGTAGAGGAAAGAGCATGTTACGAATTGTCAGCTTTTAACTACGATGAACTGGTGAAGCGAAAAGGCGTTTCAAAATCAGAGCTCAATAGCATGCTTGATCGACATATGGAAAATGCTGATGACTCTGTTGAGCAGGTCCGCGCACTCATTGATCAAAGGCAATCGACAATTAGAGAAAAAAGAAAGCTCAATATAGCCTTAGCGAAAATTGTTGAGCTCGAATTCTCCGCAAAGGAACTCCAACAAAGTGAAGAAGAGATATCTGGCTATATTGAGGAAATAGCAAGTGACGTTACAATAGAGCAGATGGCGGATATACTTCTGCAGCAATTTGGCTCGAGATTTTCAATTGAATACAGCCAAGAGGAAAAGTACGTTTTTTTACTTTTGATTATCAAGCGTTGGGAGGGCGGGAAATATGCGTAAGCTTGTTTTTAAGGAATTGTTTCTTTTTTCGAGTATCGAAAAGAAAGCAAGAAAAGTTGAGCTTTCGCCTGGAAAGACAATGATCACCTCCAGTTCCACCGATGGTACGGACAGAGGAAAATCTGTTATTATGAAATCGTTGTATCATACCATGGGCGCAGACTGCTTTTTCGAGGATAAATGGGATGATGCAAGCAAGACTTACATACTCTCATTTGCGATCGATGATACTGGATACTATATATTCAGGCATAATAAACTTTTCAAAGTTTTCGATGCCAATAAAGACTTGCTGTTTATGGCTGTCTCTCGTCATGAACTGACAGAGCGATTATATGAGTTATTCCACTTTGCAGTGAAACTCCCCAAGAGAAATAATAATGAGGATGACGAACCGATCGAGAGGTTGGAAGTTACCCCTCCCGCCTACAATTACCTCCTATACTTTGTTGATCAGGATAAGCAAAATGGATCACAATTCGCTTCTTTTCAGAGGCTTAGTGAATATCCTGACTTCAAGGAAAACGTTCTTTATTATCATTTGGGAGCATTTGACGATAATTATTACAACTTAATCCAACAGCAAGAAAGAATAGTGACTGAAGGCAAAAGATTGTCAAAAGAGCAAGACATGATGCATATGATGCTTGACAGAGTTTACGCAAGCATCAGCGATGTTTCATATTCGAAGGATATTGAACATCTGCGCGCTGACGTAAGCCGAACGAAGGATGAATACAACAAGATTGCCCACACACTTAACGTTCTTCGTCAAAAGCTAGTTAGCTTTCGCAATGATAAGGCTAATCTGGAATATCATCTGCGTGCATTGAGTCTTCTTGATAAGGAAAACGAAAAGCAGATTACTTCCCTAAAAGAGCATATTTGCCCTCTTTGTAAATCCAATCTTGATGACACCATGGATCTTCGTATTAAACGCTACAATACGGGTGACGACATCATTTTGCTCAGCAGTGACATGCAGTACAGCATTGGAGAAATCGATCGAAAAATTGCGGCTCTTGAAGTGGGATACTCAAACTGGCTAACAAAACTGGAAGAATACGAAGCCTCAATGAACATCAAATCCACCGAGATAAATGATGTTCTGCGTCATAAAGGATATATTGACATCAAGGAAAAAATCTTAGACGATCTTCATGCCGTGCAAGAATCAATTGCCACGAATGAAGCTGACGCAAAGGAAGTTAATAAGGGGCTGCGTAAATACAGCGATGCCAAGAAAAAGATAAATGAAAGATACTACACACTTATGCTCAGCGACAAAAATCGGTTTGGGCTTGAAGGTATTGATTCAAAAAGCTTTGAAAATATCAAGCGGACATTTTCGCCTGGCGGTAGCAACAACCCCATCTCCACAATTATTTGGTATGTAAATTTGGTCCAGTTAAAGCATGAGTTCAATCCCGATGCCATCAATTTTCCTGTCGTATT
The DNA here is from genome assembly GCA_002307035.1 of Bacteroides sp. UBA1317. GTDB lineage: Bacteria > Bacteroidota > Bacteroidia > Bacteroidales > Bacteroidaceae > Bacteroides. The sequence continues at coordinate 5,330 of DBTL01000103.1, forward strand.
TGACAGCCCGAATAACGCAGAGACCGACGATGAAAAAAGAAACCAGATTTACAAGTATATTTGCGAACGCATTTCTTCAAACCAACTTATTGTCTCTGGAATTGGATTTACTGAAGAAGTTAGCGGTGTCCATTTTGACAAAGTGATAACGCTCGCAAATGAAAAATATGAATTACTGTGTGAAGAGGATTATATAGAGAATGTTGATCTACTTCGAGAATTAAATAACGAGTAACTTTGAATAGTACATATCTAGGTCAAACGGGACAGATCGTAGCAAGATTTCTCCATTGTCCCTTCTAACATATAATCTGTATCGTAGGTTAAAGTTTCAAGTGAGATTTACCATTGAATATTGAAAAACATCTTATTCTGGTAAAAGACGAGGATAAAACAGAACAAATTGCATTTTGTGAATATGTAGGCGGGAAATGGAATGTAACTTATCATATATTTGGAGTATCATAAGTCGAAAACTTCTGGTTTTTGAATTTAAATTGGCAACTTTAATAAACAATATTTTCTTCGAAGTCTTCACAAGCTACCCGACTTCAAGGATGAAGGCGGCGACGCCTCTTTTCTCGGATGAAAAACGGCGGTCGCCATCGGAAGCCTCATACAATTGCCAGTCAGACTGCCATGGCTGGCCGCGACCTCCCAAAACCCTGGCTGAATAAAGGTCACACAG
>DBTL01000146.1:0-27822 GCA_002307035.1 Bacteroides sp. UBA1317
ATGAATCATCTATTAAGTCTTAATCGAGGAGCAAAAATAATAAATAGAAAGAACAAATAGTGATATTGATTAAAAAATAATAGAAAAAAGGAAATTAATTCTCTTTTGTTCTTCTCTATTAATCCTTAAGAATATCTGTTTTGATTTTTATATTATTGTTTCTGATACTAGTGTGCTTTTCGTGAAATTTAGTGAGCCGCTTTTGCTTATCTTTGTACTACGGAGCATAGCAGATATTATCAATAAATATAAAATTATGATTAACAGAATTATTTTAAACGAGACCTCTTACTTTGGAGCCGGATGTCGTAGTGTAATCGCAGTAGAAGCTGCTCGCCGCGGTTTTAAGAAAGCCTTCTTTGTAACAGACAAAGATCTGATTAAATTTGGTGTTGCTGCTGAAATTATCAAAGTGCTTGATGGCGCAAAAATTCCTTATGAGCTTTATAGTGATGTGAAAGCTAATCCTACCATCTCAAATGTGCAGAATGGTGTTGTTGCATTCAAAAAGTCAGGAGCTGACTTCATTGTTGCCTTGGGTGGCGGTTCGTCCATCGATACTGCTAAAGGGATTGGTATCGTGGTTAATAATCCTGATTTTGCAGATGTGAAGTCTCTGGAAGGTGTGGCTGATACAAAAAATAAAGCTGTTCCTACTTTTGCATTACCCACTACTGCGGGTACTGCTGCCGAGGTAACTATCAACTACGTCATTATTGACGAAGATGCAAAGAAAAAGATGGTTTGTGTAGATCCGAATGATATTCCTGCTGTTGCCATTGTTGATCCTGAATTGATGTATTCTATGCCTAAAGGCTTGACTGCTGCTACGGGTATGGATGCTTTGACGCATGCCATTGAGAGTTTCATTACTCCGGGTGCATGGGTGATGAGCGATATGTTTGAGTTGAAAGCGATCGAGATGATTGCTCAAAACCTGAAAGCTGCTGTGGATAATGGCAAAGACACTGTTGCACGTGAAGCGATGTCGCAGGCTCAATACATTGCCGGTATGGGATTCTCGAATGTTGGTCTAGGCATTGTTCACTCTATGGCTCATCCACTAGGTGCATTTTATGATACCCCTCATGGTGTGGCCAATGCATTGCTGTTGCCTTATGTAATGGAATACAATGCAGAATCTGCTGCTGCTCCAAAATACAAAGACATTGCTAAAGCAATGGGTGTGGATGTAGAAGGTATGAGTTGTGAAGAAGGAGTGAAGGCTGCTGTTGAGGCTGTAAAAGCACTTTCTATCAGCATCAACATCCCACAGAAGTTGCATGAGATTGGTGTGAAGGAAGAAGATATTCCTGCATTGGCTGTTGCAGCATTCAATGATGTTTGTACCGGTGGAAATCCTCGTACTACTTCGGTTGCTGATATTGAAGCATTGTATCACAAAGCATTCTAAATAAATGGTTATATAAAAAAGACCGGAAGCAATTCACTTCCGGTCTTTTTTTATAAGTCTTTTTAGACAATTTACTTAATACGTTTGTATCCGTATATGGCACGATCGCCCAATTCTTCTTCAATGCGTAGCAATTGGTTGTACTTAGCCATACGGTCGGAGCGGCTCAAAGAACCGGTCTTGATCTGTCCGCTGTTGGTAGCTACGGCAATGTCGGCAATGGTTGCATCTTCTGTTTCGCCCGAACGGTGTGAAGTAACGGTTGTGTATCCGTGGCGGTGTGCCATGTCGATAGCGTTCAATGTTTCAGTTAGCGAACCAATCTGATTTACTTTAATCAGGATAGAGTTAGCGCAACCTTGTTCGATACCTTTTGATAAGAAATCTACGTTGGTAACAAACAAGTCATCACCTACTAATTGGCAACGATCACCCAGACGCTCTGTCAACTTCTTCCATCCGTCCCAGTCGTTTTCGTTCATACCGTCTTCGATAGAATCGATAGGGAATTCGTTAATCAAATATTCCAAGAAGTCAACTTGCTCGTCGGCAGTTCTCTTCACTCCCTTTTCACCTTCAAACTTGGTATAGTCATATACTCCGTCTCTGTAGAATTCAGAAGCAGCGCAGTCCAAGCCGATAGTAACATCCTTCTTTGGTTCGTATCCTGCAGCTTTGATAGCAGTCAAGATAGAGTTAAGAGCATCTTCTGTACCTTCCAGAGTAGGAGCAAAGCCACCTTCATCGCCTACAGCTGTGCTCAGGCCACGGTCTTTGAGTACTTTTTTGAGTGCATGGAATACTTCAGCACCCATACGTAATGCTTCTTTGAATGATTTTGCGCCAATAGGGCGAATCATGAATTCTTGAAAAGCAATAGGAGCGTCGCTATGTGAACCACCGTTGATGATGTTCATCATCGGAACAGGCAACACACATGTATTTACGCCACCAATATATCTATAAAGAGGCAGATCCAGGTAGTTTGCCGCAGCTTTGGCAACAGCAAGTGAAACTCCGAGAATGGCATTAGCACCCAATTTTGATTTTGTAGGAGTACCGTCAAGGGCCAGCATCAGATGATCTACACCTACTTGGTCGAGAGCTGACATGCCTACAAGATGAGGCGCAATCACTTTGTTGATGTTCTCTACTGCTTTTTGCACGCCTTTGCCTCCGTAGCGGTGTTTGTCGCCATCGCGAAGTTCCAAAGCTTCGTGCTCTCCGGTTGAGGCTCCTGATGGAACAGAAGCTCTGCCTACTATACCCGATTCCAATACTACGTCTACTTCTACTGTAGGGTTACCTCTCGAATCGAGGATTTCTCTTCCTGTAATCTTTTCTATTTTCATCGTTCTTCTTGTTTTTTAAGTTCCCACAAAGGTACTTTCTTTTAGGTCGTTGGGGAATCGCTATAAATAGGTATTCGGCGTTCGATGACTCCCTATAAATAAGTAACATTGTTTATTAGCTAAAACAAAAGAACTGATAAAAGGTTTAGGCGAAGGGTGAGGCCGTGGACTGATTAAATGGCTGACAGATAAAATAATAAGGGTATAATTTGGGCGAGTGCTTCTTCTTTCCTATTTTTGCATCCGATTTCGGCAATGGACTCTGCCTTTAACCGCCTTTTCGGGGCTGATGATTCCTACTTAGCGAGCTTTTCTATTGAAAGCTTGCCCTATTACAGTATCTTTTATACTTAATAACAAAGTAGAATGAAAACAAGAAAGTCGAAACGTAGAATCATCAGTAACCATGCTCCTATTCTTTTGAGTAAATGGAAGATTAATACCTCTTAGTTTGTCGCTTTTGTCTTGAGAAAGTAACAAACGAATATTTTTAATTTTATTCAGACTGAACAATATGTTAACAAGTTTAGCTTTTATCTTCCTACTTGGAATGTTTCTGGGATATTTCTTCATGAAATTAAAGCTTCCCGGACTATTGGGTATGCTGCTTACGGGCATCATACTGGGCCCTTATGTGCTCAATGCATTGGAGCCCTCTTTGCTCTCTGTCTCTGTTGATCTTCGCCAATTGGCCTTAGTCATTATACTTACCCGTGCCGGATTGGCTCTCGACATAAAAGACCTGATGAAGGTAGGGCGTCCTGCCGTGCTGATGTGTTTTGTGCCGGCATGTTTTGAGATAGTCGGCATGATGCTTGTTGCACCGCCATTACTTCATATCTCTCTGCTCGATGCTGCTATAATGGGTAGTGTGGTGGCAGCAGTTTCTCCTGCCATTATTGTGCCAAAGATGCTCCACCTGATGGACCAAAGATATGGCACGAACAAAAGTATTCCGCAGATGATTATGGCAGGCGGATCGGTAGATGATGTTTTTGTGATTGTGATGTTTACCGCATTTACCGGACTAGCTCTGGGAGGAGACATTTCTCCGATAAGCTTTTTGCAGATACCGGTTTCTATTGCAACGGGACTGGTGCTTGGCGTCTTCTTGGGTTGGTGTCTTACACGCTACTTCAAGCGTTATCACATGAGAGATTCGGTAAAAGTGCTTATTCTGTTGAGCGTCTCTTTTCTGTTGGTAGCATTGGAACGGGTATTGAAAGGCATTGTCCCTATATCCGGCTTGTTGGCAGTAATGGCTCTTGGGGCTACCCTGCTGAAAACGTATGATGCGTTGGCCGTCCGACTGTCGGGCAAGTTTTCCAAGCTGTGGGTGGGTGCGGAAATATTACTCTTTGTGCTAGTAGGCGCTACGGTTAACATTGAATATGCACTAGGTGCAGGATTGGCAGCGATTGCCGTGATCCTTCTTGCACTATTGTTCAGAATGCTCGGCGTGTTTGTTTGCATGATTAAAACCCCGTTGACCACCAAAGAACGGCTGTTTTGCATGATCGCTTATTTGCCTAAAGCTACAGTACAAGCAGCCATTGGCTCGTTGCCTTTGGCAATGGGCTTACCCTGTGGTGAGATCGTGCTAACCGTTGCTGTGTTGGCCATTCTGATAACCGCTCCTTTAGGTGCCTTTGGTATTGATATGACGTATAAGAAGCTACTTGTGCAAGAAGAGAGTGCTTCTTAGGCGACCATTCACCTCCCATGAAAAAACACGTTTTACTATCACATCTATCACAAAAAACGCTGAAACCACTTATCATAAGCTGTTTCAGCGTGTGATAGTAAAATATGTCTACCACGTTTTAGGGTGTTTTACTCTCACTTTTACGTCTTTACTATCACACTTTTCCCCGGTTTACCCTTTTTTATCCCAAATATCTGTCGATTGAATGCTGCTTGCTTCATGTGTGTATCTACTACTTTTTGCTCATCGTAATCTGTTTCGGTTTGGATTTTCTGAGAAATAGCTTAATCTCTCCTTATATTCTGAAGCCCGTGGCTCTTACTCTAATAAAGAATACGTTGCAGTAGTCTCCACTACGGTACTATTATTAGTCGATAACGTAAGCTCTAAGTTTGTCTCTCGGTTTGAACTCTTCGCTTCACGAGCGTGGTCTCTATACTCCACACGTGTAGTCTCTACAGTCCACGCGTGTGGAGTATAAAGTTTGTTCCGTTTTCTGGGAAAATGTAAGACAGTTGGGACGTTTGAGTGATCAAAGATACAAAAGATAGCTGTAAATAGCAACCTAATCAAGAATACTATTTAATTTAATTCGTGTCTTTTGTTCTGAATCATGATTTTTATATAAGTTTGCCTGTTAAAAGCTCTATTATTATGCCGATAACGGCAAAATATGACTATATTTACATTACTTTTGATACTAAAACTTGCCGATAAAAGAGTATGGACTATATTTCAGTAAGTGAATTTGCCAAGAAGTTTGGCATTTCAGAACGTACTGCACGAAATTATTGTGCAAACGATAAGATTAAAGGAGTATTTCTGACGGGGAAGACTTGGAATATTCCTGAAGATGCGGAATTGCCAATCCGGAAGAAAAGCAAAGTCAAAGAAACACCTTTACTTTCTGCTCTGCGTGAGCAGAAAGCAATGAAACTAAAAGGAGGCATCTATCATCGGACGCAAATTGACCTTACCTACAATTCCAACCATATAGAAGGTAGCCGATTAACTCACGAGCAAACGCGCTATATATTTGAGACTCATACGATCGGGGCGACCGATGAGAGTATAAATGTGGACGATATTATTGAGACTACCAATCATTTCCACGGCATCGACCTCATTATTGATAGAGCAGAAGAGAAACTGACGGAAGCGTTCCTCAAAGAGTTGCATCACATATTAAAATCAGGAACGTCTGATAGTCGTAAAGGCTGGTTTGCGGTAGGTGATTACAAACGCCTACCCAACGAAGTTGGAGGTCTGGATACGTGTCCACCTGGAGAAGTTCATCGGCAAATGAAAGCTTTGTTGTTGGAATATAATATGAAAAAAGGAAAGACGTTTGAAGATATCATTGATCTGCATCAGAAGTTTGAATCTATCCACCCTTTTCAAGATGGTAATGGTCGTGTAGGCAGGTTGGCTCTCTTCAAAGAATGTCTTGCTAATGGCTTTGTCCCATTTATCATTACCGAAGATTTAAAGATGTTCTATTATCGGGGCTTGCATGAATGGGACCATATTAAAGATTATTTGCTTGATACTTGCTTTACGGCACAAGACAATTATAAAGCCATATTGGACTATTTTAAAATCAAGTACAAATAGTTCTACTTTTGTGAGAATTAAATTTAGAACAGACATCTGTGGATATGAAAAGAATCAAACTGTTACTCTTTACGCTATTAGTGGCATGTTTCTGTGCTTGTGGCGACAAGCCTGCCATTCGCAAAGTTGGGACATCGGCGTTGAATATTCGTTGTCGTTAGATAAAATCAATCTCTCCACATACGGCTATCTTACATACGATCTTATTAAATATCCTTATTTAGGGGAAGAGACTTTATACAAGAGTTTATATGCAAGTTTAGGTGGAAACATTAGCTATAATTTCTATCACAATCTTGAAATCTTTGCCAATACACATTATATGTCTCCATGGAGAGACGGTACCAAAAAAATGGGATATTTCATTAATACCAATATCGGCATATCAGGACGTTTCCTCAAGAATAAGCTATATGTTTCCATACAAGGAGAAGATTTATTTGCCAAAAGCGTAACACCTTATTGGACTAACAACTACGGAGACACGGAATATTGGCGACGCAACCGATATGATACACGCGGCGTGAACTTTACACTGCGCTACACTTTCAATTCCATAAAGACGAATTTTAAAAGCAAGAGTGGAAACCAGAAAATATTACAAAGAGCGGACTAGTATATTTATACGATGAATAATTTTTTTATAAATAATAGCTAAAGAATTGCCGTCACACACAAAAAAATATAGATCTTTGGGCAAGCTAAATCAGGCTATTAATCTGAAATAAACTAGATATGAAAATTAAAACTTTAGCATGGACTCTGTTCGTCCTATTTTCAACTTTTAGCTGGATATCGTGTGACAAAGACACCGAAGAACCCTTGTCTTTATACGATGTAGAGAATAATTCACTTGAACTGTATTATGGAGCAAAAGGTGGTGTTACCATTGTAGGCGGAGATGACTTATAGTAACTATGTCTTATTTGAGGCATTAAATGTAGGTGATGCTACTGTTACGATTACCGATCAATCGGGGCACTCTTGTGTTTTGAATATACATATAGGTTATTATTCTGAGAACATTGTTGTGGCAAAATTGGATGCAACTGTCGTGGGTGATAATATGACAGTAGCTCAACAAAAAGAATTGAAAGAAAAAGCACTTGCGACAACTCCCGTAAAAGGGGGGGGAGTTATAAATTTGTATATACCGACAAAGTAAACTCGAGTTCGAGTGAAGAAGATTTGAATCCGCTTAAAGGTCTGGTTTATATTTATTCGGAGACGTATGGAAAGAAGTCGATAGAAGGAACTTTTGAGAGAAGAGCGACCTACAAAGAGGGAGGCGGACAAATTGTTTCCTATGATACATATACTTTGCATTATAACGGTTTGAATCGTACGTTTATTTTTATGGAGTATAAAGGGATCGCTGCCCAATCAGTTGAACATCATACTTATCAACTAGCGGAAGATCTCAAAGAACAGTATAAAACGGATTACCCGAATGTGGAAGATATATATACCTCACAGGTTATAGGTAGCATGTATCAGTAACAAATCATGCAATCGTTTTCATAGAAAAGTCGAGGCTTTTATTTGGACGTTTTGTTTCATTGTGCATATCATTGTTATCTTTGTGCAATTATTACCAATTAAATTGTATTATGAAGAATATCAAGCGATTATCTGCAAAGATGGCCTGCCTGTTACTGTCCCTACTGGTAAGCACGGCGGCAACAGCCGAGAGCATTACTTCACCCAACGGACTTCTGAAACTTAACTTTTCGCTCTCGCCGAAGGGAGAGCCTACCTATGAATTGTCTTATAAAAATAAGGTAGTGATTAAACCTTCTAAGCTTGGACTGGAGTTGAAGAATGAGCCGGGATTGATGAACGGCTTTGTGCTAACCGATGCGAAAACCTCTACTTTCGATGAAACGTGGACGCCTGTGTGGGGTGAAGTGAAGCAGATTCGTAATCACTATAACGAATTGGCTGTAACGTTGAATCAAAAGGCACGGAGCAGAGATATCGTGGTTCGCTTTCGTCTTTTCGATGAGGGATTGGGCTTCCGCTATGAATTTCCTTCGCAGAAGAATCTGAACTATTTTGTGATAAAAGAAGAGCATACACAGTTCGCTATGAATGGTGATCATACTGCATTCTGGATTCCGGGCGATTATGATACACAAGAATATGATTATACGGAGTCTAAACTCACGGAAATTCGTGGATTGATGAAGGGTGCCATAACAGATAATGCTTCTCAGTCTCAGTTTTCTACTACCGGAGTGCAAACGGCTTTGATGATGAAGAGTGCGGATGGTCTCTATATAAATCTGCATGAGGCTGCGTTGGTAGATTATTCTTGCATGAATCTTAATTTGGATGATAAGAACCTGATCTTTGAATCATGGTTGACTCCTGATGCCAAAGGAGACAAAGGATATATGCAAACTCCCTGTCAGTCGCCTTGGCGCACAGTGATAGTGAGCGATGATGCGCGCGATATATTGGCTTCCAAACTGACATTGAACTTGAATGAACCTTGCAAGTTGGAAGATACGTCGTGGATAAAACCAGTGAAGTATATCGGTGTGTGGTGGGAGATGATTACGGGTAAAAGCTCGTGGGCTTATACGGATGATCTGCTTTCTGTTAAACTTGGTGAAACGGATTATACGAAAACGAAGCCAAACGGACGGCATGCGGCGAACAACACTAATGTGAAACGTTATATTGATTTTGCAGCTGAACATGGTTTTGATCAGGTATTAGTGGAAGGATGGAATCAAGGTTGGGAAGATTGGATCGGCCATTCTAAAGATTATGTGTTCGACTTCGTTACGCCTTATCCGGACTTCAACGTGAAGATGCTACAAAGTTATGCTAAGGATAAAGGTGTGCGCTTGATGATGCACCATGAAACTTCTTCTTCTGTTCGCAACTATGAACGCCACATGGACAAAGCTTATCAGTTTATGGTAGACAATGGATACAATGCTGTGAAGAGTGGTTATGTGGGTGATATCATTCCCCGGGGTGAGCACCATTATGGTCAGTGGTTGAACAATCATTATCTATATGCCATTAAGAAAGCTGCCGATTATAAGATTGTGGTAAATGCGCACGAGGCTGTTCGCCCTACGGGTCTTTGTCGTACCTATCCTAACATGATTGGCAATGAATCGGCTCGTGGAACAGAATACGAAGCTTTTGGCGGTAGCAAACCGTTTCATACTACTTTGCTTCCTTTTACCCGCCTGATTGGTGGCCCGATGGATTATACTCCGGGTATATTCGATACAAAGTTGACTTTCTTGGGAGATGGCAAACATAGCTTTGTACACACTACTTTGGCTAAGCAATTGGCACTTTACGTCACCATGTATAGTCCGCTGCAGATGGCGGCTGACTTGCCTGAAAGTTACGAACGCCATTTGGATGCTTTTCGTTTTATAAAAGATGTAGCAGTAGATTGGGATGATAGCAAGTATCTGGAAGCCGAACCGGGTGATTACATCACTGTGGCTCGTAAGGCAAAAGGAAGTAGCAGTTGGTTTGTTGGTGGCATTACCGACGAGAATCCACGTACGGCTACTGTCAAACTTGATTTTCTGGATTCGGATAAGCAATACGTAGCCACGCTTTATGCTGATGGTAAAGATGCTGACTATGATACGAATCCTACCTCTTATCAGATAAAGAAGGGTCTGGTAAATGCCAAAACGAAAATTTCGACGCAACTGGCTCGTAGCGGTGGCTTTGCTTTGAGCTTGATTGAGGCTACGGTAGCAGATAAGAAAGAAGTGAAAAAATGGAAATAAACAGAGGTCGATTTTTTTAAGAGAGAATTACCTGCCCCCCTTTCGGATTTCTTCTGAGAGGGGCTGTTTTTATTAATAAAGCTTAGATAGCACTGTTTCTCTATAAAGAGCGATGGAATTCTTTTGAAGTTCATTGCTCTTTTTTTATCTTTACCGACAATAATATACTCCAAAAATAAATCAAAAAGAAAAATAGTATGATGAATCTGACAGAACGTTTTTTAAAGTACGTGAGTTTTGATACACAGTCTAGTGAGCTTACCAAGCTTACACCCAGTACACCCGGACAAATGATTTTTGCTAATTATCTCAAGGCGGAATTAGAATCTTTAGGTCTTGAAGAGATAACGTTGGATGAAAACGGCTACCTTTTTGCCACTCTTCCCGCAAATATAGATAAAGAAGTACCTACGATCGGATTCATAGCCCACATGGATACCAGTCCCGATATGAGTGGGAAGGATGTATCTCCCCGTATTGTAGAAAACTACGATGGTACGGATATCGTGCTTTGTGCAGAAGAGAACGTGGTGCTCTCTCCGGTTCAGTTTCCTGAATTGCTAGAGCACAAAGGAGAAGATCTGATTGTGACAAATGGGAAAACGCTACTTGGCGCTGATGATAAAGCCGGTCTCGCTGAAATAGTTTCGGCAATGGTCTATCTGATGGAGCATCCGGAGATTAAGCATGGTAAAATCCGTATCGGTTTTAATCCTGATGAGGAGATTGGCGAAGGGGCACACAAATTTGATGTCGAAAAGTTTGGCTGCGAATGGGCTTATACCATGGATGGCGGAGATGTTGGCGAATTGGAATTTGAGAATTTCAATGCGGCGGCTGCCAAAGTGATATTCAAAGGACGCAATGTGCATCCGGGCTATGCCAAGAATAAGATGATAAACTCCATGCTCATAGCCGGAAAGTTTATCTCGATGCTTCCAAATAAGGAAACACCCCAAACGACTCAAGGGTACGAAGGTTTTTATCACCTCGTGGGTATGCAGGGGGATGTGGAACAAAGTACATTGAGTTACATTGTTCGCGATCATAGTCGTGAGAAGTTTGAAGGCCGTAAGAAAGAAATGGCTCAGTGGGTGGGCCAAATCAATGCGGAATTTGGTGAAGGAACGGCTACATTGGAGCTACGCGACCAATATTTTAATATGCGCGAGAAAATAGAACCAGTGATGCATATCATTGATGTGGCGTTTGCTGCCATGGAAGCAGTAGGAGTAAAGCCCAACGTGAAACCTATTCGTGGTGGTACAGACGGTGCGCAACTTTCATTCAAAGGACTTCCTTGCCCCAATATTTTTGCCGGTGGACTGAATTTTCACGGACGTTATGAGTTTGTGCCTATTCAAAACATGGAGAAGGCAATGAAAGTAATCGTGAAAATAGCCGAATTAGTTGCTAATAAATAACCTAAAACTTAGAAAAATGAAACAAACGCCATTTACAGAGACACATATCGCTCTCGGAGCCAAGATGCACGAGTTTGCAGGCTATAATATGCCTATTGAATATTCCGGTATTATCGACGAACACCTTACTGTATGCAATGAGGTAGGGGTGTTCGACGTATCACACATGGGAGAATTCTGGGTAAAGGGCCCCAATGCGTTACCTTTTCTTCAGAAGATAACATCGAACAATGTTGCCGTACTCAGTCCGGGGAAAATACAATACACTTGTTTTCCCAATGAAGAAGGCGGAATTGTGGATGATCTGCTGGTGTATCACTACGAGGCTGAAAAATATATGTTGGTAGTGAATGCTGCTAATATTGAGAAAGATTGGGAGTGGTGCGTGTCGCATAATGCGGAAGGCGCAGTGCTTGAAAATGCTTCTGATAATATGACCCAACTTGCTGTGCAAGGCCCCAAAGCAATATTGGCTTTACAGAAACTTACGGATGTAAATTTGGCTGATATACCTTATTACAGCTTTGCCGTGGGTGAGTTGGCTGGTGTGAAAGAGGTCATTATCTCTAATACAGGTTATACCGGAGCGGGAGGTTTTGAACTTTATTTTTATCCGGATGTGGCTGATAAGATTTGGAAGGCTGTGTTTGAAGCTGGTGCCGAATTTGGGATAAAGCCCGTGGGACTTGGTGCGCGTGATACGCTTCGATTGGAAATGGGTTTTTGCCTTTATGGGCACGATTTGGACGATACAACTTCGCCTATCGAAGCCGGACTGGGCTGGATTACGAAATTCGTGGAGGGTAAAAACTTCACTAATCGCATTGTACTCGAAAAACAAAAAGCTGAGGGAGTGACTCGCAAACTCGTTGGTTTTGAGATGATAGACAGAGGTATTCCCCGTCAGGATTATGAGTTGTTTGCGTCGTCAGGAGAAAAAATAGGAGTGGTTACATCCGGAACAATGTCGCCCATTCGCAAGATAGGCATCGGCATGGGGTATGTGAAACCTGAATATGCGGCTCTTGGTACGGAGATATTTGTCGATGTACGAGGACGTAAATTGAAAGTAATGGTGGTGAAACCACCGTTTAGAAAGTAGAGACCCCGTCGATAGAATAAAGTTCCCGTTTGCTGCTTGATTGTGGCAAACGGGAACTTTTTTATTGTTACAGGTATAAAGTTGCCTTTTTTCCCTTTCAATTGCTGAATTAAATGTAATTTTGCAAGTATAAAAGTCTACAAAAATGTCACATCTACCAACTCTGATAGCCGACCTGGCCTTGATTCTTGCTTGTGCCGGCATAATGACCCTATTATTTAAGAAACTCAAACAACCTTTGGTGTTGGGGTACGTGATGGCCGGTTTCTTGGCCAGTCCACATATTGCTTTTACGGCTTCAGTCATGGATACGGCAAATATACAGACGTGGGCTGATATAGGAGTTGTCTTCTTACTGTTTGCTCTGGGGTTGGAATTCAGTTTTAAAAAGATCATGAGAGTGGGAGGCACTGCTGTGATAGCTGCTTGTACGATTATCTTCTGTATGATTCTGCTGGGTATTGGTGTAGGGATGTCCTTTGGCTGGGGACGAATGGACTGCTTGTTTCTGGGTGGTATGATTGCGATGTCTTCTACTACCATTATCTACAAGGCTTTTGATGATATGGGATTGGGCAAGAAGAAGTTTGCCGGATTGGTGCTTAGTATCTTGATTATTGAGGATATATTGGCCATTGTATTGATGGTAATGCTTTCTACTTTGGCAGCCAAAAGTAACTTTGAGGGAGCTGAGATGTTTGAGAGCGTGGGTAAACTTGTCTTCTTCTTGATTTTATGGTTTATTGTTGGTATTTACCTGATACCCCTATTCTTGAAGCGTGTGCGCAAGTTGATGAATGAAGAAACATTGCTTATCGTTTCTTTGGCTCTTTGTTTTGGTATGGTAGTACTTGCTGCGAAAACAGGCTTTTCGGCCGCTTTTGGTGCATTCATAATGGGCTCTATACTGGCTGAAACGGTGGAGGCAGAATCTATTAGCCGTTTGGTAAAACCTGTAAAGGATTTATTTGGTGCAATCTTTTTCGTCTCCGTAGGGATGATGGTCGATCCGAGTATGATTGTAGAATACGCCATACCTATTTTGGTGATTACGCTGATAGTGGTTCTGGGACAGTCCTTCTTCGGAACTTTCGGAGTGCTGTTGGCCGGACAGCCGTTGAAGACGGCGATGCAATGTGGATTTAGTTTAACTCAGATTGGTGAATTTGCTTTTATCATTGCTTCACTGGGTGTCTCTTTACGTGTGACGAGCGATTTTCTTTATCCTATCGTGGTGGCAGTATCGGTAATAACGACCTTTTTCACTCCCTATATGATTCGTTTTGCAGAACCGGCATCCAACTTTGTGGACAAGAAGTTGCCTGGCTCTTGGAAACGATTTTTGGCACGCTATTGTCGGGGAAGTGAGACTACAATGAATTATGAGAGCTTGTGGAAAAAACTACTTCTTGCTTTATTGCGGATTACCGTTGCTTATTCCGTTCTGTGTGTAGCAGTTATAGCCTTGTCTTTGAAGTTTGTACTGCCTCTTTTTGAAGCTAATCTTCCTCATTTTTGGGCGGCAATGCTTGGATCTGTATTTATTATATTGTGTATCTCTCCTTTCTTGCGAGCTATTGTAGTGAAGAAAAACCATTCAAAAGAATTTGTCTCTTTATGGAATGATAGCCGAATAAATCGTGGTCCGCTGGTTTCTACGATCGTTTTTCGAAGTGTTGTGGCGGTGTCATTTGTGATGTTCATTATTGCTGACTTATTTGAGGCATCCATCGGAATTGCCTTTGGTGTAGCAATATTGGTTGTAATGTCGATGGTCTACTCTCGCCGATTGAAAAGACACTCTATACTTATTGAACGACGATTTTTCCAAAATCTGCGATATCGTGATGAACAGGCTGAATATTTGGGAGAGAAAAAACCGGCTTATGCAGGAAGGCTTTTGACTCGTGATTTACACTTGACGGATTTTGAAGTACCCGGAACATCTATCTGGGCGGGGCAAACGTTACTTGAACTGAATTTAGGCCGGAGGTATGATGTGCATGTAGTTTCTATTCTTCGGGGGAAACGAAGGATTAATATTCCCGGTCCAGATGTGCAGCTTTTCCCTATGGACAAGATTCAGGTGATTGGAACAGATGAACAGTTGAACCTTCTAGGGAAAGAGATGCAGGATGTTGCATTGCTCGAAGAGGACGTGATAGAGAAGAGCGCGATGACACTGAAACAATTTGTTGTTGATGCTGATTCTGTTTTTGTGGGAGTGAAGCTCCGGAATTCGGGTATACGAGAAAAATATCGTTGCTTGATTGTGGGAATGGAAAGGGCCGGAAATACATTGATGACTCCGGATGTGAATGTGCCTTTCGAAGAGGGCGATGTGGTATGGGTAGTGGGTGAGAATGATGATGTGCACCAATTAGTAAGCCAAAAGAATGATAAAACAGATAAAAAGTAGCGAGAAAATCGCTACTTTTGCCTCCATTAAATTATAAAAATGAGTATTATGAAAAGTGATCCTAAAGAATGCTTGTACTGTCAAAACAATGAAACGCTGCACAATTTGATGATTGAGATAGCACAACTAAGTGTGTCTCGTGTCTTCTTATTTAAAGAACAAACTTATCGTGGGCGTTGCCTCGTGGCCTACAAAGACCACGTGAATGACCTTTTTGAGCTCAGTGATGATGAACGTAATGCTTTCATGGCTGATGTGGCACGTGTGACTCGTGCAATGGATAAAGCTTTTCATCCGGAGAAGATAAATTATGGGGCTTATTCTGATAAACTTTCTCATCTCCACTTTCATTTGGCTCCAAAGTATGTGGATGGGCCTGATTATGGCGCTACATTCCAAATGAACCCTGCTAAGGTGTATCTGACGGATGAGGAATACCAGCAATTGATTGATGTGGTAAAGGCTAATCTTTAACTTTAGATAGAGGAGAGGTACTTTGCTGATAAAGCGTGCACATTTTATGTGGAAATAATAGGTTTTCTTTGTAGAATAGGCACGTTTTATCTAATTATCTAATCCTTTTTATCTTCTTCGAAATCAAAATCAAAGTCGAAATCGTCCAGAGAGTCGGGCGTGACGAAGTCTTCCAACGTTCGGCGATCTTTCTTCGTGGGGCGTCCCGTTCCACGAGCACGATCAATAAATCCGGCGACCTTGCTCATCTCCAATAGTTCATATTGGTCCGGAGTTGTAACGTTTTCCATTACTTCGGGCACTAATTTAGCTCCAACTCGCTTTTCAATAGCTTGCAGTACTTTAAATGAATAAGTGATAGGAGGCTTTTTTACTTGAATGATATCATTGGGCTTTACCATACGTGCTGCCTTTACAAACGATCCATTGATGGTTACTCGTCCTTTCTTGCAAGCTTCGGCCGCAATGGTACGGGTTTTGAATATGCGTACTGCCCACATCCACTTGTCTATTCTGGCTTCCGACATGACTACTTTTTATTAAATTGGTTCATGGTATTGTCTATTCCGGCAAGGCAAAAACTTTTGATGATCTCACCGGCTGTTTGCAAGCGTTCAGACATTGTTTTTAAATCTTCTTCTTCGAACTTGCCTAGCACATAATCTATTTGTCCGCCTCTTGGGAAGTCACTGCCTATGCCAAAGCGTAAGCGGGCATAGTTAATTGTGCCCAGAGTTGCAGCGATGTGCTTCAACCCGTTGTGCCCGGCATCGCTCCCTTTGTTTTTTAGGCGTAATGTACCGAAAGGAAGTGCCAGATCATCAACAATGATAAGTACATTTTCTAATGGAATATTTTCTTTCTGCATCCAATATCGAACGGCATTTCCGCTCAGATTCATATAAGTAGAGGGTTTGAGAAGCAGTATTTGTCGGCCTTTTATAGATAAGGTAGTGGTAAAGCCGTAACGTCCATCGGTGAACGATTTATCGGCATCCTTTGCCAAGGCATCTACAACCATAAAGCCGATGTTGTGGCGGGTTTCATGATATTCGGGACCAATATTACCTAATCCTACAATTAAGTATTTCATATTCGATAGTATTATTTAGTAAAAAACGCAGATTATCGCAGATTGACACAGCTTGGATTCTGTGGTCTCTGCATTAATCTGCGTTTGTATGTGTTCCCTTACGGGATAATATCTCTGATTACTTGCCGGCAGCAGCCAAACCTCTTGCGGCACGAGTCAGCTTGACAGCGCAAACAACAGATTCTTTCGCATTCAGAAGAGTTAAGTTTTCATAAGAAAGTTCTCCGACTTTCACTGTTTTACCTAATCCTAAATGAGCTACGTTCACAACAAGTTTCTCTGGAATGTCATTATAGAATGCTTTCACTTTCAATTTGCGCATCTGCAGAGTCAACTTACCACCAGCTTTTACACCTTCGGCAAGCCCTTCCAATTGAACAGGTACGTCTATTTCAATAGGTTTAGATTCGTCAATCTGGTAAAAGTCAACATGAAGGATTGTATCTTTTACCGGATGAAATTGAATATCTTTTAGGATAGCATTTAATTTCTTTCCGTCAATATCAAGATCTACAACATAGATATGAGGAGTGTAAACTAAGTTACGAAGAGAATCGGTAGTCACTGTGAAATGAATGTTTTCACCTCCTCCGTAAATTACACAAGGAACTCCGTTGTTTTTACGAATAGCTTTAATAGCTCTGCTCTGATCTGAAGAGCGTTCTGCAATGGTCCTTGCAGTTCCTTTTACTTCAATTGATTTCATTTTTTAATTTTTTTGTGTTACTCTAAATTAAGTTCATTTATTTGCTTAACTCTCCATCACACGATGTGGATATCACACGATGTTGCAAAAAGCGGTGCAAAAGTACGCTTTCTTTTTTAATTATCAAAGTTTTACTTATTCAAAATCAATGTCTATCTTGATCTCGCCGTCTAAATCTTCGTTTATGAGAACGACGTCGTCAATATTTTCTTTTTGTTTGAACAATTTTCGCTTGTCTTCTTCAGCATCTTCGGGTTCTGAATAGGAACCTTGTCGTTTATTTATAAATTCAATGGCTTGAGATAATCCGGTCATAAACTTTTCAAAGTCTTCTTTATAAAGGAAGATTTTATGTTTTTCGAAGCTTATTTGAGGATCTTCTCCTTCATTCATCACTATCTTCTTGCTCTCCGTAATGGCAAGAAACATTTCATCTTTACGATTCTTCTTTACGTCTAGGTAATAAATACGTTTGCCTGCTTTTATGGATTTAGAGAAAACAATTTCTTTGTCGTTCAAATCCACCACATTTTTCTTCTTAAAATCTTCCATGTCGTTAGGTCATCTTTTTAAGTTGGCCCCAAATTTGATACTTTTTTTTAAACTGTCAAAAGAAAAAGGAAGGAGAATGAAATCTCACATAAAAAAAAGTGGTTTATTTGGGCAAACTCGCTAAAAATACCTACTTTTGCAATTCGTTAATAACAGTATTGATTAAAATTTATGATTAACAGAGTTCTTATTCGTCTTAAGATCATACAAATAGTGTATGCATACTATCAGAACGGCAGCAAAAACTTAGACTCAGCGGAGAAAGAATTATTCTTTAGCCTTGCAAAGGCTTATGATTTATACAACTATCTGCTGATGTTAATGATCGCACTGACGAATTACGCGCAAAAGCGCATTGATGTGGCTAGAGCCAAATTGGCGCCTACTTCCGATGAATTGGCCCCGAATATGAAATTCGTGGGAAATAAGTTTATTGCTCAATTGGAGGTTAACAAGCAACTTACGGAGTTTATCAACAATCAAAAGAAAACATGGGCAAACGATCAAGAGTTGGTTAAAGAGATTTATGATAAAATTGTAGCTTCAGATATATATAAGGAATACATGGCATCGGAAGATTCTTCTTATGAAGCTGACCGTGAACTGTGGAGAAAGCTTTATAAGTCTTTGATCTTTAATAATGATTCTTTAGATCAGGCTCTGGAAGATCAAAGTCTTTATTGGAATGATGATAAAGAGATAGTTGACACTTTTGTACTAAAAACTATCAAACGATTTGAGGAAAAGAATGGCTCTGCCCAACCTCTTTTGCCAGAATTTAAAGATGATGAAGACCAAGAGTTTGCTCGCCGGTTATTTAGACGTGCTCTCTTGAATTCTGATTATTATCGCCACCTTATCAGTGATAACACAAAAAATTGGGATTTGGATCGTGTGGCTTTTATGGATGTGATTATTATGCAATGTGCTTTGGCTGAGATTCTTAGTTTCCCTAATATTCCTGTAAGTGTTTCACTTAATGAATATCTGGAAATAGCTAAATTATATAGTACACCAAAAAGTGGTGGATTCATAAATGGGACGCTTGATGGAATTGTTAATCAATTAAAAAAGGAAGGCAAGTTAGCTAAGAACTAATACCTTTGTATCTAGTAGATTAAAAACTAAAAAACTGATTTTTATGAACTTATTAACCGTATTTTTGCAAGGTGCCCCAATGGGAGGCGGTGGTAGTATGATGTGGATCATGCTGATAGCAATGTTTGCTATTATGTACTTTTTCATGATTCGTCCGCAAAACAAAAAACAGAAAGAAATTGCTAACTTTCGCAAGTCTCTTGAAGTAAATCAGAAAGTTATCACTGCGGGTGGGTTACATGGTAAGATTAAGGAGGTAAACGATGATCATGTTATTCTTGAAATAGCTGATAACGTAAAGGTCAAAATAGATAAAAATTCTATTTTTGCCGCTGCTGCTGATGCAGTTAGCAAATAATTAATAATCAATAATGACAACGTTCGGTAGGAACACAAAGTGTCTTTATCTGAAGTCTATAAAAAGAATTAAGGGCTTTCTGTTGGGTGAAAAGAACAGAGAGTTCTTAATTTTTTTGTTTTTTTTCTTTATTGCTGGCGCTTTTTGGCTTTTGCAAACTCTAAACTACGATTATGAAACAGAATTTTCTATTCCCCTAAGATTAAAAGGTGTGCCTGATAATGTGATGCTTACCGCGGATCTTCCTCCAGAAATAACAATTAGAGTAAAAGATAAAGGTACCGTGTTACTGAACTATATGTTGGCGAAGACCCTTTTCCCCATAACGCTTAATTTTTCAGATTATAAGGGCGTTAATAATCATGTTAAAATCAATGCTTCAGAGTTTGAAAAGCAGATACTTAGTCAGTTGAGTGTTTCAACTCGTATTCTTTCTTTAAAGCCTACTATTTTAGAGTATATCTATTCAACAGGTAAATCCAAACGTGTTCCTGTCAGGTTGTTAGGCAAGATTACTCCAGATCGCCAATATTATATTTCAGACACAATCTTCTCTCCTGATTCAGTTCTTGTGTATGCCCCAAGCACTATCTTGGACACAATTATGGCCGCTTATACTCAACAGTTCGTCTTAGATCATATCTCTGACACCTTAAAGCATCAAGCTTTTCTTAATAGAGTGAGAGGTGCAAAGTTTGTTCCTAATTCTGTAGAATTGACTCTGCCTGTGGATATCTACACAGAGAAAACAGTGGAGGTACCTATTTATGGAATTAATTTTCCGGCAGATAAGATATTGCGCACTTTTCCTTCTAAGGTTCAGATTACTTTTCAGGTGGGGTTAGGACATTTTCATAGTATGACTGCTGCTGATTTTGTTCTGAATGTCTCGTATGAAGAATTGCTCCACCTAGGTTCAGATAAATATACTGCGAAGTTAAAAACTATACCTCATGGAGTTAGTCGAGTACGTATTTCTCCTATGCAAGTGGATTTTTTAATAGAACAATTCTCTCCCTCTAATGAATATTAAACTTGGTATTACGGGTGGAATTGGCAGTGGAAAGAGTATTGTTTCTCATTTGCTTACGATCATGGGAATTCCGATGTATATTGCTGATATTGAATCTAAGCGGCTTACATTAGAAGACCCATTGATTCGTGAATCGTTGACCTCATTATTGGGAGTTGATCTTTATCTGAATGGAGAGCTGAATAAAGCTTTGTTAGCCTCGTATGTTTTTGACAATCCTGAGAACATGAACATTGTGAATGGCATTATTCATCCGAGGGTGAAAGATGATTTTAAGCGGTGGGTACATCAACAGGTTGTTTGTAAGGTCTTGGGAATGGAAGCGGCAATTTTGATTGAAGCAGGTTTTGTTAAAGAAGTTGACAAGGTCGTGCTTGTTTATGCTCCACTTGATGTTCGTTTACAGCGGACAATGTTGCGTGATTCATCGTCTCGTGAGCAAGTAATGAAGAGGATTCAAAGCCAGATGAGTGATGAGGAAAAGATGGATATGGCTGATTTTATTATTTATAATGATGGTAAAGTTCCTTTGATACCACAAGTTCTCTCACTTATGAATCACTTAGGATAAAAGCTGTTTCCTAATATTTGTTTAAATAGTTGATTTTTATTGTTTTTGGGTTGCTCATCTCGGTGTCGAGTATTACTTTTGCTCCGCAATAATTAAAAATAAAGTAAAACATACTATGTTGAAAACTATCTTGTCTATCTCCGGAAAACCGGGGTTGTATAAATTGATCTCTCAGGGAAAAAGTATGCTGATTGTTGAATCTATATCAACTGAGAAAAAACGTATTCCGGCATACGGAAACGAAAAAATTGTTTCATTGGGAGATATCGCTATGTATGCTGCAGAAACTGAAGTTCCACTGATAGAGGTCTTTGCTTCTATCAAAAGAAAGGAAAATGCTGGAGTAGCTTCTATTGATTTAAAAAAAGCGGATGCAAATCAATTACGTGAATATTTGGCAGAAGTACTTCCTGATTTTGATCGTGATAGGGTTTATGTAACGGATATCAAGAAATTAATTTCTTGGTATAATATTCTTGTTGCAAATGGAATTACAGATTTTGATGCTACACAAGAAACGACAGAGGTAACAACGGCTGAATAAATCTTTTGCTTTTACAGAAAACGGCGCAGAATAGTTACTATTTCTGCGCCGTTTTCTGTAAATCACCTAAATAAAAGATGGCTGTATCAGATAGATAATTCTCTTAGTACATTTACTAGTTCTTTCTTAATAGGCTTATCGTTCTTTATGGCTTTTGTGAAGGGGACGTATACAATTTCGTCATTTTCAATACCAATCATGACATTACGTTGGTCTTCCATGATAGCGTCAATAGCGGCTGCACCAAGTCTACTTGCTAGAATACGATCATGAGCTGACGGACTTCCTCCACGTTGCAAGTGTCCAAGTATAGTAACACGGACATCGTAGCCCGGATATTCATTTTTAACGCGTTCAGCATAGTGCATTGCTCCTCCGGTAAGTTCGCTTTCAGCTACTATGACGATACTGCTATTTTTTGACTTACGGAATCCATTTTTAATGAATTCTTCCAATTGGTCTACTTCTGTGCTAAATTCAGGAATGATAGCGGCCTCTGCACCTGAAGCAATTGCTCCGTTTAGTGCTAAAAAACCTGCATCTCTTCCCATAACTTCGACGAAGAAAAGTCGATCATGGGAAGTTGCTGTATCACGTATCTTGTCTACAGCTTCTAGAATTGTGTTTAAAGCGGTGTCATATCCAATTGTTGTATCAGTTCCATATAGGTCATTGTCTATAGTACCCGGTAGCCCAATACACGGAACATTAAATTCTTGGGCAAAAATACGAGCGCCGGTTAGTGATCCATCACCTCCTATTACAACTAGGGCATCAATACCTTCCTTTTGCATTGTTTCGTATGCTGTTTGACGTCCTTCAGGGGTCATAAACTCATTACAGCGTGCTGTTTTTAGGATAGTACCACCTAGTTGTATAATATTACTTACGTTCTGGCTCTTAAATTCGACGATTTCACCAGTGATGAGTCCTCTGTACCCTCTATAGATTCCTTTCACCTGCAATCCGTTATATATTGCAGCGCGTGTAACTGCACGAATTGCCGCATTCATGCCCGGAGCATCTCCTCCGGAGGTTAAAATACCAACACATTTAACTGTTCCCATAACAACCTTTTTTTTTGATAATTTGCAATGCAAAGTTAGCAAAAAGCTGGACTAATTATCTTTCTTTTATCTCAAAGTGCGGCTTGCTCTAATAAATAACGTTAATTTCAGGGGCTTTTATTTGAGACTTTATGTATATGCAAATTTCTTCCATTAGCCATTTGGGAGTGGAGGTTGCTCCACAGATACCGATAGATTTTGCATTCTTGCATAATGATAGATCTATCCCTTCAAGACTTTCTATAAGATATGAATTCGGATTTACTTTTTTACACTCATTGAACAGTACTTTTCCGTTCGAACTTTTCTCTCCACTTACGAGAAATATTAAGTCGTGAGAAGCTGAAAAGTTGCGGATATTAGGCATCCTGTTTGCCACTTGCCGACATATTGTGTCGTAATATTCAAATGTTGCTTCAGGCGATATATGTTCCTCGATATATTCTACGATTTTTTTGAATCCATCGAGCGATTTAGTCGTTTGAGAATATAATCGGATGTCTTTGCTAAAATCCAACTTTTCAGTTTCTTCAAAGTGTTCTATGACAATGGCTTTACCTGCCGTTTGACCAACAAGCCCTAAGACTTCCGCATGGCCATTCTTTCCGTAGATAACAATTTGTTTGTCGTCTGTGTCTATTTTAGATGTATCATCTTCAATATATTCTTGTTTAATTCGCTTTTGTAGACGTAATACTACAGGACATGTAGCATCTATGATTTCGATATTGTTTTTTCGAGCGATTTCATAGGTTTCAGGCGGTTCTCCATGGGCGCGCAAAAGAACCTTTACGTCATGGAGCTTTTTAAACTCTTCGCGGTCAATCGTAACAAGCCCTCTTGTTTCTAACCGTTTCACTTCTCGTCCATTATGTACGATATCACCCAAGCAATATAATGTTTTTCCATGGGAAAGTTCCTCTTCTGCTTTTTTTATGGCATTGACGACTCCAAAGCAAAAGCCGGAGCCTTCGTCTATTTCTACTTTCGTCATATTTTTTATTTTTTATGGCTTGCAGTTTCTTATTTTTCTGCAGCTTTATTAAATTGCTCAATAAGCCATACTTGTTGTTGCTGAATAGTCATTTTACTATTGTCTAGTAAGATGGCATCGTCTGCCTTGCGCAGAGGGCTTATTTTGCGGTTCTGGTCTATATAATCTCTCTCTCTTACGTTTTTCAGAATTTCCTCAAAACTTGCATTTTGTCCTTTAGCTTTCAATTCGTCATATCTGCGTTGAGCACGAATTTCAGCAGAAGCAGTGACGAAAATTTTTAGCTCTGCATTAGGGAAAACCGTGGTACCAATGTCTCGTCCGTCCATTACAATACCTTTCGCTTCCCCCATTTTTTGCTGTTGTTTTACCATTGCTTCGCGTACAAAATCAAGTGTACTAATGGGACTCACTTTTGAAGAAACATCCATTGACCGGATTTTGTTCTCAACATTTGCATCGTTCAAATAAGTGTTTGGTTGTTGAGTGCTAGGATCAATCTGGAAAGAAATATGAATATCTTTTATGTGTTGTCTGAGTTCTGTTATCTTGATCTCTTCATTGTTGATGAGTTTGTTTTCTATGCAGTAAAGTGTTATAGCACGATACATTGCACCACTGTCAATATATATATATCCTATTTTTTTTGCTAGATCTTTAGCCATTGTGCTTTTTCCGCAAGAAGAAAATCCGTCAATTGCAATTGTTATTTTTTTCATTCTTTTATTATTTAATAATCGTATTTGATGAATAATTTGAATATTGTAGTGGGTGAAATTGGTTTTCTTGCCAAATATACAGCATTTCATAAATATCAGCATTACATTTACGCTATTAATGCTGAAAGGAGTTGGAACTTATGTGGCGTTAACACTAAGCATTTATTTCTTTCGGAGTGTTTGAATAATTAAAAAAATAAAAATGAATGGCTGATTTAGCAAAAAAAAAAAGGTAAAGAGCCTGTTTATTAGAAAATGTATTATATTTGCCAAAAGCAGAACACGTTAAAAATATATATTGTAATTATGGAAATTAAGAAATCACCTAAAGCTGATTTGGAAAACAAGAAGTCGACTTGGCTACTTGTTGGATATGTGGTGGTATTAGCTTTTATGTTTGTAGCGTTCGAATGGACGAAGCGTGACATTAAAATTGATACCAGTCAAGCGCTCAGCGATGTCGTTTTTGAAGAGGAAATTATCCCTATCACGCAGGCTCCAGAAAAGTTGCCTCCTCCTCCTCCTGATGCTCCAGCTGTGGCTGAGATACTAACCATTGTTGATGATAAAACGAATATCCAGGAAACGGCAATTGCTTCAACAGAAGAAACCGGTGCTAAAGTAGAAGTGAAGTATGTACCGGTGAAAGTGGTAGAAGAAGAACCGGAAGAACAAACTATTTTTCAGGTTGTAGAAGTAATGCCTGAATTTCCTGGTGGGCAGGCTGCTTTGATGCAATTTTTGGCAAAAAACATTAAGTATCCAACTATCGCTCAGGAAAATGGTACACAAGGACGTGTTATTGTTCAGTTTGTGGTTAACAAAGATGGTTCTGTCGTTGATCCAGTTGTTGTTCGCAGTGTCGATCCTTATTTGGATAAGGAAGCTCTTCGTGTGATTGGTACTATGCCTAAATGGAAACCTGGTCAACAAAGGGGTAAGGCTGTACGTGTAAAGTATACGGTACCTGTGATGTTTAGATTACAATAACTCTTTTATAGCTTGATAGAAGAGGCTGCTATAAATACAAGCAGCCTCTTTTTATAAATACCGTTTTTAACTTTATCTATTATAATGTTTACACTCTCTCAACTACTTGATCTTATAAATGCCTATCTGTCAGAAGAATTGGAGCATGATCGGTCGCCACGGAATTTATATGAACCAGTGAATTATGTATTAGCTGTAGGAGGAAAACGTATACGTCCGGTTCTTTTGATGATGGCCTATAATCTATATAAAGATGATGTTTCAAACGTTCTTTCTTGCGCTACAGCAATTGAAATGTATCATAATTATACACTTTTGCATGACGACCTGATGGATCGGGCTGATATGAGGCGTGGCAAGAAAACTGTTCATAGGGTTTGGGGTGATAATACAGCAATATTGTCTGGCGATGCTATGCTGGTGCTAGCATATCAATATATCTGTAGTAGTAACCCTGAGCACTTAAAAGAAATTCTGGATTTATTTTCTTTTACGGCATTGCAGATTTGCGAGGGCCAGCAATTGGATATGGATTTCGAACTACGCTGTGATGTGACGGAAAATGAGTACATTGAAATGATTAGATTGAAGACTGCTGTGTTGCTTGCTGCCAGCCTAAAAATTGGTGCTATTCTGGGTGGTGGGTCTAAAAAAGATTCAGACTTATTATACAATGTAGGTCTTTATACAGGGTTGGCTTTTCAATTAAAAGATGATCTTTTGGATGTGTATGGCGACCCGGTTGTCTTTGGTAAAAAAAACGGAGGAGATATTCTTTGTAATAAAAAAACTTTTTTACTAATAAAATCGTTGGAAATAGCAGATGATCATCAATCTTTTGAATTGAATAAATGGATAAATGCAAGTTCATATATTCCCGAAGAAAAAATTATTGCTGTGAAGAATATATATGATGAGATAGAAATAAAGGGGCTTTGTGAAAAAAAAATAAGCTTCTATTATGAGAAGGCATTGGATAGCTTAAGCAAGATTACTCCGATTGCTCAAAGAAGAGAAAGATTAGAAGATTTAATTCGAGTTTTAATGCTTCGAGAAGTTTAGAGATGTTTTAACAAGATTGATTATGCCTTATAGACGATTACCTAATACAGACCAAGCCAGAATTCGAGCTCTGAAATCAGCAGTTGATAAAGGCAATATGTGGAATATGTATAACTTGGTCATTTCTTTGAAAACACTTTCTGAGGCGCGTAACTTCCTAACGAAATTTCAAGCGGCACAGTCTTACTATAGAGACTGTTATGCAAATCAGGCAAAAGGAAGTCGTAAACATTTGGCGAATGTAAAAATGGCACGCTTGTATGTCTCACATTTTATTCAGGTTCTCAATCTTTCAGTACTTCGATCCGAAGTGAAAGTTTCGCATAAAGAAATGTATGGTTTGCCCACTGACTCTTTTAATGTTCCAGACTTAATGAGTGAATCTTCAATTGTTGAATGGGGAAGTAAAATTATTAATGGAGAAATGCAACGGATTTCTCAAGGAGGGATACCAATCTATAACCCTACTATTGCTAAAGTTAAAGTACATTATGACATTTTTCTTGAAGGCTATGAGCGCCAAAAGAATCTGCAGGCTCTGACTTCTCGTAGTCTTGATAATCTTGCTTCTATGAGACAAAGAGCTGATGAGATCATTTTGGATATTTGGAATCAGGTAGAAGAAAGATATGAGCAATTGCAGCCCAATGAAGAACGATTAGATAAATGTCGTGAATATGGAGTTGTTTATTATTATCGTGTTGGAGAGAAGGGAATTGGAAATATACCAGATGAAGATAATTGACTCACATTCACATTTGTTTTTAGAAGAATTCCTCGATGACTTGCCTCAGGTAATTGAAAGAGCACGTATTGCTGGTGTTTCCCATATTTTGATGCCTAATATTGATGGTACTACTGTTGCTCGTCTGTTGGTTACTTGCGAGTTATATAAAGGGTATTGTTTACCTATGATTGGCCTGCACCCCACTAGTGTTGATGCTATGTATGATCAGGGACTTAGAACTGTTATTGAAAATTTGAAGCAGCACTCTTCTTTTGTTGCGATTGGTGAGATAGGAATAGATTTGTATTGGGACAAAACATATTTAGAACAGCAATTGACAGTCTTTGAACGGCAAATACAGCTTGCAATAGAAGTTAATTTACCTGTCGTTATACATTGTCGGGAGGCTTTTGGGTATATATATCATGTCTTGAATAAGTATAAGGGCTCTTCCTTGACGGGAGTCTTCCATAGTTTTATGGGCACGGTTGAAGAAGCTCAACAGATTATGGAACTGGGAGGATTTATGTTTGGTATTAATGGAGTTGTAACGTTTAAAAAATCATCTTTACCCGATACTTTGAAAAAGATACCTCTGGAGCGTATTATTCTGGAAACGGATTCACCTTATTTGGCCCCAGTACCGCACCGTGGGAAAAGGAATGAAAGTGCTTTTTTGAAAGATGTCTTAGTTAAGGTAGCAGAGATTTATCAATTGGACCCGGAAATTGTTGCTGCTCAAACATCAGAAAATGCAATAAGAATGTTTGGAATACGCTAATAAATTAAGCCAGATTTTAAAGTTTATTAATTTTGTAGTTTTATTAAAGATAAAAAAGCGATGATGCTATGAAAAAAGAAAAAAAAGAATACATTTG
This sequence comes from Bacteroides sp. UBA1317, assembly GCA_002307035.1. Classification (GTDB taxonomy): domain Bacteria; phylum Bacteroidota; class Bacteroidia; order Bacteroidales; family Bacteroidaceae; genus Bacteroides. Next base: position 27,670 of record DBTL01000146.1, read on the forward strand.
TAATTAGAATGATTTGTCGATATCTTATATTTAGGAATTTATTTTTAATTCTTATAATAAAATTAGTGGGAGAGGTGCTCGAGTGGCTGAAGAGGCACGCCTGGAAAGCGTGTATGCGCCTAAAGTGCATCGCGGGTTCGAATCCCGCTCTCT
>DBTL01000146.1:28065-100091 GCA_002307035.1 Bacteroides sp. UBA1317
GGGTTCGAATCCCGCTCTCTCCGCAAAGAAAGTTTGCGATAGATAAGTAAATATAATATTAAATTAATTTAAAAAATTAGACACACAATGAAAAGATTATCTGTAATTATTGCCGTGATTGGAGTCATTGCATTTGGCTCAATTCAAATTGTTCAGGCACAAGATGCTCCTACAACAGAACAGACGACTACTCCTGCTGTTGATCAGCCAGCCGCAGCTGCTGATGCAGCACCAGCTACAACTGCTGCAGAAGGTGGTATTCATAAGGAAATTAAAGTTAAGTTTATTGAAGGTTCTGCATTCTTCATGAGCTTTGTTGCTATTGCACTTGTTATTGGTTTGGCTTTCTGTATTGAAAGAGTTATTTATTTGAGCTTGGCTGAGGTAAACTCGAAGAAGTTAATTATTGCTGTTGAGGCTGCTTTGGAAAAAGGAGATGTTGAGGCTGCAAAAGATGTTTGCCGCAATACAAGAGGGCCCATCGCATCGATTTTCTATCAAGGTTTGCTGAGAGTTGATCAAGGAATTGATGTTGTTGAAAAATCTGTTGTATCTTACGGTGGCGTTCAAGCTGGCTATCTGGAAAAAGGATGCTCTTGGATTACATTATTTATTGCTATGGCTCCATCGTTAGGGTTCTTGGGAACAGTAATTGGTATGGTTCAAGCATTTGATAAAATCCAGCAGGTAGGTGATATCTCTCCTACAGTTGTTGCCGGGGGTATGAAAGTGGCTTTGATTACTACAATCTTTGGTTTGATCGTTGCTTTGATTCTTCAGCTTTTCTATAATTATATTCTTTCTAAAATTGAAGCTTTGACAAGTGACATGGAAGACTCTTCTATTACATTGCTTGATATGGTTATTAAATACAATTTGAAATATAAAAAGTAATTAACCTGGGATATGAAAATTAAAATTCAAAAAATTTCAGGCTCGGTACTTTACGTAATACTTGCTATTTCGTTGGTTGTAGTAGGACTATTCTTCATTGGTGGAGAGGATCCTAATCCGTTGGTGCCGGATATGGCACAGCCTGTATATACTGACTCTTTGATTTACTTGATGTATATTCTACTAGGTGTTGCTATTATTATTACACTTATTGCAGCAATATATCAATTTGTAATGAACTTTATTCATTCTCCTAAAGATGCTATCAGATCTTTATCTGGTCTTGTTATCTTAATAGGGGTTTTGATCGTTTCGTGGATTGTAGGTAGTGGTCAATCCTTAGATATGCCAGCATATGATGGTTCAGAGAATGTACCATTTTGGTTAAAGTTGACTGACATGTTCTTGTATACCATTTATATAATGATGGCTCTCCTAGTACTACTGATATTTGCTTTTGGAGTTGCTAAGAAATTAAAATAATAAAGAGAAGCATAAAATGGCAAAAGAAAAAAGAGGTGTACCTGAGATAAACTCAAGTTCTACGGCGGATATTGCTTTCTTGTTGCTTATCTTCTTCTTGATTACAACATCTATGGATACTGATAGAGGTTTAGCGAGACGTTTGCCTCCCCCTCCTGAAAAAGATCAGAAACAGGATGATGTGATTGTTAAGGAACGCAATGTACTCGTTGTCTATCTGAACTTTCAAGATCAGTTGATGTGTGGGAAAGATTATATTGGCATAAAGCAATTGAGACAAAAGGCTAAAGATTTTATTGCTAATCCTTATAACGATGAATCATTACCTGAAAAATATGCCAAAGATATACCTTTCTTTGGGAATGTGATGGTTACAGAAAAGCATGTGATTTCTTTGCAGAATGACCGTAACTCTAAATATCAGGCTTATATTGATGTTCAAAATGAGTTGGTAGCTGCCTATAATGAACTGAGAAATGAAAAGGCTCAAGAGAAATGGCAGAAGAATTATGTTGATCTGAGCGAAGAGCAACAAAAGGCGATTCGCGAGATCTATCCTCAGAAAATATCTGAGGCTGAACCTAAAAACTACGGAGGAGGTAAGAAGTAATGGGAAAGTTTAATAAAACAGGAAAACGTGGAATGCCTGCGTTAAATACTTCTTCTCTGCCTGATCTTATTTTTACTTTATTGTTTTTCTTCATGATTGTAACAACAATGCGTGAGGTTACTCTGAAAGTTGAATTTAAGGTGCCTACAGGTACTGAGTTAGAAAAGTTGGAAAAGAAGTCATTGGTTACTTTTATCTATGTGGGTAAACCTACGGAAGAATTCAGAAGAAAACTTGGTTCTGAAAGCCGTATTCAGTTGAACGATAGTTATGCTGAGATTTCACAAATTCAAGATTATATAACGCAGGAGAGATCTAGTATGAAAGAGCAAGATCAACCTTTTATGACAGTGTCCTTGAAGATTGATCAAGAAACAAAAATGGGTATCGTAACAGATATTAAACAAGCTCTCCGACAAGCTTATGCACTGAAAATTAACTATTCTGCGCAGCCGCGTCAGTAATCTGGTTAATATATTAAATAAAAAGAAAGGCTATTCGATCAGGATAGCCTTTCTTTTTATTTAATGCCGTATACTCGATGATAGATTATTTTTCGAACTTCAGTTGAATCAGTATTATGATCCGAATTTCCATATTTCATTAGATACATGGGAATTGGAGAATCTTCTACTTTATAAGGTGGTTGACAATATTCTTTTTCCCACACTATGAAGCTTAATTCTTCGTAGAAATTGATTCTCCGTTTTGCAATTTCTGTAGTAGGTCGTTCCACTTCCAGAACAACAGGGGTCTTTAATTCTGTGCATAGATAATTTAAAACCTTTTTCCCATGCCCCTCATTTCTTTTTTGGGAATCTATTGCAAAATGTTCGATGTAAGAGAAATGTTCGAAATTCCAATATGTGATGAATCCTATTGGAATATACTCATTCATAATAATGTTATTGTAGAAATTTGGGTCGTTGTCTGTGTATTTGCGGAGGATATCTAATTGTCTATACTCTTCTGGGGGAAATGATTCAATAAGAAGCTTTTCCATATAGCTGTATTTTTCAATATCTTTCGTTTTTATACGGACTATTGTAACCATTTTTTTTGTTTTTTTTGTGAAATGTTTGTTTATTCTGTGTAGAATTGTATGATCCTCTGTATAGCTCGCTGGCAAACCGGGCAGAAATTAGCATACTCATTGGTGCGCATGCGGCAGTTATAGGCAGGGCGATAAATTCCTTTTGCAGAATATCCTCCTCCTTCGTAAACTCCAATGGGGTATTTCTCCTTTTCTGAGAGAGGAGTTGGAATTGGGGTCTTCTTCTTTAGCATATCTTCCCATTTAGAAGCGAAATTTATTCGAGTACTGATATTAGGCTCCCAAGGCTCTACATCGAGCGGATAGGTATCATTCATTAAATCTTCGTCATAGAAATACTCGTCGGCTAATCCTCCAAAACTATGTCCAAATTCATGAACGACTACCGGACGGAACATTTTGTGATGAGCAGTCGTTAACGTAAAGGCATTGTAAATTCCTCCTCCACCATATTGATCTGTATTTGCTAATATTATAATATGTTCGTAGGGAACTCCGGCTAATGCATCATGTATTGCCTTGATATGATTGGTGGTTAAGTATCTATCAGAGTAAAATGTATCAAAGTGAGATTCGAAAGCTGTATTCTTCCATTGTTTCAATTTGGGTGCACTCACACCGCTGTCCACAGAGGGGCTGGCCACAGCTACAACATTAAATTTATTCTTCATTGCTTTAAATGGTTCGTGAGCAAAAAGACTTTCGCATGCTATTGTTGCATCTTGATAAAAGAGATCCATTTCTGAACGACTGTATCCTTCGGCTAATATAGCTATGTCTATGCATTCTTGTTCATTTCCGCTTTTGATAATATATTTATGGGGAGTTATGTGAGATAACCCTTTTTCTTTAATTAATATATCGTTAGGGTCCACAATGTGTATCATTGAAGTTGTTACGTTATGATGAGTGTCGCATAATGCGATTTCTATCTCTACACTATGCAGAGGAAAAGGAAGTATGAATGTATTTTCGAATCCTCGAGACGTTGTTTTGGCTTCGTCAGTAGATAGCCATTCTTGAAATAATGAGGAGAAGGATGTTCTATAGATGCATTCTTTGCTTTTTAAATCCCTCATTGTGATTTGGCCATTTCCGAGTAGTGGTAATTGAGATAAATGGTGTTGTCTGCCTGCCCAGGAGGGTAATTGTGATAATTCGTCTAAAGAGATGCTTTGGGTGGCGGCGTTTCCGGTAAATATGTAATCGACCCGGAGGCTTTTATTCGTGAAATAATCAGCGAAATTTTGGGCATTAACGAAAGGTACAGAGAATAGTAATACGATAATTGTTGCTATCAGTTTCATCTTTATATAGGCGATTAATGTTCTTGCAAAGATAAATATAATATTGATTTGTGGTGGTGCATAATACCCGAGATTTTATGCATTGTATTGAATTATTCCGTTTTAGCAAATAAAAGTAATAGATTGTATTATTTATTGCTGGAAAATTGATTAACTTTGCATATTCATTGCGAAAAAATGCAATGCGTTTTTATATTCACTTATATAACTTGATTTAAATGGGACATCATCAATTGGACTCTTTGGATGAACAGATTCTAAAATTGATTGCCGGGAATGCTCGTATTCCTTTTTTGGAAGTTGCTAGAGCTTGTAATGTATCTGGTGCAGCAATTCACCAGCGCATACAGAAACTGACTAATTTGGGTATACTGAAAGGCTCGGAATACGTTATCGATCCGGAGAAGATCGGTTATGAAACATGTGCTTACATTGGACTTTACTTAAAAGATCCTGAATCATTTGATTCCGTAACGAAAGCGCTTGAGAATATACCAGAGGTGGTTGAATGCCATTTTACTACAGGGCAATATGACATGTTTATTAAGATCTATGCGAAGAACAACCATCACTTATTGAGTATTATACATGATAAATTGCAACCATTAGGATTGGCGCGCACTGAAACACTCGTTTCTTTTCATGAAGCAATTAAAAGGCAAATGCCTATTATGGTTGATTTGGAAGAGGATTGATTTATCTTCTGATATAGTTCACGAAAGAATATGGGCAGAGATGTTTTTCATCCACAGGATGATTTTCTCTGCTTTTTTCATGCCATATATCAGGGTCTATTATAGGGAAAAAGGCATCTGCTTCATTTGCTTCATCCTCGATTTGTGTGATGTATAGTTCATCGGATAGAGGCAAGGCTTGTCGGTAGATACTTTCTCCACCTATAATATAAATGTCTTTATCGTCATTACTGTTTTTTATTGCCGCTTCCAGTGATGGAAATACTTCTGCATTCGTATATTGAAGTGTCGGGTTAGAAGAGATGACGATGTTTCTTCTATTGGGAAGAGCTCCATTGGGGAGTGATTCAAAAGTCTTTCGTCCCATAATAATCGTATTTCCCGTAGTTAATGCCTTGAAATGTTTCAGGTCATTGGGCAGCCAGAATAACAGTTTGTTTTGAAATCCGATGGCCAATTTACGATCTACAGCTACTATGATTGCTATTTTACTCATAAGATAAGGCTTAAATAGATACTTTCCCGGCAATATGCGGATGCGGATTATAATTGATTAACTCAAAGTCTTCGTAATTAAACTCAAAGATGTTTTTTATCTCCGGGTTAATTGCCATCTGTGGGAGTGAGCGTGGTTCACGGGTTAACTGTAACTTTACTTGTTCCAAATGATTCAGGTAGATGTGAGCATCTCCTAATGTATGTACAAAATCTCCTGCTTCTAATCCGGTTACCTGGGCCATCATCTGGAGCAATAAAGCGTAAGAAGCTATGTTGAATGGCACACCCAGAAAAATATCCGCACTACGCTGGTAAAGTTGCATACTCAATCGGCCATTAGCCACATAAAATTGGAAGAGTATATGGCATGGAGGGAGATTCATCTTGTTTAGATCAGCCACATTCCAAGCACTCACAATCATGCGACGAGAATCCGGATTGTTTTTGATTGTGTTTACAATTTCTGTTATCTGATCAATGTTTCCTCCTTCGTAGTCTGGCCAGGAACGCCATTGATGACCATAAATATGTCCTAAGTCACCATTCTCATCAGCCCATTCATTCCAGATACGGACACCGTTCTCTTGCAGATACTGTATGTTCGTATCTCCTTTCAGGAACCATAGAAGTTCGTGTATGATTGATTTCAGGTGAAGTTTTTTAGTCGTGAGGCAGGGAAATCCTTCACTAAGATTAAAGCGCATTTGATGGCCGAAGACACTAATAGTTCCGGTTCCGGTGCGGTCGTCCTTTTTTACTCCTTCTTTCAGTACCCTGTCGAGTAGCTCCAGATATTGTTTCATGCTTTATGTTTCGTTAGGTTTGATTGCAAATGTACGTAGAAAGTTTTGTTTTTCTTTTAAAGCCCTTTATATAAATGGGGTAAATAAGTTGGCAAACCAGCCAACTACTTTTTTCCACTTAGAGCGTTGTTTCCATCTTTGGGGAGTTAGTAAGGTACTGTTACTTTTGTCTGCTTCAAAAAGATCACTTAATTCTTTTGTAGTCCTTTTGTCGAAAATGAATGCATTTGTTTCATAGTCATAGCGCAGGCTTCGACTATTTAGGTTAGCCGAACCGACAGTACAGAACAGGCTATCGATCATCATTGTTTTTGAATGGTGAAATCCTCCATTGAACATATATATATTTGCCCCTCTTTCCATTAATTTGTGAGCGAGATAAAAAGAAGCTTCAGGAGTGAAAGGAATATCTGATTTTGATGAAATCATAATTTCAACTTTGACTCCACGGTCGATTGCTTCTTTTAGAGCTTCTCTTATCGAGTGGGTAGGGATGAAGTAAGGATTCACAATCTGTATCGATTTTTGCGCAGCTCTGATCGATTTTGCATACGTTCGGCGAAGTTCTTCAGGCGTTTCCTTGGGAGCTCTGTCTACAATTGCGACTTCTTCATTAAAATCATCCGTTTTTTCAATTCTGTCAGGGTAGTATATTTTTCCACTAATCTTCTGTTTTGCTAGTTTGTTCCAGGTTCCCAAAAAAATATCTTGTATATACTTCACAGCATCTCCCTCAATTCGAATGTGCATGTCTCTCCATGCACCTATTTTGGGTAGCCCTTTGATATAATAATCAGCTATGTTCATTCCTCCTAAATAGGCTGTTTTACCATCGATTACGGCAATTTTGCGATGGTCGCGATGAAATGCGTGATTGATATATGGGAATCTAAAAGGATCGAATTTATATATTTCTATACCATTTTGGCGGATGGAATCCAAGTGCTCTTTTTTTAAAGGACGATTGTTAGACCAATTTCCGAAGGCATCGAAGAGTATACGAACCTCAACTCCCTGTTTAGCTTTAACAGCTAATAAATCAAAAAGGGTATTGGCTATTGAATCGTTGCGAAAATTGAAGTATTCCAGATGGATATGGTGCTTTGCTTTTTTAATTTCAGCAAAGAGGTCTATAAATTTTTCTTTCCCACTTTTTAGTAGCTTGGTGTGGTTTTCTTTGGTTATTGGAATATGTAAATCTTCTAAAAAACGAATAACAATAGAATCACTTTTTTGCGCACACACATTTACGGAAACTGTTATGAGCAGAATCGTAAAAATGAAAATTCTTAATTTAAAAGTAATTCCAGAACTTATCAAAATAAATAATGTGCCTTAGTTATAATTGTACCTTAAGCCATTGAGCAAACTTTGCGGAGACATAAAACCACAAGTACTACTACTGCTATTAACAATGATTTCAGATCAATATTTTCGATACCGTTTTGCATAATTGAGATGAAAATTTCTCGCAATGCACCAGCTATTGCCTGCAAGCCATTTAATGTTATAAATAAGACTAATGCAATGGTCGTACAGAATGACACCCAAAGATTAGACAAATGTTTGCTATAGCTTGGCAGGCTGCGCATTACTCGGCGACTAAACCCATTATCTTCTATTTCTTGTTTTTGTTCGTTGAAGAACTGCTTCAACAGTTTATCATTAGTTTCCATCATAACCGTTTTGTTTTAAGTATGTTGCTAACTTATCTTTGCCTCTGGATAAGTGAGATTTCACTGTTCCTGCCGGGCAACCTATAATTCCTGCAATCTTATCAATACTAACATCTTCCATGTAGAATAGAGTGATGCAGGTTCGTTCTATTTCCTTCAGCATTTTAAGCGATTGGTAGATATCCATTTTTTCCCCTACGTTCTCTTGCTCTGTGCTCCATGCTGCGTCTATTTCTTTAGCTTCCAGGTCGGTCGTCTCCTTTCGACTGCGAATATAGTCATAAAAAACATTATATGCAACACGATATAGCCAAGTAGAGAAACTAGAGAGGTTCTTAAATGAGGCGATATTAGTATATGCCTTTACAAATGTATCTTGCGCCAAATCATCACTTAACTCACCGTCTCCACAAGTTAGGTTCAGAAAGAATCGTCTGATAGGCGATTGGTATTTCTTTACTAACTCGTCAAAGGCCCTGGTATTTTTAAATACCACGACCTGTGCTACTAACGATATGTCGTTAAGTTGACTCATTCTTCGGTTGAAGTCTTATCGCTTTTTTCCTCGTGATTGGCTTTTACATCCAAAACCTGATTGTTTCTACTATTGCTTGTATAAGGTTTTTTTTCGATTGAAGAAGGCTTTTGAGTGTAGCAGATAACCAATTGCCCCAAGCCTGTAAACATGATCAGTAGCCCGATGCATCCCAGTCCAAAATTCCCTGTTAAAGCCCAAAGAAAGATGAAAAGCCCGATGCCCATGAAGGTGTTTTTAATGCCTTTTGTTTGAATGTCGTTCTCCATTTTTTGTTCACTAAACATACCTTCCGGTATGGGCTGTCCAGATGCAAGAGCTTGCTCAGCAAGGCGATATTTTGCTTTCTTATTTTTATACCGAAAAAAGAATGCGATAAAGACAATGAATATAGGGAGTCCACATCCCATAATGATGGCAATAATGGGTATTAGTAATGCTGCACTTCCAAAGTGTTGTCCGTCAAAGTTGAACGGAAAGTCATCATCATTTGTTGCCGATATTGTAGTACTTGAAGCACTATCAGGAGTGTCTTCCCATTCAGCAACGAATGTTGTGTCCGAATCCTCATCATCTGTTGCCGAACTTGTCTTGGTCACTGTAATTTTAGCTTTTCCAATGCTGTCTTTTACAATGGTAACCTTCTTCTGAGCCAGTGCCAGCGTACAGAATGCGATTGTTACCATCAGAGCAATAATTATTCGTTTCATATGCCTTATAGTTTTATTATTATTGTTTCTTTGTATGTTTAGACGTAGTTCGTTACACGGAAAGTTGCAAAGAGACGAATTATTTTTCATATTTGCACTTTTTAATAGCATAAAATGAACTTACCTATCAATTTTTCGACTTATACACGCACCCTTTTGGGAAAAGAAGACTATGATGGCTTGCTTGAAGCATTGGGACAAGATTCTCCCGTCAGCGTCCGACTAAATGCTTCAAAAAGAGAGCTTTCATCAATAGCTATTGAAGGCATAGTTCCAGTACCTTGGTGTGCTACAGGCTATTATCTTCCCGAACGGCTGACTTTTACTTTTGATCCTCTATTTCATGCCGGTTGTTATTATGTGCAGGAGGCTTCTTCGATGTTTCTGGAGAAGGTGATGAAGCAGTACGTTCACGCACCTAGTGTAATGCTCGATTTATGTGCGGCTCCAGGTGGAAAATCGACCCATGCTTGTAGTCTGTTGCCTTCAGGAAGCTTGCTGGTTGCCAATGAAGTTATTCGCTCTCGTTCTCAAATTTTGGCTGAAAATCTCACAAAGTGGGGGCAACCCAATGTTGTTGTGACAAATAATGATCCGACAGATTTCTCTACGCTTGATTCATTTTTTGATGTAATTTTGACTGATGTCCCTTGTTCGGGTGAGGGAATGTTCCGAAAAGATGCCGGTGCTATTGAAGAATGGAGTTTGGATAATGTTGAAATCTGTTGGCGGCGACAACGGCGCATTATTGCTGATATTTGGCCTAGTCTTAAACCGGGGGGAATTCTTATTTATAGTACGTGTACTTATAATACAAAGGAAGACGAGGAGAACATTGCTTGGATACAACAGGAATTTGGAGGGATACCTTTAGAGGTGGATGTGCCCGAAGAATGGAATATCAGTGGCAATCTTGCAAATAGTGATTTTCCTGTCTATCGCTTCCTGCCTCATAAGACGCTAGGAGAAGGTTTCTTTCTTGCTGTATTAAGAAAGCCGGATCTGGAGGATATTGATTGCCGATTCGGTTCTGCGCAAAGAAAAATAGCGGAGAAAAAGAATAAAGGATCAAAACTTCCTTCTCCTAACAAAGAGGTATTAAATCTTGTAAAAGATTGGATTGTAAATTCTAATGATTATCAATTGATGACAAATGATCGTTTTGTTTCGGCTTTTCCTCAGTCTTATTTTACTGAATTGGGCAAACTGCAACAGACGTTGCGCATTGTTCAAGCAGGTGTTGCATTGGCTGAAATGAAAGGGAAAGATATTATTCCGAATCATGCACTTGCTATGAGTCTAATCATGCGTCCCGAAATCTTTCATACTGAAGAGATTAGTTACGAACAAGCTATTGCCTATTTACGAAAGGAGGCAATAACGGTTAGCGACACTTCGCCTCGCGGTTGCCTTTTGGTTACTTATAAAGGTGCTCCATTGGGCTTCGTGAAAAACATCGGCAATCGAGCCAATAATCTTTATCCACAAGAATGGCGCATTCGCAGTGGATACTTGCCCCAAGAAGTTCGAACTTTGTAATAAATAATAGAAAAGCAGGCATTCAAAATTTCTTTTGAACGCCTGCTTCCTTAATTTAAAACAAATGTACTTATGAATCTTATTTCTTCTTGGCAGCAGCTGTTTTCTTGCAGCAAGCTTTCTTAGTGCTATCGGCTTTGCAGCAAGCTTTTGCAGTTGCTTTTTTTGAAGCATCAGCCGTTTTGCAACATTCTTTTTTAGCGTTCCCTGCTTTGCAGCAAGCTTTAGCATCTTTTTTGTCACATTTCTTATCGCATTGTTCTTTCTTTACTTCTTTCTTTGTTGTAACTGTACTTTGAGCGTTGGCTGTTGTAAACAAGCCCATTGCTGCAACAAATGCAGCGCAATAAAATAGTCTTTTCATATTTTTCTTTTTTTTAGAGTTGATAAAAAGGTATTTCTTATACCAAATACAAAGAAAGCATATTTTGTTTTATTATACTTCTTTTTAAAACATAAAAAATATTATTATTTTCTTTTTTCCAATTCGTTCAGTGAATCCATTTTCTTCTTCTCCAAGAATTCGTAAATGCCACACAGGTGTTCTGTGACCTTTTTATTGCCGAATTCGTAGACTTTTGTCACTAAACCATCAAGGAAATCACGGTCATGAGACACAACAACTAACGTTCCGTCAAAATCGGCCAGTGCTTGTTTTAAGATGTCTTTGGTCTTTAAGTCTAAGTGGTTAGTTGGTTCATCCAATATTAGTAAGTTGATGGGTTCTAAAAGTAATTTTATCATTGCCAGTCGTGTCCGTTCGCCTCCCGAAAGTACTTTCACCTTTTTCGTTGATTCTTCTCCACCAAACATAAAGGCACCCAACAGATCACGTATTTTGTTTCGTATATCCCCTTTGGCCACATCATCAATTGTTTGAAAGACGGTCAGGTTTTCATCCAGCAGTGAAGCTTGATTTTGAGCAAAATAACCCATTTGTACGTTATGCCCCAGTGTCAAAGTGCCGTCATGTTCTATCTCTTTCATGATACACTTTACAAGTGTTGATTTTCCTTCCCCGTTTTTACCGACGAAAGCAACTTTATCTCCTCGCTCTACGGTTATATTAGCATTTCGGAAGACCGTATGGCTACCATACGTTTTTCCTACATTGTCCATGATCACTGGATAATTGCCCGAGCGTGGTGATGGAGGAAATTTTAATCTTAAAGCTGAAGAATCTTCTTCGTCCACTTCAAGGAGCTCGAGTTTTTCGAGCATTTTCACTCTGCTTTGAACTTGCGTTGTCTTAGAATAAGTACCTTTAAATCGATCTATAAATTCGGTGGTATCGGCGATGAATCTTTGTTGTTCCTCATAAGCCTTCTGTTGTTGCTCTCTTCTTTCTTTGCGTAGCTCCAGATATTTAGAGTAGTTTACTTTATAATCATAAATGCGTCCCATGGTTACTTCTATAGTCCGCGTAGTGATGTTGTCAATGAATTTACGGTCGTGACTGATAACGATAACAGCCTTAGCACTATTGATAAGAAAATCTTCCAGCCATTGAATTGACTCAATATCCAAGTGATTTGTTGGTTCATCAAGCAATAACACATCAGGCTTTTGTAAAAGCAACTTGGCCAGTTCGATGCGCATTCTCCATCCACCGCTGAAATCCTTCGTCTGGCGGCTGAAGTCTTCGCGTAAGAAGCCTAAACCAAACAATGCTTTCTCTACGTCTTCTTCGTAATTAGTTGCGTCAATTGCATAAAACTTCTCACTCAAGGCAGAAACTTCTTCGATAAGCTCCATATAACTATCCGTCTCATAGTCCGTACGAGTTTCCAATTCTTTATTCAGCCGTCCTATTTCGGCCTCCATCTCGTGCTGATGCGCAAATGCCTGAGCTGTTTCTTCAAAAACGGTTCTACCGTCTTCCGTCATCAGGTGTTGTGGCAGGTAGGCAATGACACATTCTTTTGGCGCCGATATTTTTCCTCGCGAAGGAGGTCTGACGCCTGCCAGAATCTTTAACAGTGTGCTTTTACCGGCACCATTTTTACCCATAAGGGCAATGCGGTCCTTTTCGTTGATGACAAATGAAATATCACTAAATAAGGTGGATCCACCGAACTCTACGGCTAATCCGTCTACTGAAATCATGCTTAATCGTTTAAAATGAGGCGCAAAGATACGATATTTAAATACCCTTTGCCAAGTGCATTCGAATTAAAAATCACTTTCCATCTGAAATTTGCGACTAACTTTCATCAAGTTAATGGTGTAGGTTACCACGTTTTGTGCCTCTTGAACCATCGTCAGATAGACCATGCTGACTTTGATACTACCTCTTTGGCTCTGAATGCGCTTTAACTCTTCTTTCTTCAGATGAGCTAGTTGGGCATTGAGGGCATTGCCGGTATTGATGTTATCTTCGAAATCTTGAAAATTATTTGTATTTAACTTCTCTCTGCAAGAGCGAATTAATTCGGTGATGTCTTTGGATACATTAGCGAATTCTGACTGTTGAGTTTCATCGAGTGGGTTGAAATTATTGTCAATATGTTCTAAGCAAGGCTCACACAAACGGTTGATGCTATAAACCAGTTCACTTGCAAAATCATTCCCTTGATAATAATAGAGCCCTTTCTCAAGCACCGTATTGTTGTCCAAGCGGCACATCGCTAATGTACCTGTACGCTTCATCTGTTTCAATAATTGTTTTTCAAATTTGCTGGCTCCCATGGCTTTGCGTAGTCCACGTAAGTTTTCAGCAATGAAAGAGGTTACAATCCGGTTGAAATTTTCTTCAGCATATTCTAAGACTTTGGTTAGTTCCTCACGTGTTAATATTCTCATTAATTCCAAAGCTTGTGCACTGTCTGTGCTGCGCATCAACTCTTTGAAAGTTTCATTCTCTTTGCCCTTTTGGTTGTTTTTCTTAAACAAGACTTGGCTGCGAAGTAGCGTAAATGCAGCTAATGCTATCATTAATATAATGGCTACTGTACCACCAAAGTAGATGACCATTGCTACAAAGAAGCAAATAGTGAAAGCTGAACCTGCGGTAAGAAACCATCCTCCGATGACTGAAAGTACACCGGTTATGCGGAATACTGCAGAGTCTCTTCCCCAAGCTTTGTCGGAGAGTGAGCTACCCATTGCAACCATGAAAGTGACGTAAGTTGTAGAAAGAGGCAATTTTAATGAAGTACCCAAGGCGATTAAAAGGCCTGCCAATACTAAGTTGACAGACGCACGTACTAAGTCAAAAGCTGCGCCATCGGCTATGATAGCTTCATCTTTACGGAAACGTGAATCGATCCACTGTTTTGTATTTTCAGGAAGAATTCTTGAAAGGCTATTGGACATGCCGATGCTGATGCGTACAAGTGTACGAGCGATAGGGGTGCTACCGAACGTTTCTTCTCCTTCGTCCTGACGAGCTAGATCAACAGATGTCTTCACCACTGCATGTGCTTTTTTGGAAGTGAATAGAGCATACACCATAACGGCACCTGCACCAATCAGGAAATACCAAGGAGTTTGAGCAGGGCCTAGAAGTGAGGTCATTAAATAATTATCCGGAGCAACTCCGGCTCCGTTAGCAGTATAATCAATGAAAGATGAATAACCGGCTAAAGGGACACCGATGAAGTTTACCAAGTCATTGCCGGCAAATGCAAGTGCCAAAGAAAAAGTGCCTAATAATACGATGACTTTGAATACGTTAATTTTTAGCCAGTGCAGAATCTGCATTAGTAAGGTGAAAAAGATAAAACAGCCTAAAACAAGTTGAGGTGTATTTGTATTTATCCATCCGATGTTTTCTTTGGTCATGAACGAGCTACTCTTCAGCCCATTGATAAGCATGAAGTATATGATTGCAGTAGCTGCTATGCCGCCAAAGACTCCGATACTGTATTTCATCTTTTTCTCGTAATTGAAAGTAAAAACAATACGGGCGATGTATTGCACCAGCATACCAAAGAAGAATGCGATGGCTACTGATACGAAAATTGCCATGATGACGGATAGGGCTTTGTCTGTGTTAATCAAATCACCTAATTCGAGCTCATTGCTGCCATAAACTTTGATCAATGCCAAGGCGAATGTTCCTCCTAGAAGTTCAAAGACCATGGATACGGTAGTGGAAGTTGGCATTCCCATCGAGTTGAAAATATCCAGTAAGACCACATCTGTGAGCATAACGGCGAGTACAATACACATTATCTCATTGAAGTAGAAATATTCCGGTTGATAAATGCCGTGTCTGGCGATGTCCATCATTCCGTTAGAGAGGGATGCACCAATGAAAATACCTATAGCCGAAACAATCATGATTGTTCTGAAAGATGCTGCTTTTGCACCTATGGCTGAATTTAGAAAGTTTACTGCATCATTGCTAACACCGACCATTAGATCGAACACAGCTAAAATGAATAAAAAGATAACAATACCAAGATAAAGAGTTTCCATAAATGTGTCTTCTGTTTCTAGTGCGCAAATATATTGCAAATATGCGTTATCTATGTTACATAAGTGTTTCATTTTTCGCTTTCAGATAATTATAGAAAGCATATTGTGCTCTCAAAGGGGGTAGAGAGTCTTTCCGCTTGAACACATTGCGCAAATGTTCATTAACAAAACAAGCTTTTTGGTTGTCTTTTAATTGGAACTCGAGCATATCAATCATCTCTTGCCGAAGATCAGGATCAAGAATAGGTACGACAGCCTCTATTCGTCGATATAAATTGCGTCTCATCCAATCGGGTGAACCGATAAAGACTTTAGGATTGTCATTATTCCCAAAATACCACACACGGGCATGTTCCAGAAAGATATCCACAATGCGGGTGATGCGTATGTTTTGGCTATAAGGTTGCTCCGGTATCAGGCAACAAATGCCACGAATGATGAGATCGATCTCCACTCCGCTCATGGAGGCTTCATAAAGTCGGTTAATCATGCTAGGGTCTTGAAGTGCGTTCATCTTTAATATAATGCGCCCCTGCTTGCCGCTTTTAGCTAATTCTATTTCATGATCGATTAGTTTGTTTAACTCGGAGATTAAGTTGAACTGAGAAACGAGTAAATGTTTAAAATTCGGAGATTCTTTCTTTTCAAGAGTAAGAAAAAGGTTATGGAGATCATTTACTATTTCCTTGTTGCAGGTGAACAGTGCACTATCTGCATATACATTAGCCGTTTTTTCGTTAAAGTTTCCCGTACTTATATAAGCATAGCTGCGAATTAGCTTGCCCTCTTCTTCTTTTCTTAATATAAGGGCGACTTTGGCATGTACCTTTAATCCGGGGATGCTATAAATGATGTTGATGCCTGCTGCTTGCATCATCTCGGCTGTAGCCAGATTATTCTCTTCATCAAAACGAGCTTTGAGTTCGACAAATACAGTAACCTTTTTTCCGTTGAGTGCTGCTGATATGAGTGTGTTTATCACAGCCGAATTCTCCGCAACACGATATTGTGTGATCATGATTTCTTTGGTTCTTGGGTCGTGTACGGCTTCATAAAGGAAATGGGTGAAGTGTCCGAAAGAGTGATAAGGATAGTGTATAAGCAAATCTTTTTTTGCTACGAATCGAAAGATTGAGCCCTTGCTATCCAAGCATATGAGCTTCATTGGTTGAGGCCTTATATTGCATATAAGATCTTTGTTCGGGTTGGGCAATCGACGTAAATCTTCCAGATTTAAATGTTTGTCGCCCGGCACTAACTCATTTTTGTCAATATGATAAGCCTCTACAAGAAAATCCAAGAAATCATCAGGCATCTGGCGATCATACACAAAACGGCATACAGCACCTATCTTGCGTTTCTTTATTTTCTTTTTTACTTGTTCTACTATATCTGAATTTTCTGTATCATCAATGAATATATCAGCATCTCTGGATATTTTGATGCAATAGCTGCAGTCCACTTCGTATCCGGGAAAGATGGTGCCAATATTAGTCTTGATAATATCCTCAATATACATCAGGTAATAATGGTCTTTGTGTTTCGGTAATTCAATGAAGCGGGGTACTTTGCTATAGGGCATCTTCATTACGAAATATTGCACATGGTTCGGGTCGTCTTTACTCGTACCGAGAAGAAATAGGCGCACAGCCAGATAGAGCCTGTTGTCTCTTAAGAAGGAAATTACTTTGTTTTTCCACAGAGGAACCGGTTGAAGGTAAGGGAAAATCTCTTCCTTAAAGAAACTACGCACAAAATCCTGATGAAAGGACTCTACGTTATGACTCTGATAGAAGATAATTTGATTTTCGCGAAGAGCCGGTAGAATTTTGTTCTCATAAATACGAATGCGTTCTTCCAGTTGCCGGTTGACTTCAGAACTGATCTCTTCTAAAAGTTTGATTGACGATTGAACGGACTCTTCATCGTTTCTTGCTCCACCTGTAGCTATGGCCTTATGATCGGCTACGCGTATCTTATAAAATTCTTCAAGATTCGAAGAATAGATAGCGATAAAATTGATGCGCTCGTATAGCGGGAGGCGGTCATCATCGGCTTCCAGTAACACGCGATAGTTGAAGGATAGCCAACTGATATCACGTTTGAAGTAATTATAGATGTTTTCCATCGACTTAGTTTGCTCCAAATATACTACCTTTGCACATATAAACAAAGTAATTATGACAAGAATTGGTCTATTATCAGACACACATGCTTATTGGGACGATAAATATCTTACTTATTTTGAGGCATGTGATGAGATATGGCATGCAGGAGATATCGGTTCTTTAGAAGTTGCACAAAAGTTGGCTGGCTTTCGCCCTTTTCGTGCTGTATATGGTAATATAGATGGGCAGGATATACGGCGAATATATCCTCAGATAAATCGTTTTATGGTAGATGGAGCCGAAGTCTTGATAAAACATATTGGAGGTTATCCGGGCAATTACGATTCTTCCATTCGGGGCAGTTTGTTGGTTAAACCCCCTAAACTTTTTATTAGTGGACATTCGCATATATTAAAGGTAAAATACGATAAAACACTTGGCATGCTTCATATTAATCCCGGAGCTGCGGGCCTTTCCGGATTTCATAAAGTACGTACAATGGTGCGTTTCAGCATTGAGAATGGAGAGTTTAAAGATTTAGAAGTAATAGAATTGGCCGGATGAAAAATCTTGTATTGTTTAATAATATTCTCTTTATTATTTTGTCACATCAAATATCTTTGCGTTCTTTGCACTAAATAAACTAACTTATATGAAGGGAATAATTCTGGCCGGAGGAAGTGCTACTCGTCTGTATCCTCTCTCGAGAGCAATCTCAAAACAGATTATGCCGGTTTATGATAAACCGATGATCTATTATCCACTTTCTACTTTGATGCTTGCCGGTATTCGTGAAGTGCTGATTATCTCTACTCCACGAGATTTGCCGATGTTTCGTGAACTATTGGGCACGGGTGAAGAACTTGGAATGAGTTTTCATTATAAAGTACAAGAGAAACCTAATGGTTTGGCGCAAGCTTTCGTTCTTGGTGCTGAGTTTCTTGCCGGAGAACCGGCTTGTTTGATTCTTGGTGATAATATGTTCTATGGACAAGGATTCTCCACTATGCTACGTCGGGCAGCCGAGACGGATAGAGGTGCATGTATCTTTGGCTATTATGTGAAAGATCCCAGAGCTTATGGAGTTGTAGAGTTTGATGATAGCGGAAAGGTTGTTTCTTTAGAAGAGAAGCCTGCTCAACCCAAAAGTAATTATGCTGTTCCCGGACTTTATTTCTATGATGCCAGTGTAACTGAAAAGGCGGCGGCACTCAAACCCTCTGCTCGTGGTGAATATGAAATAACTGATCTGAACAAATTGTATTTAGAAGAAGGCACGTTGAAAGTAGAGTTGTTTGGTCGTGGTTTCGCTTGGCTTGATACCGGCAATTGCGACAGCCTTCTTGAAGCATCCAATTTTGTGGCTACCATTCAAAATCGTCAGGGGTTTTATGTGAGTTGCATTGAGGAAATAGCGTGGCGCAATGGTTGGATCTCTTTAGATCAGCTTATTGCCTTAGGTAAGAAATTAGAGAAAACTGAATATGGAAGATACCTGACTGACTTGGCTGTAAACTCTTAACTCCCTCTCTCATTAAAAAAAAACAAATTCAACAATTCAACAAATATATGAAAACTTATCTCGTAACCGGTGCTGCCGGATTTATTGGAGCGAACTATTTGAAACATATTTTAGACAAGCATAATGATATCAAGGTTGTAGTGCTTGATATACTGACTTATGCCGGGAATTTGGGAACAATTGCTTCTGACATTGATAGTGAACGTTGTTTTTTTGTAAAAGGGGATATTTGCGACCAACCATTAGCTGATAGACTTTTTGCTGAATATAAGTTCGACTACGTGGTGAACTTTGCCGCTGAAAGTCACGTGGATAGAAGTATTGAAAATCCTCAACTTTTTTTGACTACCAATATTTTGGGAACACAGAATTTGCTTGATGCTGCTCGTCGTGCGTGGGTCACCGGTAAAGATGAATATGGCTATCCCACTTGGCGCAAAGGCGTGCGTTATCATCAGGTGTCTACGGATGAGGTGTATGGTTCTCTTGGTGCTGAAGGTTTCTTCACGGAAGAAACACCTCTTTGTCCTCATAGCCCTTACAGTGCTTCTAAGACGAGTGCTGATCTTGTGGTAATGGCTTATCATGATACCTACAAGATGCCGGTTTCAATCACGCGGTGCTCTAACAACTATGGACCTTACCACTTTCCGGAAAAGTTGATTCCTCTGATTATTAAAAACATCCTTGAAGGGAAAAAACTTCCTGTATATGGAGATGGCAGTAATGTACGTGATTGGCTTTATGTGGAAGATCATTGCAAAGCAATTGATCTTGTGGTGCGTCAGGGCAAAGAAGGTGAAGTGTACAACGTAGGCGGTCACAATGAGAAGACAAATCTCGAGATTGTGAAACTTACAATTAGTACTATTCATCGACTACTGAGCGAGAATCCGAAGTATCGCAGTGTTTTAAAAAAGAAAGAGAAAGATGTGAATGGCGAAATTTCAATCGATTGGATAAATGAAAATCTAATCATCTTTGTGAAAGATCGCCTTGGGCACGATCAACGTTATGCCATTGATCCGACGAAGATTACAGATGCTTTAGGCTGGTATCCTGAAACCAAGTTTGAAGTGGGAATTGTGAAAACCATTGAATGGTACTTAACCAATCAAACTTGGGTGGAAGAGGTAACCAGTGGTGATTATCAAAAATACTACGAAAAGATGTACGGCTCAAGATAAGAGCATACCCAACGATAATAATAAACCAAATAGCAGCATATTGCGAGACGTTTCTCCCAATATGCTGTTTAGTTTTTTACCACTATGTATTTTCACCATCCTTTGCCATGTTCTGATGTGGGCAATAAGATATAATTGAGGTAAGAGAGCAGCGTAGAGATGTCCGTCTACCAAGAACCATAAACAGCCCCATGTGGCAATGATTCCCAGCCAGAGATACAAATATCGGCCGAACGGCTCGCCAAAACGAACGATGATGGTGTGTTTTCCGCTTTTCTTATCTGTTTCACGATCACGATAGTTATTTACGACCAGCAAAGTATCTACGATAAGCCCGCAAGCGATTGAGGCGACTGTGGCATCGGTAGTCCATATCAGCGATTGCACATAATAGGTGCCACCTACCGGTACAAAGCCAAAGAAAATAAGAACCAATGCATCACCCCATCCATTGTATGAAAGAGGGTAGGGACCGGTGGTGTATAGAAAAGCGAAAAGAACGCAGAGTAAACCCACCACTACCAGTTCCCATCCGGCATAGAAAAGAAGCGTACTACCTGTGATGCAGGCGATGCCCACAATAATAAAGATACCTCTTTTCATCGCTGATGGAGAAATCCATCCTTGGGATGTAGCTCTTTCGGGTCCCAGACGGTCTTCACGGTCGGTACCCTTGAGGAAGTCATATAAATCATTGATAAAGTTGGCAGCAATTTGCATTTCGAAAGCAAACAGCAAACAGATTAGCGCAGGCAGCCAACTAAATTTTCCATCCATAAATGCCAATGCACTACCAATTAGCACAGGTGTGAATGCACTAGCCAGTGTTTTTGGCCTTGCAGCCAAGAACCATGCTCTCACCGAATTTACCTTTATCTTATTCTCCATCTATCTACTTACATTTTGGGTGTGGCAAAGATACAATCATTCAAGTAAAAATATGGAAAGAGATAGTAGAAAAAGGATGTTATCTTCTTTTTATCGTATTATAATGAAGTTGAATGTGTAAGTAATTAGAGAAATGAATTATATTTGTGTCTTCTAAAACCAAATGCAATCAGGAACAAATGAAAGCTAAAGGATATTTGACGCCACAGTGAATCGCATAACCTACATATCTCTATTGCTCCTATTACTACTCTCTTCTTGCTCTTCTACGCAGAGGTTCTCTTCGCATGGGGTAGGAAGAGTGAAGAAGTACGACTTCTTTCATAAAGATATTCCGGCAGCGTTTGATGGATTTCGTATCGCTTTTATTTCCGATCTGCATTACAAGAGTACGCTCCAGAAGGCTGGGCTGGATAAACTTGTAGGGCAGTTGCAGGATGTAAAGGCGGATGTGTTATTGATGGGTGGCGACTATCAGGAAGGGTGTGATGTGGTGCCCGAATTATTTGATAAATTGGCCGCTGTGAAAACAAGGTTTGGTACTATCGGTGTGATGGGAAATAATGACTATGAACGCTGTTATGACGAGATCATCCGAGAGATGCAACGGCATGGAATGAAAATGCTGGAGCATCAGCTTGATACACTTAGTTTAGATGGCGAACGAATTATTCTGGCAGGTGTGCGTAATCCGTTCGACTTAAAAAGAAATGGCGTATCACCCACACTTTCCCTTTCTACAAATGATTTCGTGATTCTGCTTACTCATACTCCTGATTATGCAGAGGAAGTCCCGATTACTAATACGGATTTAGTCCTGGCAGGGCATACACATGGCGGACAAGTTACTCTCTTTGGTCTGTATGCTCCGGTTATTCCTTCTGCTTATGGTCAACGCTTTCGAACGGGGCTTAAATATACTTCTGCTCATATTCCTGTAATTGTGACCAACGGTATTGGTACCTCTCGAAAACGGCTTCGACTTTTTGCGCCAAGTGAGATTGTTCTTATTGTACTTCATAAACGCTGATCGTTTCATTAGTTTTTGAACTCACATTCTTTGATGCTTATGCGAATCGCTTTTTGGGATAATAAATTACATTAATTACTCTTCAAATAGATCTTACTACTTCAGCGTGTTGAATGCCCGCTTTCAACACGCTGATCGCGGACGTTCAACACGCTGAAGTCGGGACTTCTACCAACCCCTCTCACAGGGCTTGTAGAGGGATATTTTGTAATTTCTTTTAAATTTACAAAATATATCTCCTGAGAGATTATTTTTATTCATCTCAATAGTATTTGGCTTTACTAAAACGACATCGTATCAGGCTTACTGCTCAGAGAAAAATTGTTTCCTTGTCGCATAGGTTACAATTAGTTGATTTTAAAATCCCGATATTTGTACCCGAGAAATAAAAATGAAGGATGAAACGAACCATTATTAAGATTGATGAAGGACTCTGCAATGGATGCGGAGTTTGCGTGAAAGGTTGTCACGAAGGTGCTTTGCAGTTGATTAACGGTAAAGCAACGCTGGTAAGCGAACTGTATTGTGACGGATTGGGAGCGTGTATTGGCGATTGCCCCGAAGGAGCTATTACGTTAGAAGAAAGAGAGTCGGAACCGTATGATGAAGCAACTGTGATGGAGCGGCTTATGCAAAAGGGAGAAGGGGTTGTGTTGGCACATCTGAAACATCTGGATGAACATGACCAACATGATTTGCTCAAAGAGGCTGAAGCTGTTTTGAGGAAGTGTAGCATTCCAATCCCAGCTTATAAAAAGAGGGAAATAGCAGGTAACTCTCCAAGGTCATTTTCTACTCATCATGCCTGTCCGGGTAGTCGGGAAATGCTGTATGCTTTGCCAACCGAGGAGCCTGTTTCGACCGCAGTTCAGCGTGGAGAATTGCAACAATGGCCTGTGCAACTACACTTAGTCTCACCGACAGCGACTTTCTTAAGGGGGGCCGACTTACTAGTAGCAGCTGATTGTTGCGCTTTTACCGTTGGTAATTTTCATCAATCCTATTTGAAAGGAAAACGTTTGGCGATAGCATGTCCTAAGCTGGATCAAGGGAAGGAAATTTATATTCGTAAACTGGCCGAGATGATAGATCATGGTGGTATTAATACACTTACAGTAATGATTATGGAGGTTCCTTGTTGCGGTGGGCTGCTATATCTCTGTGAAGAAGCCAGGAAAGCCGCTTCCCGAAATATTCCGTTAAAGTTGATTCGTATTAGTTTGAAAGGCGAACAACTAGAGGAAAAATGGGTGTGAGATGTCTTTTAGTCGCTAAACATTTATTTATAAAGCCCTTCCTCCATTATTATTTTGTAAACAGTGGAGTGGAGGAAATATCTGATATCTTTTCCCGCGGATATTGCTTGCCGGATAAAGGTAGAGTTTACATCGAGTAAGGGGGCAGAAACGACACGGATGCTTTCCGGCAATTGTTTCTCGTCAATGGGGAATCCGGGGCGGGGGTAGATAAGAATAGGGGTGGTGGCAATGATCTGTTCGGGATCTTTCCATAAAGGAAATAGCTTCCAATTGTCGGAACCGATAATCAGATGAAACTCTCGATCTGGATAACGTTCTTTGAGTTTTTCAAGCGTATACACCGTATAGCTGGGTCGGGGAAGGTGAAATTCAAAATCAGAGGCATGGAATTTAGGATATCCTTCAATAGCTGATTGCACCAATTCGAGTCGTTTATGATCTGCCAGCAGATCGGTTTCTTCTTTCAACGGGTTGTGCGGACTAACCATGAACCATACCTCATCCAGTCCGGCAAATTCACAGAGATAATTGGCTAAAGCAAGATGCCCGATATGGATCGGGTTAAAAGATCCGCTAAAAATACCCGTTTTTAGATTCATTTTTCCAGGAATGCTTTGATTACTTCTAAAGCCTCTTTTTGGGCTGTTTCCAGATCATCATTAATGATAATCCGGTCGAATTTAGTAGCATACGTAAGTTCAAATTCCGCTTTTGCTATACGGCTTTCGATTACCTCGGCAGAATCTGTGGCACGTCCCACTAATCTGTGTCTCAACTCTTCCACAGAGGGTGGTTGGATGAAAACAGAAAGTGCGCGATCACCATAAAACTTCTTGATGTTGCATCCACCTACCACATCTACGTCGAACACCACATTCTGTCCGGCTTCGAGTTGCTTTTCTACCTGAGCTTTCAAGGTACCATAATAGCGATCCTTGTACACTTCTTCGTGTTCCAGAAACTCATTATTGTCGATGCGACGGCGAAATTCCTCAGGCGAAAGGAAGAAATATTCCACTCCGTCTTTTTCATTGCCGCGTGGAGGGCGGCTGGTTGCAGAAATGGAAAAAAACAGATTCAGGTTCTGCGTCAACAGGTAATTGATGATGGTAGACTTACCTGAACCCGAAGGGGCCGAAAAGATAATAAGTTTTCCGTTCATATTTCGTTCTGGAGATAGTTACATTACGTTGAGAATCTGCTCTTTGATTTGTTCCAATTCGTCCTTCATCTGAACCACTATTTTTTGCATCTCTGCATGGTTGGACTTGCTACCTAATGTATTTATTTCGCGTCCCATTTCTTGAGCGATAAAGCCAAGCTTCTTTCCTTGTCCGCTTCCGCTTTCAAGGGTGCTGATAAAGTATTTTAGATGATTACCCAATCGTTGTTTTTCTTCGTTGATATCTAGCTTCTCGATGTAATAGATCAATTCCTGTTCCAAGCGATTCTTATCATAATCTACGCTGATGGTTTTTGTTAAGGCATCGGTAATGCGCTCTTTGATTTTCTCAACCCGCTCTTTTTCGTAAGGAGTAACAGACTCAAGCAAGTTATGAATGTTTCCTACTTTTTCGCGGAATTTCTTCTCTAAGGCTGCTCCCTCTTGTTTGCGAAAGTCAGTTAAATGTTCAATGGCTTCTTCTACAGCTTTGTGAGCAATGGCCCATTCATCGTCTGTGAGCTCCTGAGTTTCTGTTCTACTCATCACATCCGGCATGCGCAGAAGAGTTTGGAACCAGTCGGTAGGTAAAGCAATTCCTAAATTATCTGATATTTCAGAAATTTGCTTGTAATAACTTTCCACTAATGCTTGGTTGATAGGTGTTGCAGCATCCGAAGATTCTTTTTTTTCTACCCAAAGGCTGAAATCTACTTTACCGCGCTCTAGTATTTTGGTTACTTCGTTGCGGATTTCCATTTCTTTCTCCCGATATGCCGGAGCGATGCGCGCCGACAGATCCATAGCCTTGCTATTAAGCGATTTAATCTCTACATTTATTTTCTTATCAGAAAGTTCGGCTGTAGCTTTTCCGTATCCCGTCATCGATTGTATCATGATCACATTAGTTTTTTGCAAAAGTAGCGGTTTTTTCGTAATTATACGTATCTTTGCATCATTATAAACTGGAATTTTATGTCGTGTATCTTACATATTGAAACTTCTACAGCTGTTTGTTCGGTTGCGGTTAGTGAAGACGGGCAAAGCATTTTTGTCAAGGAAGATTTTCAAGGCCCTTCTCATGCGGTATCTTTGGGCGTTTTTGTAGATGAAGCTTTGTCTTTTATTGATAATCATGGCATTCCTCTTGATGCAGTAGCAGTGAGTTGCGGTCCCGGTTCATACACAGGTTTGCGCATCGGAGTGTCTATGGCAAAAGGCGTTTGCTATGGACGTAATATTCCTCTTATTGGCCTTCCTACGCTGGAAGTTTTATGTGTTCCGGTATTGTTGTATCATGAATTGCCCGATGATGCTTTGCTTTGTCCGATGATTGATGCTCGCAGAATGGAAGTGTATGCAGCTATTTATGATCGTGCGCTCAATGTTAAACGTGAAATCTCTGCCGACATTGTTGATGAAAATTTATACTTGGAATATCTGAATGAGCGTCCGGTGTGTTTCTTTGGTAGCGGTGCGGCTAAATGCAGAGATCGGATTGCGCACCCCAATGCTCATTTCATTGATGATATTCATCCGCTTGCCAAAATGATGTTTCCGCTTGCAGAGAAGGCTATAGCGAAGCAAGATTATAAAAATGTGGCTTATTTTGAGCCATTCTATCTCAAAGAATTTGTAGCCTCTCAACCTAAAAAACTTTTGTAATTTATTAATTATATGATATACAATACCCAACAGAAAAGAATGTTCTTACCGGAATACGGACGTAGTATTCAAAACATGGTAGATCATGCACTTACGATAGAAGACAAGGCTGAACGTCAGCGTTGTGCAAACACCATTATCAACATTATGGGTAGCATGTTTCCACATCTTAGGGATGTGCCCGATTTTAAGCATAAGTTATGGGATCATTTGGCCATTATGTCCGATTTTCAATTGGATATAGAATGTCCTTATGTGGTTATCCGTAAAGATAACCTCATCACTAAGCCCGATCTTGTTCCATATCCCAGTACAAAAATGCGCTACCGTCACTATGGTCGCACGCTTGAACTTTTGATTAGGAAGGCTTGTGACTTTCCGGAAGGCGATGAAAAGAAAAACCTTGTAGCTCTCATAGCTAACCACATGAAGAAAGATTACATGGCATGGAACAAGGATACGGTAGAAGATCGGAAAATAGCTGACGACTTGGCTGAACTTTCTGCAGGGAAACTTCAGCTAACTGATGACATACTCCGTTTAATGGAGAGTCGCTTGGTTGCAAATCGTCGTCCCAGACCGACAAACAACAATAATCCGAGAAGAAACTATAAATAATTGCTGCTCAGCCGGACGCAATTTGTAATCCATAATTTCAACGACTATGACTTCATTCGTAATCGAAGGAGGGCACAGACTACGTGGAGATATTTATCCACAAGGTGCCAAAAACGAAGTGCTACAGATTATCTGTGCTACACTACTTACCACCGAAGAGGTGACGGTTAATAATATCCCCGACATTCTGGATGTGAATAATCTCATTCAGTTGATGCGCGATATGGGCGTTACGGTAGCGAAGAAAGGCCTTAACACTTATAGCTTTAAGGCTGATTCGGTGGATTTGGCGTATCTGGAGAGTGATGAATTCTTGAAGAAATGTTCCAGTTTGCGTGGATCGGTGATGTTGATCGGACCGATGGTGGGACGATTTGGCAAAGCTATGATCTCAAAACCGGGAGGAGATAAGATTGGGCGTCGTCGCTTGGATACTCACTTTGTGGGTATACAAAAATTGGGCGCTGAGTTTTCTTACAATGAAAAACGGGGCGTGTATGAAATATCGGGCTCACTGCTGAGAGGTGCATACATGTTGCTCGACGAAGCTTCTGTTACCGGAACAGCTAATATTGTAATGGCTGCCGTTCTGGCTAAAGGTGTTACTACTATTTATAATGCTGCTTGCGAACCATACCTTCAACAGTTGTGCAAGATGCTTAATCGAATGGGAGCTAAAATTAGTGGAATCGCTTCTAATTTGCTTACTATAGAGGGCGTGGAGAGCCTGGGTGGCACAGAGCATACCGTATTGCCCGACATGATTGAGGTGGGAAGCTTTATTGGTATGGCTGCCATGACCAAAAGTGAACTTTGCATTAAGAATGTATCTTATGAAAATTTAGGTATTATACCCGACAGCTTCCGTCGCTTGGGCATCGAGTTGGAACAACGGGGTGATGATATATTTGTGCCTTCGCAAGATTCTTATCAGATAGAATCTTTTATTGATGGCTCTATCATGACTATAGCCGATGCTCCTTGGCCGGGATTGACACCCGATTTGCTAAGTGTGCTATTGGTTGTAGCTACGCAAGCCAAAGGAAGTGTGCTGATTCACCAAAAAATGTTTGAAAGTCGCTTGTTCTTTGTTGACAAGCTGATAGATATGGGCGCACAGATTATTCTTTGTGATCCTCATCGTGCTGTTGTCATCGGACATAATCACGAACTTAAGTTGCGTGGAGGTAATATGACTTCTCCCGATATTCGTGCCGGCATTGCTTTGCTTATTGCTGCCATGAGTGGTGAGGGTATTAGCCGCATTCATAATATAGAGCAGATAGATCGCGGCTATCAAAATATTGAAGGGCGCTTAAATGCTCTTGGGGCTAGAATTACCAGAATTTAGGATGTACATGTTCGTTTATGATAAAACAAGAAGAAGTATACAAAATAGGGATTTTTAATAAGCCACACGGTATTCATGGTGAATTGTCGTTTACTTTCACGGATGATGTGTTTGATCGTGTTGATTGCGGATACTTTATTTGCTTGCTCGATGGCATCTTGGTTCCTTTTTTTATTGAAGAATATCGTTTCCGTTCTGATTCTAGCGCACTTGTAAAGCTCGAAGGGGTAGATTCTGCCGAACATGCTCGTATGTTTACGAATGTAGATGTCTATTTTCCGGTGAAGCATGTTGACGAGGCAGTTGCTCCCGATGAATTGTCGTGGGACTTCTTTATCGGGTTTCAATTAGAAGATGTTCATCACGGTAATCTGGGTGAGATAATAGAGGTGGACACATCTACCATTAACACTTTGTTTATAGTTGACGCAGAAGAAGAGGAGTTACTCATTCCCGCTCGTGAAGAATTTATTTTGGGGATAGACCAAGAGCAGAGAGTTATAACGGTAGATTTGCCTGAAGGATTATTGGATCTCGATCAAGTGGAGAGCGATGAAGACGAATAACGGAAAATAAGTTGCCTGATAAAATGCCAAAGAAGAAACGTAGTAAGGCTTTCTGGAATAACATAAAGTTTAAATATAAACTCACTATCATCAATGAAAATACTCTTGAGGAGGTAGTGGGGCTACGTGTGTCTAAATTGAATGGTTTATCGGTACTTCTTACTTCGATTACGGTTATTTTTGTTATTGCAGCTACCATCATTACTTTTACTCCTCTACGCAATTACCTACCCGGCTATATGAACAGTGAAGTTCGTAAGCAGATAGTGGTAAATGCTTTGCGGCTAGACTCTCTTCAGCAGTTGGTGGATAAGCAGAAATTGTATGTTATGAACATCCAAGATATTTTTAGAGGAAAGATACAAGTGGATACGGTGCATTCCATGGATTCTTTAACGGCCATTCGAGAAGACTCACTGATGAAGCGAACTGAAAGAGAAGAGGAATTTCGTCGTAAATATGAAGATGCGGAGAAGTATAATCTGACTACGATCAATGCGCATGCAGAAGTGGGTGGATTGCTCTTCTTTCGTCCTATCCGAGGAATGATTTCATCTCACTTCGATGCGGCAACCAAGCATTTTGGAATGGATATAGCTGCCAACCCCAAAGAGAGCGTATTGGCTGTTCTTGAAGGAACGGTCATTTTGAGCACGTATACTGCTGAGGCGGGGTATCTGATCGAGATTCAGCATAATCAGGATTTTGTTTCCATATACAAGCATTGTGGCTCTTTGCTTAAAAAAGAGGGCGAACTGGTTAAAGGTGGAGAAGCAATTGCTTTGGCAGGCAATGCGGGTGCGTCTGGTACCGAACCCCATCTGCATTTTGAATTGTGGAAGAAGGGTCGCCCGATAAATCCGGAAACATACATTGTTTTTTAGTTAAATAAATGAGGAAAACGATGATTCAACAAGAAAAGAAAAGAAAACAGATAGCAATTTTAGGATCTACAGGATCTATTGGTTCGCAGGCTTTACAAGTGATAGCAGAGCATCCGGATCTTTATGAAGTGTATGCACTTACGGCCAATAATAAAGTGGAGCAACTCATTGCTCAGGCGCGGAAGTTTTGCCCTGAAGCTGTAGTGATTGCGAATGAATCAAAATATGCAATTTTAAAAGAAGCACTTGCTGATCTTCCGATCAAGATATATGCCGGTGTTGAGGCTCTTTGCCAGATCGTGGAATCGGGGCCCATTGATATTGTGTTGAGTGCCATGGTAGGATCTGCCGGTTTAAAGCCGACAATGAAAGCTATTTGTGCCGGGAAAGCGATTGCTTTGGCTAATAAGGAAACTCTTGTGGTGGCGGGTGAGTTGATAAATGAACTGGCGCAACAATATCGTACACCTATTCTGCCGGTCGACTCCGAACATTCTGCCATCTTTCAGTGTTTGGCTGGAGAGATGGGTAATCCGATAGAGAAGATTATACTGACTGCGTCGGGTGGGCCGTTTCGTTGCTCTACACTCGAGCAGTTGCGTACGGTGAAGAAAGAGCAGGCATTGAAACATCCCAATTGGGAGATGGGGGCAAAGATCACGATTGATTCTGCTTCTATGATGAATAAAGGATTTGAAGTAATTGAGGCCAAGTGGCTGTTTGGTGTAAAGCCGGAACAGATAGAAGTGGTGGTCCATCCTCAATCGGTTATACACTCGATGGTGCAGTTTGAAGATGGCGCAGTGAAGGCACAACTGGGTATGCCGGATATGCGCTTGCCTATTCAGTATGCTTTTTCGTATCCCGATCGCATTCACTCATCTTTTGAACGGTTGGATTTTACTAAATGTGCCAATCTTACTTTTGAACAACCTGATACAACTCGTTTCCGTAATCTGGCATTGGCTTATGAGGCGATGAACCGCGGAGGAAACATGCCATGCATTGTGAATGCAGCCAATGAGGTAGTGGTGGCTGCTTTCTTGCGTGATGAAATTAGCTTTCTAGGCATGAGTGATGTGATAGAGAAGGCAATGAGTAGAGTGTCTTTTGTCAAAACACCGATGTTTGATGATTATATGGCTACTGATAACGAGACAAGACGTGTTGCTCGTGAAATGATTTGAAATAGAAATAATTAGTAATATAAATATGCTGGCCTAATTTACTTTGTGGGAGAACAACAAGTAATGAAGCTAAGGTTTTAAACAATAAATTTAGAAAATGGAAACATTCTTAATTCGTGCCCTGCAACTGATAA
The DNA here is from genome assembly GCA_002307035.1 of Bacteroides sp. UBA1317. Classification (GTDB taxonomy): domain Bacteria; phylum Bacteroidota; class Bacteroidia; order Bacteroidales; family Bacteroidaceae; genus Bacteroides. The sequence continues at coordinate 58,853 of DBTL01000146.1, forward strand.
TGAGTTTATCTCTGCTCGTCATTGTTCATGAGGGCGGACACTTTCTTTTTGCTCGTCTTTTTAAAGTAAGGGTAGAAAAGTTTAGTCTATTTTTCGATCCATGGTTTTCTTTGTTCAAATACAAACCGAAGAATAGTGATACGGAATATAGCATCGGCTGGTTACCTTTGGGCGGATATGTGAAAATTGCGGGTATGATAGATGAATCTATGGATACAGAGCAGATGAAGCAACCTGAACAACCTTGGGAGTTTCGCTCCAAACCGGCTCATCAACGTTTGTTGATCATGGTTGGCGGGGTTGTTTTTAATTTCATTCTGGCTTTATTTATCTACTCCATGATTTTGCTTACTTGGGGAGATTCATATATACCTGTGCAGAAAGTTCCTTTAGGAATGCAGTTTAATGAAACAGCTAAAACGATAGGTTTCCGCGACGGTGATGTTCTTCTGTCTGCCGATGGTAAGGACTTAGTTCGTTATGATGGTGATATGCTTCGCCATGTGGCCGATGCTCGTGAGGTGACAGTGCTTCGTGGCGGTGAAAAGGTTTCGGTCTATATTCCTGAAGACATGATGCAGTTATTGATGGCCGACTCAGTGCGTTTCGCTTATTATCGTTTCCCGTTTGTCGCTGATTCAGTTGTAGTGGGTTCTCCTGCTCAACTAGCGGGTATTCAGCCGGGTGATAGCATTGTGGCATTGAACGGTCGTTCGGTTGCTTATTACGATTTTATGAATGAGATGGATTCGTTGAAGAAGAACCAAGCGTCTTTGCGTGCTGATAGTATTAACCCACATCTTGTAACCATTGCTTACGCACGTGCAGGAGTAGTTGATACAATTTCATTAGCCACCGACTCTATCTTTAAGATAGGAGTTGTTCCGGTACGTGATCTAAACAAGTTACTACCTTCTATTGAAGTAAAATATAGCTTCTTGGAATCTTTCCCGGCCGGTATTGCTCTGGGCGTAAAGACGTTGAAAGGTTATGTGGGGGACATGAAATATCTATTCTCTAAGGAGGGGGCCAAACAGTTGGGAGGCTTTGGTACAATAGGAAGCATCTTTCCTGCTACTTGGGATTGGCATCAGTTTTGGTACATGACGGCTTTCCTCTCTATTATTCTGGCATTCATGAATATTCTTCCGATTCCTGCATTAGATGGCGGACATGTTCTTTTCTTGCTGTATGAGATTGTGGCACGTCGCAAACCGAGTGATAAGTTTATGGAATATGCTCAAATGGTGGGTATGTTTTTACTGTTCGGTCTGCTGATTTGGGCGAATTTCAATGATATACTTCGCTTCTTTTTCTAAGAAGAAGCGTTCAAAATAATGAGGGCGTGTCAATAGTCCAAATCTGAAATGCAGCATTTGCAGATTATCATTTGACTAGCTTTCTCTATTTAATGAAAGAGTCCTATTCAACCCATTATTGTGGGATGAATAGGACTCTTTTATTATTGGGAATTTTAAACTATACTTCTTCAAATTGGGGAGCGACTTTCGGTGCACTACTTTTTGAAAGTTACAGATTGAAAGTTGGGGGGACTATTCGGCTAAGCTGAATGATTCGTTGATTACTGCTTCCACAAAAAGTGAGGTAAGGTGAATAGAGAGATTGTTCGAAACGTCCGTCAACCAATACATCAATATAAGGTAATATTGCGGAGAGCTTTTCGTCAGCTTCTATTTCTTCATACCGATAACCGGTGTAACACCAAATGTTTAGTTGCGTTTCGTTCTTAATACGGCGAATAAAAGGCAGAAACTCTTCCGGATTATAAAACGGATCCCCACCGGAGAAAGTAACGCCATCCAGCAGTGGATTGGCGTTTATCTCTTTGATAATGCTTGAAATTCGCTCTTCAGTTAAAGGTTCTCCGGATAACGGATTCCAACTTTCGGGATTATGGCAACCCTGGCAACGGTGACGACATCCGGCCAAATAAATGGAATACCGAATGCCTTCACCGTCTACTATGGTTTCAGGATAAGTGTATAATAAGTAAAGCATGTTTGTGGTTAGTGATGTTTCACCCTATCTTTTTCTTCCGCACGTTTGGCCGAATTCCACGAACTAAGATCTCCGGTGAGGTAGCCTGTGATGCGACGCATACGCAGAATGTTCTCACTTTGGCAGACAGGACATTTATCGTATATGACGCCTTTGTATCCGCACGCATGACAGGTATCTACCGGATGATTGACTGAGCCATAGCCGATGCCTTCGTCGTGCATCACTTTTACTATTTTAGCTATGGCCTTCACATTTTTCTGTGCTTCACCATCCAACTCCACATACGTGATGTGTCCGCCTCGGGTGATGGCATGGAAGGGTGCTTCGCATTTTATCTTTTCTACAATGCTGATAGGTTCCTGCACGTCCACATGGAAAGAATTGACATAGTAGTCTTTGTCCGTTACGCCTGGTATTGAACCATACTTCCGTTTGTCCATGCGAGTGAAACGTCCCGATAATCCTTCGGCAGGAGTGGCCAGCACGGAGTAATTCAAATTGTACTTGGTTTTATATTCATCAACAACCTTATTCATTTCTTGCACAGCTTCGTAAAGAGTATCCCATGCTTTGGTATTGTGTCCATGTCCTGCTCCGTAGAGTGCTACCATGGCATTGTGTCCCCCAATGAAGCCAATACCCAGTGTCCCACTACGTAGCACATCGCCTACTTCCTGATTCGGATCGAGTGCAGCGCCGCCTTTCCATACATCGTTGCCCATCATGAAAGGGAACTGACGGGCAAGGGCTGTGCACTGATATTGATAACGAGTGTAAAGTTGGTCGGCTACAAGGCAACTCATCCGATGTACCGATTCGATGAACAGTTCTTTGGCTTTGCGCTCTAGTGCATCTTTGTTATTACTTTCAATGAGACTTTCGGCTTTGATACGAGCTTCGATGGCCAGCCGGGGCATGTTGAGGGTTGTAAATGATAGATTGCCTCTTCCCAGCGATGTTTTCTCTCCGGCCACGTTTTCATATACACGTGTGCGACATCCCATTGTTGCCAACTCGTATTTGTATCGTTTCGGATCATTTGCCCGCCACTTTTCATTTATGTTGAACGGCGTATCCAAGAACATGAAGTTAGGAAAAAGAGCTTTGGCGGTAGTACGGCAAGCTTTCAAAAAAAGATCGAAGTTAGGTGCTCCGAACTGTATCTTTCCTTCTAAAGCAGACTCAAAGTTATCTGTTGCCATGCGGTAATCCTCTTCAGAATAGGATACTCCATCTTTCACCTTAAATATCTGGATGGGAAATACCGGAACTTCACCTCTTTCGCCCAACCCTTCGGCTGTTGCTTTGAGCAATTCTTCCATTACCATGCGTCCCTCGGCTGAAGTGTCTGTTCCGTAATTGATGGAACTAAACACTACCTGATTACCTCCGCGAGAGTGCATGGTGTTTAGATTATGAATGAAGCCTTCCATAGCTTGATGCGTATCTTTACGTGTTTGTTCAAAAGCCTTTTCAATGATTTTGATGAGAGTCTCTTTATTGATTGTGACTTGCAAAGAACTGAGTGCCTGACATAATGATTCTTGGTCACTTTCTTTCACTTCTATAGACGAAATATGCTTTGCCACTAATTCTTTCAGATTCTCTTCATTGGGTGCAATGCTAACCATTGTTATATAGAAGCTAAGATCTGAGGTCAGATGCTTAATGAAGGATTTGTACACACCTTGCGCCATGAAAAAATCAAAAGCCGGAATGGCTTGTCCACCATGCTGTTCGTTCTGATTTGTTTGGAAGATGATGGTAGCCAGTGTGGCATAGCTTTGTATACTTTGTGGAGTACGGATACTTCCGTTCTTGGTACGAAAACCACGTTCGAAAAGATCATCCATGTCATACTGAATGCATGTGGTGGTTTTGGTAGGATAATAATCTAAATCATGAATATGTATGTCACCTAGCTGATGTGCCTCGGCAAAACGTTTCGGTAGCAAGTATCTGTAGGTATAGTCTTTCGTTACTTCGGAAGCGAAAGTCATCATTTGTCCGGCGGGAGTGTGGCTTGACATGTTTGCATTGCTCAGATTCACATCATTCTTGTCGATCGCTACGATACCGTCCATGATATGCTTCATCTGCGTTTTCTTGTCTCGCTCCGTGTTGCGCCATTCACGGTAGATAATGTATTTCTTAGCTACCTCTGGACGCACTTTCATTAGCTCTTTTTCTACCAAGTCCTGAATCTCCTCCACCGAAATAGTGGGAGAAGTGAAGTGAGCAATCACCTGCATGGTGATTTCTGCAATGAGTTTGTCTTCGTCAATAATGCCATTGGCATTGAAAGCCTTAGCTACTGCATTCTTAATCTTACTAATGGAGAAATCTTCTCTTTTTCCATCTCTTTTAATGATAGAAATTTCGGCATAATTCATAACTGTATCTTTTACTAAATGTTGTCTTTCGTCTGTTTGCCGGTACTAATAATTGATTGCGATAGAGAAGTGGAGAGTAGATGACGCTAATGGCAGGCACTTAAGATATGAGATATTATGGAAGTCTGAGATTCCTAAAATATTCAACTGTGCCAACTTACTAATGACGAACTTCACTTGCTTTAACTCCCGAAAGCGCAATTATTCTATTAATGCCGTTTCTGGTCGGTCTTCTGACTCATCTCTCCTCCGATACGCCTTCCCATGCAGTGCACAGTGGCATCTAAGTATCAGATTCACAGAGATTTACAGCAGCGGGTACTGTTGCCGGTTCACACGGCATTCCCTTTTACTAAACCTTTTTTTAGTACCAGAACTGAAGCAAAGGTACTGTTTTTGAGAGTATCCCGTATCCTTTTTAGTGTTAAAAGTGAAGATGGTTTTGGAAAACTTTTCTTTTCGCCTGATTATCAAAGTTTTCCAAAACGGAAAACTTTTTTCTCGTGAAGTTCTATAAAATGATCCAAATGGAGATGATGTGGCAGATGCTTCCACCCAAACAGAAGAGATGAAAAACAGAGTGCATATATTTCACTTTGCGGAAAGAATAGAACAAAGCACCTACGATATAGGAGATGCCTCCACCAATGAGCCACCACAATGCAGGCATCATTTGAGTGCTTTGCAGGCAATCAGCCAAAGGCTTCATGGCTACAAAGATGGCGGATCCCATTCCCACGAAGCAAGCTGTTTCGAGATTGCTATGTTCTTTTAATTTCTTGAAACTTAAGATGCTGCCTGCTATGGTTGCCATCCAGACGAAAGCGAAGACTCCCCATCCCCAATATGCGGCATCTCGCATCACGAGTAGGGTGAAAGGAGTGTAGGTGCCGGCAATGTGCCAATAGATAGCGGCATGATCGGCTTTGCGAAGAATCTCTTTTTTCTTGCCCGGGCGGCTACTATGATACCATGTGGAAGTGATATACGAAGCTAACATGCCAAATAAGTAGGTAAGCACGCAACCCACAGCCCAAGGGTCGGAATTGCTTTGTGCCTTCTGCAGTAAGAAATATCCGGCCAAAAGACCTAACAAGATGCCTACGCCATGCGACAGGCTGTTGGCCAGTTCTTCACCGGCAGTGTATCTTTTGGTTGTCATTAATTCAGTCTATTGGGAGTTTACTCTTTCTTTAAAACGATTTTTCCGTTGTATGTCTGAGATACTGTTTTGGCAAAGTTAGTGAACTCTTCGTATGAACTGATCGAATATTGCCCTTTTTTAAGAAATAAACGTTGTATCACCTGTATTTCCTTTCCTGTTTGTGCAACTGTGGCTGTAAAAGTTCCGAATTGATTGGTAATGAAGATCGGTTTGGGCATTGCTTCAATGCTGTACCCTTCGGGAAGTTCAATGCTGATATTGTCTGTATCGACATATCCATCGTTTATAAAAATGTCGTAGGTTCGTTTTGCCTGGTTGGGAATGGTCAGATGATTTTGAAAAACATTGGCGGGTATGAATAGCCGATTGCCTGTTTTGTTACCAAACTGGTTGCATTCCGTTTGAAATTGGATATCGATTGATGGATTGGCTGTTTTCTTCTCTATAATGTTAACGTTGCTAACACTGGCTTGTGTAAGGCCTATTTGTGAGCGAAGAACATCTTTTTGCTTATCAGGTTCCAATTGTGAGATGCCAGAAAGGCCTTCGTACTGAAAGAGGCCGCACTCCTGATTGGTCTTGATGGTTGCTTTCCCAGTTGGTGCTATAGAGACTTGTGCTGATCGAACTTGTGTGTTTAGCGAATCGGGATATGCCGGAAGGCGACAAAGTTCCCCGCCACTTTCTTTTATCAACAATGCATCGTGTCCGGCAATCTCACTATGGATGAATCCGAAAGGCAATTGTGCATTGGTGCATTCAAGCCAAAGTGTATCATTTTTTAGAGGCACTTGCAAGATGACATGATTCATCTGATTCGCACTTGAGAAATCTTTTAGTAAGCGTGCATTGTCTGTACTGATAACGGTATAATATGAAGTGATACCTAACTCTTTGAGCATTGCCCGCATATAGTTGGATAGTCCCTTGCAGTCCCCGAATCCGGTTCTGTGTACATCCATAGCCGGTGCAGGTTGCAACCCTCCAATGCCCAACTGGATGCTTACATAGCGTGTGTTTGCAGCCAGATAATCATAGATAACTTTCACCTTCTCTTTATCAGTGCTACAGTTTGCTGTCAGACTGAGTAACTTCTCTTTAAATGCAGGAGGCAGTACGTCTCTGTCTGCTAATAATCCGTATTGCCAAATCCCATACGATTTCCAATTGCTCATATCTCCTTGGTTGCCATCAAACACAAATGTGTTGGGAGCCAGATAAACACGAGGCAAGAGGCGCCTCAATGAAGGACCATAAGTTTCTTGTTCCAGAGCCTTCAACCCTTTAAATGTTATTTCTTCGCAAAGGCCTTCAGCGGTAGTTGTCGTTTGCATTTTTGCATCCGTATTCAATGCCTTATATCTGTAAGTGCTTCCTGCGGGGTGATGTAAGCGGTAGGTAGCTTCTACCACAGACTGATTAAGACGGTCTTGCGGTAGAAAGGAAGGATAGTTGATGAGTCCTCCTTTATATTTTATTTCCCATTCATATTTTACGGTATAAGGATAAGAAGCCGCACTGCATTCATAAGAATAGGTATAGTCATCCGTGGTGAGCCCGGAAGAATATTCACTCATTTGTAATTCGGATTTCTTTATTTTTCGGATAAGCTTTCCTGTTTGGTCGTGAACTTCGCCTGAAAACTTAGACAATGAACTGAACTTGTCGCACATGATGATGAAGTTACCGGCATCTTTGCCTTTTTCGTTCTGTATAGTAACAGTGAACGTTTCTTTCTTTACAGCATTTGTTTCCGATTCACAAACGAAGTCTATCTGGTTATTCAAGACAATGGAATAAGCATTCTCTTTCAGTGCTACAGGTATTTCGGGCTGTGCTTGAGCGATGGCATATGTACTCCATAATATCATAACCAGAGAAATAATGGGTGTTTTTTTCATAATAGACTATAGTTGTGTTTTCTTCTTTAATACAATCATTTCGTTGTTCTTATCCGCTAATGTTCCCCAGAAAGTCTTTAAGCTAGGATATTCGTTCGGTGCAAAAAGCGTTCTATCCATATTAAAGAGATAGGTCATCAATATCGTACCCTCAATGACATTGACCATATATTTGCATGTTCCTCCTCCGTCTTCGAGGCTTATCAGAATTTGTTTGGGCAATTCTTCCACTTCATATCCTTCTGGTATTTTGAGTGAGTTTGAAACTCTTAGAGTGTATGGATAGGACATTTCTATCGGGAGTTTGCGATTTTCTTGTATATACGGATTTTTGCTGATATGCTGGAAGACCATCGGGTTGACATAAATATGATCATCGCTGACTGAAGCTTGTTTTGTGAAGGTGATTTTCTCTTTGATTTGTGGACCAAACTCTTCTTTGCCTTGTTGTTGATAATTTAACACTTTGAAAGCATCTTCAGTCTCCATGCTACCGATAAAACTAGCACTATCCTTAGCTGCCTTGAACTTTGCTCTGAACGTAGCTGCGTATTGTCCGACATAAACGGTGGTTTTTTCTCCTTTTATTGTACCGTCTTCAGCGATGGAAGCACTGACAAGAGATCTTAATTGCCCTTCTCCCGCATGGTTGAGGCTACACCATTTTTCTTCATTCTTCTCAGAATTTACGATTCTGCCTCTGTCGACCATTAAAATAGGAGGCAATACATTAATATATCCGTTGCTAACAGATCCGTCGAGAAATACTTTTGTACTGTCGGTGTTCTGGATGCCCACAACAAAAGTGTTGAGCTTTTGTATGGATGGGTGTGTGTAAGGGAGGATACCTCTATTGCGACAGCTCATCACTACCGGTACCGATTTAATTCCTGCATCACGTAGCATACTCATTAATATGAAGTTAATATCAGCATTGCTTCCCGAACCTGATTTTACTACTTTGCTAATACTCTTTCCATATAGGTTATAATTTTCATCCCAAGAAATCTTTTGTTTTAGAAAGCGGAAGATCGTGGCAATCTTTTGGTCTGTTGTCATTTCGCTGAGCGTCAGAGCCTTCATTTCTTCCTTGAAAGGGTTTTTTAGTTTTAATAGACCTCCAAAATCTTCGTCTTCCAGAAGCAGTTCGTCTATTTTCTCCCAAGTAGAAGTGAAAGAGTGATAGATCGATCCGGGAAAGTCAAGCCCAAGAAGCTCAAAGTTTATTTTGGATTTATAATCATCGGCACACCAGATGTATGAATCATCTTTCATCGCAGGCAAATCTTTTCCGATAAATGTAAGGTTGCGTGCTGTAGCATGTACCATATCCACCTGTTGTGAGTTGTTACTTCTAACCGTGAATGTGACAGGTGAACTTTCATCCTTAGTTAGAATCTTTTCACTTCCTCTCATTTCCATATTGAATTTGAAATATTCAGGAATGCTGATGTTGTACTCATTATAGACTACCGGTATTTCTTCCTGCATCTCCCAATCCTTCAGCTCATAATAAAAATCGGATGTGATTTTGTATTTGTATTCGATAACTGTTCCTGCTTTGACAGCAGGTATTGTGAATTTTATTTGCATGTATTTGTCGTTGAACCTCTCTTTGAATACATATTCTTTTTTCATTTTTGTTTTCACGACTTTGCCACCTTCCATGTTGTAAGAGTATGCATCTATATCTGTTACGCTTTCTTTTGATGTATTACGGCTATTTTCATAGTAAGGAATACTAATATTGGCAAATGAAGTCCCATCACTCTTGAGTATCTTAATTTTTTCTTCAACTGCATAGTAGATTTTGAAATCATCATTTAAGTAATCGTAGTAAGTCCTACCTTTCTTATAAAGAACAACTGCATTTGCGGTACTATCTTTAGCGTATGTGCTCATGGATACCTCATCGTTGGTCACTTTTCCGAATTTGGTACTTAAATCTTGCGCATATGATGCCGTATAAAAGAGAAATGAGAAGAAGGCTATAGCCACTACCTGTAAAAATGTCGTTTTTTTCATGTGAATTAATTTAGCTAATACTACTAGGGTGATTTGTGGCAGTAAATGTAAATGATATTATTTATATATTTAGCTTTTGTAACAATAAAAATTATCGGAAAATGGAAAATAATGAATAAGCATAAAAAAATCCCCTTTTCAGTAGTTTTTTGAAAAGGGGATGAAACAACTATTTATTCTTTGTACACTTTATGTCTAGCGAGTTGAACGGATCATTTTATACCAGATGTGCGATCAGATTTTCTCTGTCTCCATATAAGAGGTCTATTACGGGAAGTTCAATCATTGTATAGCATCCGGGTTGTTGCTTCATTGAAGCACGGGCTACGCACACCAATACTTGGGCGGTGAGAGCCGGATTATTTATTTTCATGTTAAATTCAAGCAATTGATTCTGTGTTTTACCTGATACACCTTTGCGAGTGAGGTTGACTCCATGTCCCATATCCAGCAAGTCGTCTACGCATGGAACTTGCGTTACATGAGTCTCGTCGTTCACAAAGTAGGCATCTGCTTTGATGGCTGCGGCCACTTCTTCAAAGTTGTATCCCTCCTTGAGTTCAATATAAACCATTCTGCGATGAATACCTGTACCTGTGGGGATGGTCATTGAAAGAGCCGCTTTTACTCCTTCAATAGCTTTTACGGCAACGGTATGCCCCATGCTCATGCCCGGCCCAAAGTTGGTATACGTAATTCCTTTTGGAGCGATTGCTTCGAACATTGTTCGTACGATAGAATCGCTTCCGGGATCCCATCCGGCTGAGATGACAGAAACAGCGTTGTTTGCTTTTGCACAAGCCATTAATTCCCGTCGGAGATCAACAATGCCTGTGTGAATATCAAAGCTGTCTACAGTATTAATGCCCATGCCTAGAATTTCTTTAGCGTACTTTTTCACACTGCGGGTAGGTGTACAAAGTATGGCTACGTCAATCTTGCTCAACTCTTTGATGTCTTTCACTACAGGGTATTCATTCAATTCAGAAGGCTTGTCTTCTGCACCGTTGCGACGTACTACCCCGGCAATATCGAAATCGGGCGCTGCCTGAAGCGATTCCAATACATATTTTCCAATGTTGCCATATCCAATGATGGCTGCTCTAATCTTTTTCATTACTTTTGTTGGTTGTGAGTTGTATTTTCTTTTTCTTTACTGCAAAAATAAGCCTTTTTTCAGTGAAAGCAATAGTAAAAATGCAAAAGTAGTCATCTTTGCACATGTGCGGAATAAACTAAAAATCGTATGATAGATTATATTAAAGGTGGAATTGCCGAGCTAACTCCGGCAACAGTGGTGGTAGATTGTAACGGATTGGGCTATGGCGTAAATATCTCATTGAACACGTACTCTGCCATTCAGGGGAAAAGTAGTTGTAAGCTGTATATCTATGAAGCCATTCGCGAAGATGCGTATGTTCTTTATGGCTTTGCTGATAAGCAGGAAAGGGAACTGTTTTTGTTGCTTATTTCCGTGTCGGGTATTGGCGGTAATACTGCTCGTATGATACTCTCCGCACTTTCTCCGGCAGAGCTTTGCAATGTGATCAGTTCGGAGAATGCCAATTTACTCAAAACAGTAAAAGGGATCGGCTTGAAAACGGCTCAACGAGTTATTATTGATTTGAAAGATAAGATAAAGACTACATCGGGTGCCTCGGCGATTAGTGGAGGTATGCTTGCCCTGAATGCTGAGGTGAACGATGAGGCTGTAGCTGCGCTCACTATGCTGGGCTTTGCGCCCGCACCTTCGCAAAAGGTGGTTGCTCTTATCTTGCAAGAAGAACCGAATGCTCCCGTAGAAAAAGTAATAAAACTAGCGTTGAAGCGGCTCTAACGTATGACGATTGTATGTATCTTGGAATCGCCCCTACAAGCCTTGTGAGAGGAGTTTGTTGAACGTACGACTTCAACGTGTTGAATGTCCGTGATCAGCGTGTTGAATGTCCGTTTTCAACACGCTGATCACGGACATTCTATAAATGGGGTGTTGTTTGTGGAGAATAGCGAATTAACATGATGTTGCTACATGACTATTTTTCTTTATCTTTCGCTTTTTCTTTTTCAGCGGAATCTTGCATCTTTCTGGTGATAAACTCTATCTTGAGGTTGGCTTCCTTTCTCTCTTTCTTTACCTGCTCAATGGAAGAAAGCAGTTGGGCGAGTTCGTAAACTCCAACCAATGCTTGTTTATCGGCTGCACTCATTGTGAAGGCATACTTACGTTCGCCAAGATATTCTACACGCACGTTTTTATCTTTGTTCATGTAGAGGAAGCTCATCACATGTCCATCCTGACCTAGTTTATAGTCGGCCTTCTCTATTTTTTCTCCCAAATTAGTTGTTTCATAGCTATCTTTAGAAGCCGGAGTCTCCGAAAAACTGCCATCGGCAGCGGTAACCTTCACGGCCGAATGATGAATATTGCTTCCACCACAATAGATGGAAGTCATCACCATGGCGCCACGTTCGTTGACTTGAAAGCGGAGATAGGAGCGATGGAGATTCTTCTCTACCACTTGCGTGGGCCAGAAGTAGTTTCCTATATCCTGGTATTCGGCATTCTTTTCAAAAACAAACTTCCCTTTCAGAGCCTCAAATTCTTTCTGCTTTACCTGAAGCGTACTGTCCAGGTAGACAAGACTATGTTCCTGTTCTTTCAGTTCGGCTTGCTGTATTATTTTTAACCCTTCTCGGCGAGCTTTGAATGCTTTCGGATAGAGGATTTTTATGCTATCTACCTGTAGTTTGGCTTCACTGTAATTTCCTTTTTGCAGTGCTTCACGAGCTGCTTGCAACTTTTCGCCTGCTTTCTTCTCCACATCATTGCCACAGGCGGCTAATAATGTAGCTGTGCATACCCAAATTAAAAGTTTCTTCATGTAATATGTTTCTTTATGAACAACAAAAATACAAATAATATCAGTTTTTTGTATTTTTGTAGCCTAAAACTTAATAAAGAAGCATGATAGAGTTGACAAAGGAGGAGTTGAAGCTGCGTTTCAGTGATAAAATATTTAATCAGATATCAGAGACAGCCGACGCATTGGGGCTGGAATGTTATACAGTAGGGGGGTACGTACGTGATATCTTCTTGCAACGTCCCTCGAAAGATATAGATGTAGTGGTAGTAGGTAGTGGCATTGAGATGGCGGAAGCACTGGGCCAGCGATTGGGTAAAGGTGCCCATGTGGCTGTCTTCAAGAACTTTGGCACTGCGCAAGTGAAATATTACGGTACGGAGGTGGAATTTGTGGGTGCCCGAAAAGAGTCTTATCAGCGTGATTCTCGTAAACCGATTGTGGAGGATGGAACGTTGGAGGATGATCAGAACCGTCGGGACTTTACCATCAATGCAATGGCCGTCTGCCTCAACAAGGCACGTTTCGGAGAACTGATCGATCCGTTTGGAGGCATGGATGATCTCAAAGAGAAGACCATTCGTACGCCTCTCGATCCTGATATCACCTTTAGTGACGATCCGCTTCGCATGATGCGTTGCATTCGTTTTGCTGCACAGCTCAATTTCTATATTGATGATGATACGTTTGAGTCACTCTGTCGCAACAAAGAGCGGATAGAGATTATTTCAAAAGAACGCATTGCCGATGAGTTGAATAAGATTATACTGGCTCCTGTGCCTTCAAAAGGATTTATCGATCTTGATCGTTCTGGCCTTTTGCCACTCATTTTCCCCGAATTGGTGGCTATGCAGGGAATAGAAACGCGCAATGGTAAGGCGCATAAAGATAATTTTTATCATACGCTTGAAGTGCTCGATAATATAAGTAAGTACACCGACAATCTTTGGTTGCGTTGGGCTGCTTTGCTGCACGACATAGCGAAACCTGTTACCAAGCGTTGGGAACCGCAAGCCGGGTGGACTTTTCATAATCATAATTTCATTGGCGAGCGAATGATACCTACTATCTTTCGCAACATGAAGCTTCCCATGAATGAAAAGATGAAATATGTGCAGAAGCTTGTCAGCCTGCATATGCGCCCCATCGTGATAGCCAATGATATCGTGACCGATTCTGCGGTACGTCGCCTGCTCTTTGAAGCGAGTGATGATATAGAAGATTTGATGACGCTTTGCGAAGCTGATATCACGTCGAAGAACTCGGAAAGAAAGCAACGTTTTCTGAATAACTTTCAGCTGGTGAGACAGAAGTTGAAAGACCTTGAAGAAAGAGACCGCGTGCGTAATTTCCAACCTCCTGTAAGTGGAGAGGAGATTATGGAAGTGTTTGGCTTGAAACCTTGTCAGGAAGTAGGGGCTTTGAAAAGCGCCATTAAAGATGCCATTCTGGATGGGGTGATTCCAAATGAATATGAAGCAGCTTATGCCTTTATGCTTCAACGAGCTGAAAAGATGGGCTTAAAGCCTGTGAAAGAGTAGGGGTAACCATAATCTCACATTTCTATACGTTTCTATGGTTGCTAAGGAATAATTATGTATGTTTGCGATCATCCACTTTCAAACGTAAAAGAATTATGAAGAGATATCTGTTTTTTATAGTCGGCATGTCTTTTTTCCTCGTTTTAACAGGAGATATTCAGGCATGTACTTCCGCTGTTATTTCGGGTAAGGTTACTCCTGATGGCCGACCGCTATTGTGGAAGAATAGAGATACGGACTATGCGCAAAATAGCGTGAAATATTTCTCAGGGAAGCGTTTTTCGTTTGTTGCTGTGGTAAATAGCAGGGATGATAACCCCCGTGAAATATGGATTGGAACAAACTCGGCCGGATTTTCCATTATGAACACACAATCTTATAATCTTGAAAAGGTAAAAAAGAATGAAGAGCGTGGTTCGGCCAATGGTAGCGTGATGAAACTCGCTCTTGAGGTGTGTGCAACGGTAGATGATTTTAAACATTTTCTTGATTCAATAAAGAAACCCAGTATGATAGAAGCCAACTTTGGTGTAATTGATGCAAAAGGTGGAGCTGCCATGTTTGAAGTGGGGTATTACAAATATACGTTCTATGATGCAAATAGTCCCAAGGATGCCCCTTGCGGATACCTTGCCCGGACTAATTTCTCCTTTGCCGGCGAAGTGAACAATGGTGCGGGATATGTTCGATATATGCAAGAAGATAAGCTTCTGATGCCAGCTTCTGCTACTAAAGAGATTACCCCTGCATGGATTTTTCGTGAGCTATCTCGTTCTTTTGCCAATTCATTGTTAGGCATCGATTTGAAGAATGGTAACTTCAACCGCCCAAAAACCACTGGTTGGTTTGTCGACCAAGATTTTATCGCCCGCAAAAGCACCTCTTGTTCTGTGGTTGTGCAGGGAGTGAAGAAGGATGAAAATGCAGAGTTGACTACCATGTGGACGGTTTTGGGCTATCCTCCTGCAAGTGTGGCAGTACCTGTATGGGTGAAAGGCGGGGAACAACAACTCCCGATTCTGTTAACTCGTGATAATGCGACAAAGGTTTCTCCTTTGTGTGATAAAGCAGTGACTTTGCGTGACCGCGTGTTTTCGTATACTCAAGGCTTGGGCAGTGACCGATATTTCAACTGGGAACTTCTGTACAATGACAACAAAACCGGCTATATGCAAAGACTGGCTCCGGTAGAAGAGGAAATATTTAATCGTACCATTCCAAAACTTACTGAATGGCGCATGCAGGGGAGGTTGAATCAGGATCAAGTAAGCTCACTCTATTCTGAACTTGATCAGTATGTTGCGGAGAAATACAAGGAGCTATTTGCACTTTAAGCCGTTTTTTCATAGAATGCTATAAAAACTCATTCTCTCTATTCCGAGTTTTTGTGCTTTTCAAAAACGCTTAGTGGGAGGAGGTTTTACTGCATAGTATTTGGAGAGGTACGCTATGCCTCATCACTAACGGTGAAGATCACGGGTAGGTTTTACTGCATAGCATTGGAGAGGTACGCTACTATCTCCGCCTCTTGTTGCGGATGGAACCAACGTATCTCCTCATCACGTTTGAACCAGGTCATCTGCTTACGCGAATAGATGCGAGAATTCTGCTTTATCTTATCAATAGCAAAGGAGAGAGTCCATTGCCCATCCAGATAGTTGAATAGTTCTTTATAACCCACAGTGTTGAGAGCGTTGAGTTGTCGATAGGGATATACGCTTTTGGCTTCTTCAAGTAATCCCTCTTCCATCATGATGTCTACTCGTTGGTTGATACGGTTATAAAGTTCCTCGCGATCACGCATGAGTCCTATCTTTAAGATGCGGAACGGACGTTGTTTTTTCTCACGAATGCGGAAAGAGGTATATGTTTTTCCGGTCATGTAGCAGATCTCTAGTGCATGAATCACTCGTTTGGGATTCTTGATATCTACTATTTTATAGTATTCAGGATCTAGTAGTTTAAGTTCGTTGCTAAGATTCTCCAAACCCTCATTTTCGTATCTGCTGAGCATCAACTCGCGTGTGTCGCTATCAACAGTAGGAATGTCATCAATGCCTTTGCAAATAGCATCGACATACATCATCGATCCACCGGTGAGTATCACTACATCTTTTTCTGTAAAAAGGGATTCTAAGAGTGCTAAAGCTTCTATTTCGTATTGAGCAGCACTATAATAGTCGGTAAGCTTAAGTGTTCCTATGAAGTGGTGTGGAATACGTTTCAGTTGTTCCGGAGTAGGAGCCGCTGTCCCTATTTTTAAATCGGCGTACAGTTGTCGGGAATCAGAAGAGACAATGCTTGTATTAAACTTCTCCGCAAGTCGGAGGCTTAATTCTGTTTTCCCGACGCCTGTAGGCCCTATAAGAACAACTAATGTTTTTGTCATTAAATGCGTTCTTCTTCAGCAGGAGTCGCAGCTGCTGGATCACCGTCAAGTCCTTCAAAACCTTCCGGATCAAATTCTTCAATATCAAAATCTTGGTCTCCGTAGAAGTTTTCGTCTAGATCGAGAGAACCGGTACTAGTAGTCATTTCTTCAATGTCAATGGTTTGTTTTGGCGCTTCTCCTTCTTTTTTTGTGCATTTAGCAGCCTTAATTTCTTTTCCTGTGATAATTTCAGATAGTTCAATAAAGAAGCAACGCTCTGTGATGTAATCAAATACATAAAGAAGTTTTTGCTTTTCGTCTTCAATAAGTTCATTGAGCAAAGTCTCTTTCATCACCCAGCTATCTATTTCCGGATTATCATCCATTTCTTCCAGAGTAATTTCTTTTTCTTTCTCCCAATCATCATCACAGATGAAGAAAGAAGTCATCTGATCTGCTTTGTAACCTGCCGATTTAAGTATCGCTTCATGTAGATCGAAGAATGTCGCTTCCGGATCAATTTGTATTTCTCTGATGAAATCGTCTACTTCGTCAGATATAATTGTGAATCTGTATATCATAGTTTTTACCTGTTTATTGATGGCGTAAAAGTAGTAAAAAAGTAAATAAGTACAAATACTAACTTGGCTTTATCATAAAAAAAGGAGGTCTCTTTGTATAGAGATCTCCTGATCTATGATTTTTTGTCAATCTATTTGATAATTCCTCTTTCTGAACTGCGGATAAACTTTACGATGTATTCTATTTCGGGAGTCATACTAACTTCTGCTTCCACTTTTTCCAGTGCATCGGTGATGTTTAAACCACTTTGGTAAATGATGCGGTATGTATTGTGTATGTTTTCTATTGTTTCATTAGAGAACCCGCGACGGCGTAAACCGATGACATTAATTCCACTGTAGGTGATGGGATCTCTTCCGGCAATAATATATGGAGGAATATCTTTGCTGAAACGACAACCACCTTGCACCATTACATGGCCTCCTATGTGGCAGAATTGATGCATCAACACTGCGGCACTGACGATGGCGTTATCATCAATCGTGATTTCTCCGGCCATCTTTGTTGAATTTCCGATGATACAGTTATTCCCAATAGAAGCATCGTGTGCCACGTGCACTCCTTCCATAAGGAGATTGTTATTGCCTACGAGTGTTTTGCCTTTGGCAGCTGTTCCACGATTGATCGTTACATTCTCACGAATAAGGTTGTTGTCACCTATTTCTGCAGTACTTTCTTCCCCTCTGAATTTTAAATCTTGTGGAATAGCTCCGATAACAGCACCTGGGAATATCGTATTTCCGTTGCCGATGCGTGAGCCGTATAAAATACTAGCATTGGCCATAATCTTGTTATTATCACCAATTATAACATTTTTATCAACATATACAAAGGGGGCAATCTCTACGTTTTCCCCAACTTTTGCTTCGGGGTGAATATACGCTAAGGGACTTATCATTCTTTTTCTTATTTATTTTTTACTATTTGTGCCATAAATTCGGCTTCACAAGTCACTGTCTCTCCTACAAAAGCATAGCCTTTCATGGTAGAAATCCCTCTACGAATAGGGGCTAACATTTCAACACGGAAAATTAAGGTATCTCCTGGAACAACTTTTTGGCGAAATTTAATTCCGTCTATTTTCATAAAATAGGTAGAATATCTTTCGGGTTCATCTACTGAATTCAGTACGAGTAAACCTCCGACTTGTGCCATTGCTTCTACTTGTAGTACGCCCGGCATAACGGGCTCTTGCGGGAAGTGCCCTTGGAAGAAAGGTTCATTTATGGTGATGTTCTTAACGCCTACAATATAATTAGCGCCAATTTCAATCACTTTATCAACCAATTGAAATGGATAGCGGTGTGGGAGAAGTTCGCGGATGCGATTCACATCCATTACAGGCGCTTCGTTGCAGTTGTAACTTGGCGCTTGTATTTCGTGCGAACGAATTTCTTTACGCATCTGACGAGCGAACTTATTATTGATCGTATGCCCTGGACGAGTTGCAATTATTCTTCCCTTGATAGGTCTTCCAATCAAGGCAAGGTCACCAATTACGTCTAATAATTTGTGTCGTGCACATTCATTGGGCCATACCAAAGGCTTATGATTGATGTAACCGAGTTGGTTGGCATCCATATGAGGAACTCTCATAACATCGGCCAACTTGTCATAGCTTTCTTGAGACATCTGGCGCTCATAGATTACAATCGCATTGTCCAAGTCACCACCTTTTATTAATCCTGCGGAGAGTAACGGTTCAATCTCTCTGACAAAAACGAATGTGCGGCTTGCTGCTATTTCAGAAGCAAAATTGTCCATATTCTCCAGAGTAGCAAATTGATTTGGAATAATGGTTGAATCGTATGAGACAAGAACATTAAGGCTGAAGTTTTCATCCGGTAGAACAATAATAGATGATCCGCTTTCTTCATCACGAAACTCTATTTTAGATTTTATGATATAGAAATCCTTTACCGCATTTTGCTCTTCAGTTCCTACTCTCTCTATTTCTTGCACATAGAATTTTGCGCTTCCATCCAAAATAGGAAACTCAGGACCGTTTACTTGAATTAAACAGTTGTCTATGCCCAGAGCGTAGAGTGCTGCCATGCCATGTTCTACGGTGCTAACTTTTGCATTGCCATTTGCCAATACCGTACCACGCGTGGTTTCAATAACATTATTGGCTATGGCATCAATAATGGGTTGCTCTTCCATGTCGATACGTTGTATCTTGTAGCCATGGTTGTCTGGAGCCGGATTGAACGTTACCGTAAGGTCAAGCCCAGTGTGAAGACCTTTTCCACTCAGCGAAAAGCTATCTTTCAGTGTCTTTTGTTTCAACATTGGTTACTTATTTAATTGTTGTTTTAATTCGTTTATTTCTTTGCGAAGTGAGTTCACTTCAGCGTAAATTTCGGGTAGTTTTTTGAACGCTACAGACGCTTTGAAGAATCTCTTAGCATCAAATGAGGGTGAACCCATAATCTGAGATCCGGACGCTACATTACCCGGAACGCCGGATTGTCCTGCGATGCCTACTTTGTCTCCAATCTTTGCATGTCCTGCCAAGCCGGCTTGTCCACCAATCATGCACCACTCGCCTACCTTTGTAGAACCGGCAATTCCTGCTTGTGCAGCTATAACGGTATGCGCTCCAATTTCATCATTGTGAGCCACTTGGATGAGATTATCCAACTTCACGCCTTCGTGAATGACAGTTGCCCCCATTGTTGCTCTGTCTATGCAGGTATTTGCTCCTAATTCTACTTTATCTTTTATGATGACGATTCCTATTTGAGGTATCTTTTCG
This sequence comes from Bacteroides sp. UBA1317, assembly GCA_002307035.1. GTDB lineage: Bacteria > Bacteroidota > Bacteroidia > Bacteroidales > Bacteroidaceae > Bacteroides. Next base: position 78,472 of record DBTL01000146.1, read on the forward strand.
TATCCTTCGGGTGTTGGAGCAAAACCAAAGCCATCGGCACCAATTACTACTCCCGAATGCAAGATACATTCATTACCAATGCGACAATCGTGGTAGATACTTACGTTAGCATAAACGGTGCATCCTATTCCGATGCTTGCACCATCACCTACGTATGTATGTGGATAAATCAATGTGTTATCGCCAATAGATACATTATCGCCAATATAGGCAAATGGGCCAACATACACATTTGCTCCGATTTTTGCGGTTGGAGCAATATATGCTAATGAGTCAATCCCTTGTTTTTTGGGTTTGCTCATTTCATATAGGTTAAGCAATTTGGCAAGACTTTCGTATGCGTTTTCCACTCTTATTAAAGTCGCTTTTACTTCATGTTCTGCTACAAAATCTCTATTAACTAATACAATGCTCGATTGAGTGCTGTATATATAAGAGGTGTATTTGGGGTTTGCCAGAAAAGATATTGCTCCTGGTATTCCTTCTTCAATTTTAGCAAATGTATGGACAGTAACATCTTCATTTCCGATGATTTCCCCCTGTATAAATGCTGCTATTTGCTTAGCTGAAAATTCCATTTCTTAATCTATTGTTGTGTGGTTCTTAGCCGTTATATCTTGTCTTAGACTGAGGTTACAATATTATCTTGTTCTCTAATCAGGGCGCAAATAACGGTTTTTTTTTTTATATTACCTTATTCTTTGATGAATATTTTATACGAGTCAATGCAAACGGTGGTAGCAAATATAGTACTTCTTTACTTTCTTGGAAAGCAGTGCAAAGTTCAACATATCAGATGCTTCAGCAATATTTTTTATTGTACCGTCATGGTAGATAATATCAATACTGTCGTCTGCCGGATCATACATGTTCTTTTCAATACTGGGGGTAGAAACAAAATATCTCGCTTCGTGAAGGCTGATATTTAATTGTTGGCTGATGTGATAAGTTAATTCTTTTTCTCTTTCTAAACTCATGGGCTCAGTAGATATCTCTACTTTAAATATGTTGCGATTAATCATACCCAGACTTAGTGTCGAAAGAACTCTGTCGGTATGGGTGCTCCATACTTTTAAAGATGTCCATATATCGTTGTCATCGAGTTGGATGAAATTCTCCAAACAATCAGGATTGTTGTGAAATTCATCATGCCCGATATTATTATATAAGAAGAAGCGTAGGGCAGGTGAGGCAAATAGTTCTACGCCTTGTTCCGCTAACTCTTTTGCTCGTAGTAAAGCACTGATGAGCATCCGCTCATAGGCTACGGATGTTTTGTGCAAATATACCTGCCAATACATCAGACGGCGTGCTGTGAGAAAGTTTTCTATCGAGTAAATGCCTTTGGCTTCAATGACTAGTTGATCGTCTTCCACATTGAGCATTTCAATGATTCTAGCCGACCCAATGCTACCTTCGGTCACTCCGGTATAGAAGCTGTCGCGGCGCAAATAGTCGAGTCTGTCCATGTCCAACTGCCCGCTGACCAATTGGTGCAAAAATCTCTTCGAATATTCGTCTTTAAATATTTGAATGGCGAGAGTGAGTTGCCCATTCATCTCTTTGTTCATTCGCTCCATGAGCATCAATGATATCTCTTCGTGAGATACTCCTTTTACAATCGTATCTTCGAGCACGTGAGAAAAAGGTCCATGCCCGATGTCGTGCAGCAGAATGGCTATTTGTACAGCTTCTGCTTCACTGTCGAAGATAAAGTTCCCTTTGGCCGTGAGCTGTGTGATGGCTTCCTTCATCAGGTAGAATGCTCCCAATGAGTGTTGAAAACGTGTGTGCTGCGCTCCGGGATAGACCACCGATGATAGCCCCATCTGTTTGATACGGTTCAGTCGTTGAAGCAGCGGATGCTTCACGAGGTCATACAATAATCCTTTGGGAATATTGATGAACCCGAAAACCGGATCATTGATGATTTTACGTTTATTCGTCATTCTTTATTTTACAATCACACTTATATAATTGCGGCTTCTTAAATAATCTTTTTCAGTTGCTCCGCCATCTCTTCTTGCACCTCTTTAGCTGCTGTATGGGCAGCTTCGGCAAAACGTTCTGTTTTGTCGGCATAGATAATTGCACGAGAGGAATTTACTATCAGTCCGCATGTGCTATTCATCCCATATTTACATACTTCTTCGAGTGATCCTCCCTGAGCTCCAACACCCGGTACTAGAAGGAAATGATCGGGTACATATTTACGGATATCCAGAAACATCTCTCCCTGTGTAGCACCTACTACATACATCATTTGTTCGTCAGATGCCCATTCTTGAGATTTTTTCAATACTTTTTCGAAAAGACGTTCACCGTTACTGTCTTCTGTTAGTTGGAAGTCTTGCGAACCTTTGTTTGAAGTCAGAGCCAACAGGATTACCCACTTTTCAGGATACAGTAGGAAAGGTTTCACGCTGTCCTCACCCATATAGGGTGCTACTGTTACAGAATCAATGTTCAGCTCATCAAAGAAAGACCGAGCATACATCTCGCTGGTATTTCCTATATCGCCTCGTTTAGCATCGGCGATGATGAATTGGTCCGGATAATTATCTTTAATATAATTCACAGTCTTTTCAAAAGCAATCCATCCTTTTACACCCAAGCTTTCATAGAAAGCTAAATTAGGTTTATAAGCGATGCAGAGATCGGCAGTAGCATCGATAATAGCTTTGTTGAACGCAAAGATAGGATCTTCCTCTTTCAATAGGTGCTCCGGTATCTTTTTGATATCCGTATCCAATCCCACACATAGGAATGTTTTTTTGCGTTTTATGTTTTCAAATAATTGCTGCTTGTTCATATGTCTTTTACCTTATAATTCACTTTCTTTCATTCGTTCTGCATTTTCGGCCACAGTCAGTTTATCGATGCAGTCTTGTATATTTCCCTCCATAAAAGAGGCAAGATTGTAGATTGTATAGTTGATGCGATGATCAGTAATGCGTCCTTGTGGATAATTGTACGTACGGATCTTCGCAGAGCGGTCGCCGGTAGAAACCAATGTTTTTCGGTGAGAGGCGATAGCTTCTTGGTGTTTGCTAAGCTCTATATCGTATATTTTTGTACGGAGCATCTGCATGGCTAGTTCGCGGTTGGCGAGCTGCGAGCGTGCTTGCTGACAAACCACTACAAGGCCTGTCGGTTTGTGGGTTAGCTGTACTTTCGTTTCTACCTTGTTCACATTTTGCCCTCCGGCTCCTCCTGAACGAGAGGTTTGCATCTCTATGTCGGCCGGATTAATCTCTACGTCAAATTCCTCTGCTTCCGGTAGTACGGCTACTGTAGAAGCCGAAGTGTGTACGCGTCCTTGTGTTTCTGTTGCCGGTACACGTTGCACGCGGTGCACACCACTTTCATATTTCAGCGTACCATATACATTGTCACCGGATACAGTGAAGATTACTTCTTTGAATCCTCCGGCTGTTCCTTCGTTGCTAGTCGTTATCTCCGTTTTCCATCCTTTCGATTCGCAGAATTTCAGATACATTCTGAAAAGATCCCCGGCAAAGATAGCTGCTTCGTCGCCTCCTGTTCCACCACGAATTTCCACGATTGCATTTTTATCATCTTGCGGATCGGCCGGAACAAGAAGTATCTTGATCTCTTCTTCTAATTCAGGTAGACGTGCCTGGCTCTTGTCTATCTCTTCGCGGGCCATCTCTCTCATTTCTTGATCCTGTTCGGTAGAGAGCATTTCTTTGGCTTCAGCAATGTTGGCTAACATCTGCAAGTACTCTTTGCGGGCTTTCATCAAGTCGTCCAGTTCTTTGTAATCCTTCGTCAGGCGCACAAAGCGTTTTCGGTCTGCTATTACTCCCGGGTCTGTGATGAGCGTTGACACTTCTTCAAACCGGCTCACTAAGCCTTCAAGTCTTTCTAATATATTGATATTTTCTGCCATGTATTTTTAATATATGAATTCTCCGAATTCACTCTTAATGATCAATTCCTTTTTGTCACTCTCTTCAATGTGACCTACAATTTGCGCATCGATTCCAAACGATTTTGATAGAGCGATCACTTCTTCTGCATGTTCGGGAGAAAGATACACTTCCAGACGATGTCCCATATTGAAGACCTTGTACATCTCCACCCATTCTGTTCCGCTTTGTTCTTGAATCGTTTTGAATAGTGGTGGAACAGGGAAGAGGTTATCTTTTATGACCCGCATATTATTAATAAAATGGAGTACTTTGGTCTGTGCGCCACCCGAGCAGTGCACCATACCATGTATCTCGGGGCGTAAGGCATCCAATAGCTTTTTAACGACCGGGGCATACGTACGAGTAGGAGAGAGCACTAATTTACCTGCGTCTATTGGAGAACCCTTTACGCTGTCTGTTAACTTCAGATTTCCCGAGTACACTAATTCTTCGGGTACGCCGGCATCGTAACTTTCCGGATATTTTTCAGCAAGATATTTAGAGAAAACATCGTGGCGAGCGGACGTAAGTCCATTGCTGCCCATACCTCCGTTATATTCTTTCTCGTAGGTCGCTTGTCCGTAAGAAGCCAGACCCACAATCACGTCACCCGGACGAATATTGGCATTGTCAATCACGTCGCTACGTTTCATCCGGCAGGTAACAGTACTATCTACAATGATAGTGCGTACCAGGTCGCCTACATCAGCCGTTTCTCCACCGGTGGCATATACGCCTACGCCCATCTCCCGAAGTTCAGCTAGTAATTCATCCGTCCCATTAATAATGGCCGAGATCACTTCGCCCGGAATAAGCAGCTTGTTGCGTCCGATGGTCGACGATACTAAAATGTTATCGACAGCTCCCACACAAAGCAAGTCATCGATATTCATTATCAGTGCATCCTGTGCAATGCCTTTCCACACGGAAAGATCACCAGTTTCTTTCCAATAGAGGTAGCCCAGACTCGATTTTGTGCCTGCACCATCGGCATGCATTATGTTGCAATACTCAGGGTCACCTCCCAGAATATCGGGAATAATCTTACAGAAAGCTTGTGGGAAAATACCTTTATCGATGTTCTTTATGGCATTGTGTACATCTTCTTTGGATGCCGATACGCCACGTTGCATGTATCGCTGGTTACTCATGAATGGACTATTTTTTAGTATACTGCTGCAAAATTACTTCATTTTTCGCTCACAGGCAACTATTTTTCCTATATACTACTTCTTTAGGTCGTATTCCTCCTATTCTGAGTGTGTATGCAGATAAGATATAGCAATCCCCTTTATTGGCATAAACAACCGCTATACCGATAAAGGGGACTATTTCTTCTTGTTTAAAATTCTACTTTAGGAGCTTTTTCAGCACCCTCTTCTGCTTCGAAGTACGGACGTTTTTCGAATCCAAACATTCCTGCAAAGATGTTTTTGGGGAACTTACGGATAGCTGTATTATATTCCTTGGCAGAGTCGTTAAAGTTCTTACGTGCCACATTGATCCGGTTTTCTGTTCCTTCCAATTGCGCTTGTAATTCCAGGAAGTTTTGGTTTGCCTTCAAATCCGGATAGTTCTCCGTGATAGCAAGGAGCTTGCCCAGTGCAGCACCGATTTCACCTTGAGCTTTTTGGTACTTGGCCAATGACTCAGGAGTAAGGTTCGAAGGATCAACCTTCATCTGCGTGGCTTGTGAACGAGCAGCAATCACACCTTCCAATGTCTCTTTCTCGTGCGAAGCATACCCTTTTACCGTATTGACCAAATTAGGAATAAGATCCGAACGGCGTTGATACTGTGTTTCCACATTGGCCCATTGGTTACTTACATTTTCTTCCATTGATACCAAACCGTTATAAGCCGATGTAGCCCATATAGCTATAACAGCCACTACGGCAATGATAATGATAATTGATTTCTTCATATTCTTTTCTTTCTTTATATTTATCCAAATGATTTAAAATCTTGAGCCGGCACCGCCTCCGCCTCCCATACCTCCACCGAAGCTTCCACCACTGAATCCTCCGCCTCCGGAGCCAAAGCTACCTCCGCCGATTCCTCCGATGAATGGACCACCTCCACCACCTCCACGATAATTGTCGTCGTAAGATTGTTGGCGGCGTACCACCTTATGGCCGCAGTTCAAGCATGTATATACTACGTCTTCTGTTTTTACACCGTTTCGTTTTGATACCAGGCTAGTGCTGCTACGTTGCAATTTATGTTTGCCACACTTTGGACAACGGGCACTCGCCCATACAGCCAAAAAGCTGGTTAATCCACCTATTACAACAAATCCGATGATGGCGATAAACAAGAAAAGACTTCCGCCTTCACCTCCCGATTCCTCTTCATCGTTAACCATCGACCCGTCTAATCGGCCGCAGACAGCATTGATACCGGCTACCATACCACTGTTCCAGTCACCATTCTTCAAGTAAGGAATCATCTCTTTTGTTTGAATACGCTTGCATATAGCATCCGGTAAATCTCCCTCCAATCCGTATCCTGTGTAGAATTGTATGCAGCGTTGGTCAGTAACCAGTAGAATGACTAGTCCATTGTCTTTTCCTTTTTTGCCTACTCCCCATTTATTTAATAGTTGGTGGGAGAAGTCGAAACAATCAGCTTCACCGATAGAAGGGAGCACAGCAACAACTGTCTCGATGCCTGTTTTCTTTTCAAGAGCATAGAGCATTCTGTCAATAGAATCGGTCGCAGCTTCCGAAAGAATACCTTCCGGATTGCATACATACCTCATCTTGTTTTGCAAATGCACTTTAGGTATGTTGTCTACTGTATATATTTTCTCTTGTGCTTGTACCGAAAAGAACAAGCATAGAAAAAGAATCAGTGTCGTGGTATGTTTCATCACAATTCAATTTGTTTTTGCAAACCTACATAAAAAGATGGAATAATAAAGCGTGCTGACTGAAAAAAGATGAATCTCAATGTAGTGTCTGGCTTCGTAATGTAGCTATTTATCAATTTATTGGATGTACTTGTCTACGAAATGTCCGACTGTTGCAGTGTAAACTCTTTGATTCTCCAGATAAGAAACAGCATGCTTGGCTCCGGGTACTATCCATAGCTCTTTGGGTTCGGGCTTGCTGTCAAAAAGCGTGTAAGCCATTTGCGTGGGTACATACGTGTCTGCATCTCCATGAATAAATAGCATCGGAAGGTGACATTTTTTCACTTGGTTCAAGGCCGATGCTTCCTTGAATCCCCATCCGTACTTCATTTTGCACAATGCACTCGAAAAATAGAGTAGAGGGAAGGGAGGAAGGTTGAATTGTTCTTTAATCTCTTTCGAGAACTCGTCCCATACGCTTGTATATCCGCAATCTTCAACGAAGCACTTTACGTAGGTTGGTTGCTGCTCCCCCGATACCATCATAGTAGTTGCTGCTCCCATTGATATTCCATGTACCACCATTCTTGTGCTGTCTCCATAGATGTGCTGAGCCACATTCATCCATTCCATTACATCCAGACGGTCCTTCCATCCCATCTGTATGGCGTTGCCTTCACTTCGACCATGATATTGCAAGTCGGGTAGGAGAATGTTGTAATGCAAATCATGGTTGTACAGATAACCGATGTGCATCATGCGGATAGCATTGTCTGTGTAACCATGAACGATAACCGCCGTTTTTGCAGTAGGCTGTGGAGCGGCAATGTAGTATGCATGCAGGCGTAAACCCGCTTTGTTATTTATAAACGTATCCTTCAGAGCACTCGCCTGGTTCAAACTATCCACCCATGCTTCCATAAACGGATACTTGGCATACATCACTTTGTAAGAGCCGGCTTCATCTTTTCCCCGATTATCAGGAGTCAGAGAATAGTTGAGCATATAGAAACCGGCAGCCGTTACTCCGCCAGTCAATACTAGCACGATGCCAATAACACTATAAATAAGCCATTTACGCTTCATACCAATATATATTTTATTTTGGATTATTTCTGCCAGATTTCCCAAGCAGCAAAAGCTTGTAGCAATAGCATCTCTAAGCCATTCTTCGTTGTAGCTCCTTGTGCTTCTCCCTTTTTCATGAAGAGAGTTACATTGGGGTTGTATAGCAAGTCATATAAAAGGTGTTCTGAAGTCAGATGTTCATAAGGAATATTGGGGCAAACATCCGCTTTGGGATACATACCTACCGGGGTACAGTTCACTATAACGGTGTATTCTTTGATGATCTCAGGAGTGAGCTCCTCGTAAGAGTACATGCCGAACCGAGTTCTACGTGACACGAATTTACCTTCAATACCTAATTTCTTCAGTCCGTGAAAAACAGCTTTTGAAGCTCCGCCGGTGCCCAATATCAATGCTTTGTGATGATGAGGCTGTAGCAGTGGTTGGATGGATTGCGTAAAACCGATGATGTCTGAGTTGTAGCCAACCAGTTTCACCTTTCCCTTTTCGCGGATGATTTTTATCACATTCACTGCACCAATCGCTATCGTGTCTTTGTCGACCTCATCGAGAAAAGAAAGAACCTGTTCTTTATAAGGAATAGTAACGTTGAGGCCGCATAGGTTGGGATTCTCTTCAATTACTCCCATGAACTCGTTAATGTTCGGAATCTCAAAGTTAACATATTCCGCATCGATACCTTCCGAACTGAATTTTTCATTGAAATATCCGATGGAAAACGAATGTTTAAGCGGATATCCTATTAAGCCGTACTTTTGCATAGGGGATTGTATTAAGTTTTGATTATTTGGTCGCTGTGTATAGAGTGCAAATGCCGAATGTTAGTCTTTTAAAGCTAACCTTGCTGAATCCGGCCTGTGTTATCACATTCTTCATCACTTCCCCTTGCGGGAAGGCCTGAATGGTGCGGGGCAGGTAAGTATATGCGCTATTGTCTCTGGAGAGTAACTTGCCAAGAACGGGAATGACAACTTTAGAATAAATGGCAAACAATTGTTTCATTGGGAAGCGGTCGGGAGTGGTGAGTTCCAGAATGACGAGATGTCCCTCTTTTCGGAGCACTCTGTGCATTTCTGTCAATCCCTTATCCAAATCTTCAAAATTGCGAATACCGAATGCCACAGTGATGGCATCAAAACTGTTTGCTTCAAACGAGAGAGAGGTACAGTCTTCCCGGGCAAAACTTATTTTGCCCGAGAGACCTTCCTTTTTTACTTTTTCTCTTCCCACATTCATCATCCCTTCTGATATGTCTGTCCCGATAAGTTCCTGAGGGTGCAACTTGCGGCAGGCCAGAATGGCAAAATCTCCTGTTCCCGTAGCCACATCCATGATGCGTTGCGGTGCAAAAGGTTTGAGCCAATTGATCGCCTTTCGCCTCCACATCTTGTCAATACCCATTGACAGAGCATGGTTCAGCAAGTCATACTTGTGAGCGATGTTGTCGAACATTTGTTCTACTTGTCGGCCTTTACGGCCATCATCGCCATAAGGTTTGATGTTTTCCTGGGGATAGTTCATTTTTTCAAAAACTCAGTAATATTTTTCTCGATACGAGCAGCTACATCTTCAGTCGTCACTTTGTTGAATTTCTCTCCAACGATGTGCTCATACAGTTCAATATAGCGTTCAGAAACCGAAGTTACATATTCATCTGTCATTTCAGGAACCTGCTGACCGGCTTTCCCCATGAAGTTGTTCTCTATGAGCCATTGGCGTACAAATTCTTTAGACAGTTGTCTTTGAGCTTCACCTTTGGCAAATCTCTCTTCGTAACCATCCGCATAGAAGTACCGTGAAGAATCGGGGGTATGTATTTCGTCGATGAGATAAACTTTGCCCTCTTTCTTTCCAAACTCATATTTAGTGTCTACTAATATCAATCCCTTTTCGTCAGCCATTTCCGTTCCACGTTGAAAGAGTGCATACGTATATTTCTCCATCAGTTCGTAATCTTCCTTGCTTACGATACCCTGTTCAAGAATTTCCTCCTTCGAGATGTTCTCATCATGCCCTTCGTCCGCTTTCGTTGTCGGAGTGATAATCGGAGTAGGGAATTTCTGATTTTCCTTCATACCATCAGGCAAAGCAACCCCGCAAAGATTACGGCATCCAGCTTCATATTCTCTCCACGCACTACCGGTAAGATATCCGCGAATAATCATTTCCACACGGAATCCTTCACATTTGATACCTACAGTAACCATTGGGTCGGGAGAAGCAATCTTCCAGTTCGGAACGATGTCTGCCGTAGCATCCAGAAACTTTGCAGCTATCTGGTTCAATACTTGTCCTTTGAAAGGAATACCTTTTGGTAAAACAACATCGAATGCCGAAATACGATCACTGGCTACCATGACGAGCACCTCGTCATTTATGTTGTACACGTCACGCACTTTTCCGTGATACACACTTTTTTGTCCCGGAAAGTTGAAATCTGTTTTTACTAATGCTTTCATATTCATTACAAATTACTATTTACTACATTCAAACGATATTTCTTTTCTTCTTCTATTCTCTTGTTGCGATCCTCTTTTACTTCCTTGTCGAACTTTTCATAAGCATCTACAATGCGCTCTACCAGTTTGTGACGCACAATGTCTTTCTTATTTAGCTCCACAAAACAGATTCCCTTCACCCCCTTTAGAATTTTCATGGCCTGTACTAAGCCCGAAGTCTGAGAAGACGGTAAGTCAATCTGCGTCATATCTCCCGTTACGATCATCTTTGTATTCATGCCCATGCGGGTGAGGAACATTTTAATCTGTTGAGCAGTGGTGTTTTGAGCTTCGTCCAGAATAACCACCGCATCGTTTAGTGTTCTTCCGCGCATAAAAGCCAACGGAGCTATCTGAATGATGTTTAACTCCATATACTCCTTTAGCTTTGCAGCCGGAATCATATCCTGTAGTGCATCGTAGAGTGGTTGCAGATACGGATCTATCTTTTCTTTCATATCGCCTGGTAGAAAGCCCAGTTTTTCACCTGCTTCCACAGCCGGACGACTCAGAATAATCTTCTTTATTTCTTTTTCCTTCAAGGCTCTTACGGCAAGAGCGATTGCTGTGTACGTTTTCCCCGATCCGGCAGGACCTATTGCAAAGACCATATCATTCTTGGCGAATCCTTCCACTAGTTTCAGTTGATTTTCACTTCGTGGAATGATGGGCTTGCCGGTAACGCTGAATACAATGACATTTCCCACTTTCTCTGCTTGTGGTGCGTTTCCTTTTACTATGTCAATAATGACCTCCTCTTTCAGGGAGTTATACTGTGCACAATATTTCTCGAGTGCGATGATGTTTTCTTCGAAAGCACACATCTCTTCTTCGTCGCCCAACACCTTGATCACATTTCCTCTGGCTACTATTCTAAGCTTCGGATACAAGGCCTTAATTAATTGTACGTTGGCGTTATTCACGCCATAAAAGATAACAGGATCAATATCCTCAAGAACAATCAGCTTTTCTATCATTAAATGTATTTAAGGGTTGAATTGTTTGCTCACCGAACAGTTCATCTCGCCGGGATAATAGGATCGTTCAGCTTAAAACGCCTGCAAATTTAATCAATCGCCCGAACATTTTTATAGTTATTTACCAATTAATTTGCAGAGCATTTTCGGTTAATAGGTGATTTCGCTATATTTGCACTGTGAAAACAGATAAACAGAAACATGCGAAAGTTAAAGCCCCGTTACCGTAATCTAGCATATCTTCTATTTTTTGTACTCTTTGTTGGTGTCATAGTAGTGGTATTTCCGAGTGGCAAAAAGGATATGTCTTTGAGGTTAAACAATCCACGAAACATACGTGGTGTGATTAGTTATAAACGATCTTTTGGAGATTTAAATGATGTACAACTTGCAGCAGCAAGAACCAACGGCATTGTACCGCTGGACGATCGTGATGCAGTAGGGGCATTGGGCGATAAGTTGGTGCATTTGTCTAATAATGATTTTTATTCCATTGATTCGCTTACGCACTCCATGCCCTATCTGGTGCCTCGTGCGAGCGAGCTATTGAGTACTATCGGGTCAAACTTCCTCGATTCTCTCGATTCTAAAGGCCTTAACCCTAACCGTATTGTGGTCACTTCCATACTTCGCACTCGTCATGATGTGAACCGCCTGCGCCGTCGCAATGGAAATGCATCCGAGAACTCTGCTCATTTTTATGGCACTACTTTTGATATAAGTTGGAAACGTTTTAATAAGATAGAAGATGAAACCGGTCGCCCTTTTCAAGACGTTAGTTCTGATACCCTAAAACTCGTTCTCTCCGAAGTGCTCAATGATATGCGCTTAGCTGAAAAATGCTATGTGAAGTACGAACTTAAACAAGGCTGCTTTCATATTACGGCGAGATAAATTTTTGAACTTAATAACTCATCCCGAATTGCCACAGAGGAATGACATTGGCATAGCCAAATTCGATGTCATCCTTCACAATGAACCCTTTGTCTACTTCCTGAATTTGTTTTTGCCCCTTAGCCTTCCCTCCAACTTCGAAAGTCATGTCTTCAATTAAAAAGTCAGAGACTGGCGATGCAATTACATCAGAGTGAATTCTTGTTTGATTGAGAAAAAAGGTTTCTCTTATATTACCGATGTTTGAAGTCTCCTGTGCCAGGTTGTAAATCAGATTCGTGTTATCTAAATAAATCTTATCCACTTTCCCCAGTCCGCGTATTCCTCCTGTGGCATCCCGTAATTGAGCTATCAGTCCGGCCTCTTCTATATAAAGACAATAGTCTGCAATGTTATTTCTACTGGCCCCTAGCATTGTAGCTATATTGCTGATATTTGGCTTGAAAGGTACGCTTTTAGCGATGATGGCCAAAAGTTGCTTTAATTTTCGGCCGGTGGAAACATGCATGTCTGCATATTGTGGTATGTCCGATTCTAAAGTTTGGCTGATGATTTGTTGCAGTCGTATCTTATAATCATCTTCTATGGCAAAGGGATAATATCCCTTTTTCAAATAATCTTCAAACAGAGGCAAAGGATGCTCCAGTTGAGGCACTTCCACTTTATGTTCCATTATCTCTTTTAGTGTGTGGCTCTCAGTTGTGATGTGATGAAACAATTGCAGGTATTCTCTAAAAGACAATCCTTGCATCTTATACATAATAGCCCGTCTACTCAAATCAGCTGCACCTTTATTGATGTCCAACACAGAAGAACCGGTGAAAAACACCTGTAGTTCAGGATGATAATCATAAATAAGTTTTAGCTCTTTAGACCAATCCTTATACTTGTGTATTTCATCAATAAACAGATGGGTACCCCCTTTTTTGCTGAACATGTCGGCAAGATCCAGCAACCTGTGATCAGCAAAATAAAAGTCTTCGGCAGTAACATACAACGTTTTGTTGATATCCAGATCCTTCTTGATATGTTGCAATACCAGCGTCGTTTTACCTACACCCCTGGGGCCGGTAAGTCCAATCATTCTACTATTCCAATTAATGTCGGAATAGATATATCTGAGGAAATCAGATTTCGATTCTCTCAGAAGTTTCCGGTAATATTCATATAACTTTTCCATATCACAGCAATTATAAATACAAAGATAGTTTATTTTGCACTGTTACAGTGCAAAATCCAAAGAAATATGCACTATGACAGTGCAATGCTTTTGTTGGTAGTCTTTATTATTGACAAATTCGTGTTTTGTCAGGCATCATATGACTTCAGCGTGTTGAATGTCCGAGATCAGCGTGTTGAATGTACGTTTTCAACACGCTGATCTCGGACATTCAACAAACCCCTCTCACAAGGCCTGTAGCGATAGGTGTGTTATCTTTACATTTGCTCTCTTTCGTTGATTGGTAGTGATGAAAAATAGGAGAATGATCGTTTGCATATATTGAATTAATCTCTATTTTTGCATAAAAAAGGAAAATATATGCAGTTGCGAATAAATAATGAAACGTCTACGTTAAGGGCTGTTGTGTTGGGACAGCCCGGATCTATAGGGAAAACGCCTACGCTGGAAGAGACCTATGATGCTAAGTCATACGAATCTGTAGTAAAGGGCATATATCCCAAAGAAGAGGATGTTTTTAAAGAGATGTCCATGTTCGAAAGAGTTTTAACACGCTACAATGTGCAGGTGTATCGGCCTTGGACGTTGGAGAATTGCAATCAGATATTTGCGCGTGATGTCGGATTTGTGATCAATGATAAAATCATCGTATCCAATATCATACCCGATCGCGAAGATGAAAAAGAGGCCTATGAAACCATTTACGATCAAATAGCCTATAATAAGATCTTTAATCTACCCGAAAAGGCGCATGTGGAAGGAGGAGATGTGGTGCTGTATAATGACATGGTTTTTGTCGGTCTTTACGAGCAACCCGACTATAGCCAAATGAAGACAGCACGCACTAATCGTTATGCTCTAAACTTTTTGCAAGAAATTTGTCCGGAGAAGACCTTTATTCCGTTTGAGCTTAAAAAGCATAACACCGATCCGGGAGAAGGCATCTTGCACCTTGACTGCACCTTGATGCCCGTGGGACATGGGAAGGCTATCGTATATAAAGATGGATTTCTGAATGCAGATTCCTACAAACAGATTGTTGATATTTTCGGCCATGAAAATCTGTTTGAGATAACTCGTAGCGAGATGTACCATATGTATACCAACGTATTTTCCCTTTCACCTACAGTTGTGGTCAGCGAAGAGCGTTTCGAACGCCTTAACCGCCATTTGGAAGATGTATGGGGATTCACTGTAGAACGAGTTCCTTATTATGAAATTTCCAAGATGGGAGGATTGTTGCGCTGTTCTACTCTACCACTTGTTCGGGATAACGACTAATAACTGAATACAGCATGACTTCGAATATATTAATGATAGAACCGGTGGCATTCGGCTTCAATGAAGAAACTGCTGCCAATAATTACTTTCAACAGTTCGATCAGACTCCGGCAGATCGCATACAAGCTGCTGCGCAACAAGAGTTTGCTGCAATGGTAGCGAAGTTGCGTGCTAAGGGAGTCAATGTTATTTCAATTCCCGATACACTAGAACCTAGAACGCCCGACTCTGTTTTTCCTAATAATTGGGTGAGTTTTCACCAAGACGGAAGAGTCGTGTTGTATCCCATGTTTGCTCCTAACCGACGGGCAGAGAGGCGTGACGATATCCTTCAGATAATTCAACACAAAGGTTTTCAGGTCAAAGAAATAGTAGATTATACAAAGGCTGAAGATGAGGCTCGATACCTTGAAGGCACGGGTAGCATGGTACTCGATAGAGAGGCACGGATTGCCTATGCTGTTTTGTCGGAGAGAACAGACCAAGAATTATTGGCTACCTTCTGTCGTGATTTTGGCTATACTTCTTGTTGCTTTCATGCCATGCAGCATGTCGATGGCAAGCGTTTACCCATTTACCACACCAATGTGATGATGTGTGTAGCCGATAAATATGCTGTTGTTTGCTTCGATTCGATGGACGACTTCAATGAACGCGAGGCCCTTCGTAATCAATTGAAAGCTTCGGGAAAAGAAGTGATTGTTGAGCTAACCGAAGCACAGATTCACCGTTTTGCCGGAAACATGTTGCAAGTGAAAAACAAAGAAGAAATTCCATTATTGGTACTATCACAAACTGCCTATGATGCACTTAATCCGAATCAGATAGCTGATTTGGCCTCTTTCAATGAATTGGTGACGGTCAATATTCCTACTATTGAACGTTATGGGGGCGGCAGTGCGCGATGCATGATGGCTGAAATCTATAATATAACTCTTTAAAAGATACAAATATGAACAATAAATTAACTGCCAGCCAACTGATAGAGCTGGAAAATCGTTACGGAGCTCATAATTATCATCCTATTCCCGTAGTGTTGGAGCGTGGCGAAGGTGTCTACGTGTGGGATGTTGACGGAAAGCGATACTACGATTTCCTATCAGCCTATTCGGCTGTTAACCAAGGACACTGTCACCCCCGCATTATACACGCCTTAATGGAGCAGGCGCAGAAACTAACGCTTACATCGCGCGCTTTCTATAATGACCGCTTAGGGCTATACGAGGAATATGCCACACAATACTTTGGTTATGACAAATTGTTGCCCATGAATACAGGAGCAGAAGCTGTTGAAACAGCACTTAAGCTTTGCCGAAAATGGGCGTATGAGAAAAAAGGTGTTGCGGAAGAGCAAGCTACCATTATAGTATGCGAAGGCAATTTCCATGGCCGCACCATCAGTATCGTATCCTTCTCGGTCGATCCCGATGCCTATGGTGGATATGGTCCGTACACTCCCGGATTCAAAGTCATTCCTTATAATGATGTCGAAGCATTGAAGCAAGCCTTGCTTGAAAACCCAAACATTGCAGGTTTCTTGGTGGAGCCTATTCAGGGAGAAGCGGGAGTCTACGTACCCGATGACGGTTATCTGAAAGCGTGCTATGATCTTTGCAAAGAGCACAATGTTCTTTTTATTGCCGACGAAGTGCAAACAGGCATTGCCCGTACCGGAAAGTTATTAGCTTGCGATCATGAAGGAGTTCATCCCGATATACTCATTCTTGGTAAAGCACTTTCAGGAGGCGTTTGTCCGGTGTCTGCCGTGCTGGCTGATGACGCCATCATGGATGTGATGCATCCGGGACAACACGGTTCCACGTTTGGTGGCAATCCGATAGCGGCTTCGGTAGCAATTGCTGCACTTGAAGTCGTAAAAGACGAAGAGTTGGCCCTCAATGCCGATAGACTGGGATCTCTTTTTAGGATGGAAATTCAAAATTATTGTAATACTTCCAACATCGCATTGTCTGTTCGCGGCAAGGGATTGCTCAATGCCTTGATTATAAACAATGACAAGCAAAAAGACTTGGCGTGGGACATTTGTCTGAAGCTGGCCGAAAACGGTCTTCTGGCTAAGCCGACTCATACCAATATCATTCGTTTCGCACCTCCATTGGTTATTACCGAAGTCCAGTTATACAGATGCCTCGACATTATTAATCGTACAATCGCTGCATTTGAGTAATCTTCTGATTGCGAATAAAAATAGAAGAGGTTGCCTCCATAGAAAATCCATGTTTGAGGCAACCTCTTTGTCTATACTCATATTTAAATAACTTTTCTGAAGAGGAGAAATTTATTCTGCTTTCGCAAATAAATTTTCTAGCTTAGGAGTCTTTTCACTCTTTTGTAATTGCCATGCTTTGGTACGCTTGTTCATCTTATAGTTGTATTGACTAATCATGTTGTTCTCAACACTGGTTGCGTATACAAGTTTATCGGAAGGAGAGAATACTTTCTTATTAGGGATCCATAGTGCATTTTCTATAATCGTTTCTGTTCCGGTATAACTGATGCTGAGTAGTGATTCTTTTTCCCATTTCATTGCTGATGAGTTCCATTTATAGGTCGTTTTCTCTTTCAACTGCTGCATTTCGTCATAAACATATTCGCACTTCTTAATTGGAGATAGAGTTGATGAGTTCTTTTCGAGCAGATACATTTCACGAGAGATGACCTTTCCGTCTTTCAATACATCATTATAGATAAAGTTCTTTTCTCCATCGTTACTATTGGCTGCTGAAGCCAATCCGGATACACTTAAAAACAGAGTTACTAATACAATCACTTTGCTTATAAACATTGTTGCTTTCATAATTTTACTTATTAATTGGTTTTTATTATTTTCTTTGTTTCTTATGTCTGTTAGACGTAACTAATCTTTTTTTAGTTGCAGCAATTCATCTCTTTTTTTTAGATTTATTGCTCGTCAATAAGAAGACAAGTGGTGTGCCAATTAAGTAATCTATTGAATATCAGTATTCTACGTGATTGTTGTTGTGTGCGAAAACGAACACATTGTTCTCTTTTATATTTGCTCAAATAAGTTGGAGTATACGGTTCTTATTATGTAAGATAACCTTCCAGCCTTTGAGCAATGAGCCTAACTAACTTTTTTTGATGAACCTAGAAACAAAACTAATCTAACATCGTAAATAGAGATGTCGGGATATTTGAGTTTATATGTATTTAGTAAGTCTAAGTCTGGTCTTATTACTACAGAGTCGTGGTCAATCGTTCCGAATCCATATTTATTAATAGTTTCATTAATTTTTATAGTTAGGTAATCTTTGTTCCAATCATAACTGCCTGTATATTTATTCCCTCCACTTTCGTTGATTCTAACAGTTTTAGAGTCCTTATCAAAAGAGTATAAGGTACCGGACCTACTTTTAGCTATCGCTTTTAAGTCATTTTTAATCTGTTCCTGAACAGATTCGTCATTAGCTCGTACTATAATCGTGGCTTTATCGCCATTTTCCTCAAAGTTTCCGCTAAAATAATCAGAGATAACCTTTATTTCTGCCGTCCTATCGGGGTGTTCTCTGTCTTTGATATATATTGATGTTGTCCCGACACTTTCTCCTTTTATTCGAATGGTTTTTCCATTATCTGTCCACCATCCGGATGCAATGTTCTGATTTTCTTCTGAAAGGCTTAGATCATCGGCTTTTGAAAGAACATCAATAGTACATTCTTCTCCAGCCCAAAAATAAATTGAATAGCAACTCAATTTTATCGAATTATTATCATCGGTAGTTGCATCGTCTTTTGAACAACCTATCAAGAGGAGGTTTACTAATAAAAGAATAGATATTTGTTTCATAGCTTCTTTTGTTTTACTTAATTTACATAGGCCGGGAGGCGATCTCCCAATTGTACCATACTCTGTTGACTTTTACTGACGTAATACCTGCATTCGGGTACAACAGTTGGTATTCTTTGGTTTTATCTGCTTTTATTATATAAGATACCCTTCCAACCGCTATCTGGAAGCCGTACCTCTCAGTGGTATTGTCATATTTAAGTATCAAAGAATCCATATTACAGCTATATGTGCCTTTGTACTTTACCCCTGATTGTGCAATATCCATAGTAAACTCCTTCGTTTCTCCATCGAAAGTATATAGCGTACGCTGTCTTTGCTTCACATATTCCCATAATTCATTTTCTATTAGTAGTTTTTTCTCAGCATCTTTGGCTTCAACAATAACTTCCGATTTTACGTTCGGGTCTGGGTACATGGTTATTTCTTCTATATTATTACTGCCAAAATAATGAGCCCAGACGTGGATAATAGCTATGATGCTGCCATCTACATCTATCACACTGATTGAGGCATCTCCGCTGCTTAAAGCTTTTATGCAGATTACTCCTTTATGCTTTGTCTATTCCCACGAGATGACTTCCTGATTATCAATCTTTAAAGTGTAGTCATCGCCTTCCGCATCAAAGGACGCATAAAACTTTTCACCAACGAAGGGTTCGAAGTAAGTCTTACTTGGCTCGCTTGGTTGCGGATCCGTTTGGTTCTCGGAACAGCTGCATAGAAATAATAGTGAACAGATTATGAATGTTAATTCTTTCATAATAATAATGTGCGTATGTTTGCTAAAGATTAATTATGTCGATTGTTTTTCACGATGTAATATTTCATGTGAGAAAATACTTATTATAAAGATGATGTTGCTACCGTTGATAGGCTAAATAGAGAGATTAACGCCGTCACATTCTTCAAATGGAGTTGTGACGGCGTTAAATATAAAAGAGATTGTTTGATGCCAGGGAAAGGGCTTTAGTTAGTTCTTTCTAGAGTCAAAGTACCTTTATATGCACCATTTAGACCCGTTCCTTTTTCTAATACCATTTTATCTTTATCAGATTGGATGATTAACCAACGCCCATCCAACACAATCCCAGTATTAGTAATAGTTAATATTTTCTCATCGATGGAGCAGTTGAAATCGCCTTCATTTTTCTCCATCGTCGTTCCCCACCCCAATATCAAGCTATATCGTCCGTCCTTTTCCGTGTAGAAGAAAACTCCAACACTGGCGCTTAATATACGATACTTTTCAGTATCTTCGAATGTACCAGCCCACCTCGTTTGTTTTAGTGAAATTGCACTCTTGATCTCATCCTTCTTGATCTCATCCTTATCGTCATCCCCACAACTGAATAGAATCAGGCTCAGAGAGAATATTAATATTGCTTGAATAATTTTCATAATGATGTAATTTATTTATAATCCGATAATTTTATATGAATTGGCTAAAGAAGCTATTGAGATTTTCTTCTCTGGTAGCGATTCTACCCAATTTCTTATTCCATAAATGTCTAGTACTTCGTCGTCTCCTTCGTCAATGAAATAAGAAAAGCAAAGACGGGTAGAGGGATCATATATGTATTCTATGCCAGTCTTTTCATAATAAAACCGATAGAAGTTTTTCTCATTAAATCCCGTAAGATCTATGCATAATGGTGATCTTAAAACAGGGTTTAATCTTGTCTTCTTATTATATGATATTTCTATGTCGGCACTAAATAGTTTTGATTTTTCAGCAGCTATTTTCTCCACTTTCTGCATAAAGACAGCATTATCTTCATTCTGTCTAAGTTCCGCATCTGTAGCAGCGGGAGCCAAACCATCACTTAATATGATTCTATCTCCTTGCCTTGTTACCAAAACAGCTGCAACATCATATAAGGCTTCGTATGAGGGGGTTGATCGCACCATAACTCTGACAATCTCAATGTATGGATATACTAAGTTGGTATAAGTAGGCAGTACTTCATTAAAGGTGTCATCGAGACGCTGCTTAAAATTAGTTTCCAGTACGAAATCTGATAGAGGGAACAAACTATTGTCAGCTATATCTATCATTGTGTGATTAGATACATCGTTTAATGAGCGCATCCATGATGTTAAGTCTATATTCAGATCTTTAATTGCTCTTGCATTTACTTCTGCTTGGCTTCCATCTCGTATTCCTCCAAATGTTTTTATATAAATAAACGTTGTCGAGTCTTTAAAGGTAGTTGTTTTTGATTCATGATTAGAACCGGTAAAGCCTAAATTTCCGCTGGCACTACTACCTTTATAGGTCAATGAGGCACTTATTGACTTTTCCATATCTTTCTCTTTACCCGAACTCGTTAGGCTTTCTGTAGTTGTCCCCGCATATGAGGCATAAGCTTTTCCTCCCGTGAGATAACCGGTTAATACGAAATCACCATAACTCTTGAGTGTTGATGTTATCGGAGAATTGTATAAACTTCTTATAAAAGATTTAGTAAGAAATTGTCTTGCAAACAATTTTCTTGTAGCCACCGAATTTTGTAAGGTGAACTGACTGTTCGTGAAATTAATGCTGAGTTCACCGTAAGTAGCTTCGTTTGTATTGTCTATTACAGTTTTGAATACTTCCGTGGTTGTTTTCTTCTTTCCGAATGAGAAGATTTTGATATTAAGAGAAAATCCGGATGATACCTTTTTGGATATTGTTGAATTATATTGGTATCTATCGAAAGTGCCATAGGCAAAACTAGTCGTTTCGGTGGTATTTAATCGTATTCCTCTGGTATAAGTGGGGTCGTATTCTTTAACAGCAGCTAAATTTATTATTGGGTGGCTGACATTACTGAAATCACCTAAGATATAATTACCGTTTTTAAGGTTATAACCACTTCCGAGAAATGCATCAGAATTTCCTGTTTCACCTGAAATGTCACCTCTGGTCTGCTGTTCGTTGAATACCAGCTTCTTTATTTTAGGCAGATTTGGATTTCTTTCCTGTATTATAATATTTCCCTCTTTGCTGTCTTGAGATTGATCGAGGGCATTGCCAGACTTGTCTAGATCATCAGAGCAGGACGCAAACGATATTGTTGCGGCTATTAATATTATTG
>DBTL01000102.1 GCA_002307035.1 Bacteroides sp. UBA1317
ATAGTGTCGCTCAGAGTCAACGCCTCTTCCTGATCATGTGTAACATACACAAAAGTTATACCCAACTTTTTGTGCATAGCCCTGATCTCCATCTGCATATCTTTACGCATCTTGAGATCCAGAGCTGCCAGTGGTTCATCAAGCAAGAGTACTTCGGGCTCGTTCACTATGGCACGGGCAATAGCCACGCGTTGCTGTTGCCCACCTGACAGAGAATCCACATCTCTGAATTCGTAGTCCGTCATACCTACCATCTTCAACGCTCCTTTCACTTTCTTTTCTATCTCTTGTTTCGGCATTTTCTTAAGTTTTAAGCCGAATGCGATGTTATCATACACATTCAAATGCGGAAACAAAGCGTATTTCTGAAAAACTGTATTAACAGGGCGCTTATGAGGGGGTGTCTGGGTAATTTCCTTACCCGATATCTTGATTTCTCCCTTAGATACAGATTGAAAACCTGCAACAAGGCGCAACAATGTGGTCTTTCCACAACCCGAAGGGCCAAGGATAGTCACAAACTCACCTTTCTTTACTCGCAGGCTTACATTATCCAGAGCGGTTTTATCACCAAAGAATTTCGACACGCTACTTACTTCAATAATGTAATTGTCTTCTTGCATATTCATACCATAATTTGAGGTACAAAGGTACATATTTCTACCATTAAATGAGCGCATTACGATATTATAACCAATGATATTCTAGCTACTTTGAAAAAAAATATATCTTTGCATAAATAAATATTCATTTAATTTACAATAGCATGAAAAAAATCATTTATTTATTTGCTGCAACCGCTTTAGGATTAGCATCGTGCACCGGGAACAAAGGCTACACAGTTAAAGGAACCGTAGAAGGTGCCGCTGATGGCGATACGGTGTTTCTTCAGGAACGTGCCGACAGGCAATTTAATAAGCTAGATACAGCCATCATTAAAGATGGTACATTTGCTTTTGAAGGCGTACAAGATTCTACTGTAAATAGATATCTAACGTATGCAAAAGGTGAAGAACAGCTCATTATGGATTTCTTCCTTGAAAACGGAAAGATTGAAGTAAAGCTGGGCAAAGAGGATGACTCGGCAACAGGTACTCCTTCTAACAATGCTTATCAGGAATTTAGAGCTCAGTTGAATGCTATCAACAAAAAGCAAAGTGCTATCTATGAATCAATGGGCGACACAACCCTTACTGATAAACAGAAAGAGGCCAAAATAAAAGAAATGAATGGTCTGGAAAGTGAGATGATGACTACCATTAAAGCCGGCATTGAAAAGAACATCAGCAATACGGTGGGCGTATTTTTACTTGGACAGTACAATTATTACATGGAATATCCGGAGATTGAACCTTTACTGGCAAAAGTTCCGGCTAATTTCCAAAAGAACGAAAGCATTTTGCAACTGAAAGAACTTGTGAGCGTTGCAAAGAAATCGGCTGTTGGCCAGAAGTTTGTCGATTTCAGTATGCTGACTCCTGATGGAAAGCCGATGAAACTATCGGATTATGCAGGCAAAGGAAAAGTAGTGTTAGTTGACTTTTGGGCCAGCTGGTGCGGACCTTGTCGCCAAGAAATGCCGAACTTGGTGAAGGCTTATGCAAAATACAAGAGCAAAGGATTTGAAATAGTAGGTGTATCACTCGATAAAGATGGGCAGTCATGGAAAGATGGCATTGCGCAACTAAATATCACTTGGCCTCAAATGTCGGATTTGAAATTCTGGGATAGCGAAGGATCAAAATTGTATGCCATCCGAAGCATTCCTCACGTAGTGTTGATTGATAAAGACGGAACCATTGTAGCTCGTGGTCTGCATGGAGAAGAACTTCAAGCAAAATTGGCTGAATTAATAAAATAAAGAACTACAGTGAACGGGCATTTTCAAGAAATGCTAAACAGATAAATAAAGAGGCTGCTTCAATATCACTTGGAGCAGCCTCATTTATTAATTAATCAAACCAGCGCACATAACAGAAGTCCTGACGATGTGGCAAATCCTTATTCTTAGGATACATACGGAAAGCAATCTTAAAACTACCGGCATTTGATAAGCTGTGCTTTACCTGAAAAGTATATAAATTACCTTCTTTCTTAATCACATCAAATGGTTCAACTGAATAGACATGCTCTTTACCTTCTGCATTAGTATGGATGGTAACAAGTTCAATTCCAATGGCGTCATTCAATCCTTTTTCGTCAATCACGTAAGTAGTGGTATAATCTTTGCCACTTTCTAATGATTGTTGAAGCAATTCTTCTGTTTTCTCACTCGATACTATTTCTATCGAATCCCATTTTTCAGCAACTTCTTCTTTCCAAGCAGCCAACTCCTTAGCCTTTTCGTAACCATTCGCATTTAATGCCTGGAAACGTTTAGCCAGTTTCGTATAGAACTTCTCATAATAATCATCCAGCTGACGCTTCATTGTATAATGAGGAGCAATCTGAGCGATGGAATTCTTTATATATTTCACCCATTCTTCGGAATAACCATCCTCGTTTTTATCATAATAGAGTGGCAATATTTGCGTCTCGAGAACACTATAAAGAGTAGCAGCATCAAGTTGGTCCTGATGTTCCTGATTTTGATAAGTACGTTTCTCTGTCAACATCCATCCTGCGTTCTCGCGATATCCTTCAAGCCACCAACCATCAAGTACCGAGAAGTTCAACACCCCATTCATCAAAGCCTTCTCACCGGAAGTACCCGATGCTTCGAGCGGACGAGTTGGCGTATTCAACCAAATATCAACTCCCGTTACCAATCGACGAGCCAACTGCATATCATAATTTTCAAGAAACATAATCTTACCCAAAAACTCAGGGCGGCGAGAAATTTCTATAATCATTTTGATCAGCCCCTGCCCTGCACCATCGTGGGGATGGGCCTTTCCTGTGAAAAGGAATTGTACCGGACGATCTGGGTTATTCACAATCTTAGCCAAACGATCAAGATCTGTAAACAAGAGATGCGCACGCTTATACGTAGCAAAACGACGTCCGAATCCAATCAACAAAGCATTCGGATTTATTTTATCCATCAGCGAAACAATACGTGAAGGATCTCCTTGGTTTTTCAACCAGGTTTCACTGAACTGTCTGCGGATATAGTCCACTAGCTTATTTTTCATCGTCATACGGGTATTCCAGATTTCTTCATCCGGAACACTGTATATCGCTTCCCAAATCTTAGGATTTGATTGATCGTACAAGAAATTCTCATCGAAGTATTTCGCATATAACTGCTTCCATTCACGAGCACTCCAAGTTGGGAAGTGTACACCATTGGTGACATAACCCACATGGCTTTCTTCCGGGAAATATCCCTTCCAGATAGAAGCAAACATTTCCTGAGACACTTTTCCATGTAACCAACTCACGCCGTTCACTTCCTGAGAAGCGTTACAAGCAAAGACTGACATACAAAAACGTTCACCTTTATCTCCCGGGTTATTACGCCCCAGATCCATCAAATCATCCCATGAGATGCCCATTCTGGCAGGGTATGCGCTCATATACTTTGCAAACAGCCCTTCATCAAAATAATCATGTCCTGCCGGAACAGGTGTATGAACAGTATAAAGAGAAGAAGCACGAACCAATTCAATGGCCTGATCGAAACTCAATCCTTCGGCTACATAATCACAAAGGCGTTGCACATTGATTAAAGCAGCATGTCCCTCATTACAATGGTATATATCCTTCTTTATACCTAAAGCTTTCAAGGTAAGAATACCACCGATACCCAAAAGTATTTCTTGTTTCAAGCGATTTTCCCAATCACCTCCATAAAGTTGATGAGTGATGGAACGATCGAATTCGCTGTTCATTTCATTATCCGTATCAAGCAGATATAATGAGATACGACCCACATTGACTTTCCAAACGTATGCATGAACGATGTAGTCAATATAAGGCACATCCACCACAAGGGGTTGATTGTTAGCGTCGAGAACCCTTTCCAATGGAAGTGTTCCGAAATTTTGAGCTTCGTAGTTAGCTATCTGTTGTCCATCTATGGCAAGCGTTTGAGTGAAGTAGCCATAACGATAGAGGAAACCAACCGCACAAAGATCGACATTGCTGTCTGATGCTTCTTTTAAGTAGTCACCGGCAAGTACTCCCAAACCACCGGAATATATTTTAAGCACGTGATTCAAACCATATTCCATGCTGAAATAAGCAACAGAAGGGCGCTGTTTATCCGGCTTAACATCCATGTAATCTCTGAACTTTGCATACACATCATTCATTCTCTTGAGCACAACTTTATCTTTTGACAGAGCTTCAAGCTTTTCAAAATTCATGTGCTCAAGAAACAGAACAGGATTCTGTCCGGCTTCTTTCCAGAGAATAGGATCGAGGCTTCTAAACAACTCCGTGGCTTCATAATTCCATGACCACCAGATATTTCTTGCTATTTCAGACAACTTTTCAAGCTCTGCCGGAACAGATGATTTTACAGTTATCTCTTTCCAGTTCGGAGTGTTCACATTACTAACTTTAATTTTCATAATGTTATAGTTTACTTGTTGATGAATATATTTTTAGCTCATTTGCCGTTTTGCGGCTTTGCGTAATGCTATGTCGTATGCCTCATAATAATATTGTATAAAATGCTTCCACAAGGCTTGTTCAGCCACTTCACCTGCTCGCTTGCGAACTTCAGTCACTTCGTCATCAGTCTTGGTCGAAAACATTGAAACAATATTTTTAATGCCATCAGCTACTTCAAAATAATTACTATCCGAACGATGAAGCACTTCTACTCCGTCATCAATACCACTCTGATTCTTCAGGCCATTTACCCAAAGGCCAAAACCGGCAAGATCAGTAGTGATAGTAGGCACTCTAAAGGCTACGCTCTCTAATGGAGTATATCCCCATGGCTCATAGTACGACGGATAAATGCTTAGATCTTGTCCTAATAACAAATCATAATATTCTTTGTTGAACACCCCGTCTTTTCCATTTAGATAACAAGGTACAAAAATAACCTTTACTCTATCATCCTTGCTGTTGGTCATTCCCAGATATTTCAACATATTTAATATTTTATCATTCTCCGCATCATACAACCAATGGGTTATGAAGGGAGTTTCCAACTGCGTTGTAGCTTTATCTCTGCTCTTCAATCGCAACAGAAGATCTTCACGTGGTGTTCCTACCCAACCTGGGACATTAATAAATGCCAATACATTCTTCTTTAAATTTTT
The DNA here is from genome assembly GCA_002307035.1 of Bacteroides sp. UBA1317. GTDB lineage: Bacteria > Bacteroidota > Bacteroidia > Bacteroidales > Bacteroidaceae > Bacteroides. The sequence goes on from DBTL01000102.1 coordinate 5,220, forward strand.
ATCATTATTCAAACGATGAAGTGATTCAAGAAAAACATCAATTCCTTTATTCTTAAACTCATAACGTCCACTGGTTCCAATGATCAGAGTATCGTCTCCCCAATCAGTTCCAAGCAGATTATTTGCCACATTCAACATGGCAGTACGAGCTCTTTTACGTTTTCCCGTAAAAGTGTTTCCTTTAGGTACAAAGTCATCTTCAAACCCATTCATTAAAACAACATCAGCCTCTTTGTTAAGCAATTGCTTACACTCAATATTGGTTATCTGACTCACCGTGGTAAAACAGTCTACACTATGAGCGGTCTGCTTTTCTATAGAATGTTTGGATTGCATGTTAAGTTCTTGCGCCATCTGGTCTCCATTGTAAGCAAAGAGATAGTCGTAAAGCGGCTTGTTATTACCGGCTATGGAACGTCCGATGGAAGTAGCATGAGTTGTGAAGATGGTGGCAATCTCAGGTACAGCTGTTTGCAGATAAAGCGCTCCCAAACCTGTCATCCATTCATGTGCCTGATAAATCACTTTGTCCGTATCCGACAAGTTATATTTATAAAAGCTCTCAACCGCTTTGCCGGCTGCATAAGAGAACATAGATGCCTCTTCGTAGTCACCGTAAGCATGTAAAGAATCTACTTGAAAAGTATCCCACATCTCAGTATATATTTCATTCTTCTGCGCAAAGAAAGGCTGAAAATTGACTAATATAACAATCGGTTCACCCGGAATGTTCCATCTTCCCATGCGCACCCCGATTCCCTCTTGCTCTCTTGCATATTCGCGCCACTCGGTGCAAAGGTTCTTTGATTCTATAAATAATGGATTCTCACTATTCTGCCATATATCAGGACCAATAAATAGTACTTTGTCATGAAAGGTAGACTGCAAAGTCTTCGCTCTGGTAGACAATACAGTATAAATTCCCCCTACTTTATTACATACTTCCCAGCTTGCCTCGAAAATGTAATCAGGGGATAATAGCTCTTTTATCATATAATGTTCTAAATCTCTATTTGTACTTATATCGCAAAAATACGTATTTTAAATTGAAAAGTAAGCGTTTAAATATTAAATCTCAGTAAAGAGATTGAAACAAACGTTTGCATAAAACAGTTTGTTCACAAGCAAAAACATCCTGTAGAGTGATTTCTCTACAGGATGTTTTTTCATATCGAAAATAAATTCTTATGCAACCAAAGCACTTCCCATAAGGAAGGTCGCAGCCAAAGCAACAATGGCGTAAAGTTCAGGAAATACAGCTAAAATTAAGGTGTTCCCAAACACATTGTATCCTTGTCCGATGGCGGCAATGCCATTGGCGCATACTTGTCCCTGGCGAATGGCCGAAAATAAAGCAACAAGTCCGAGTGCAATGCCCGCACCCAAAACTGCAGCAGCCTGAATAGCCGTAATAGAGGGAGTTAATACTCCGAAAATTGTTTGAAACATAAAGTATCCCGCAAAGCCATACAACCCCTGTGTACCCGGAAGAGCTGTTAACACTAGAAAATTACCGAATGCACTTTCATTTTTCTTTAAAGCTCCAATAGCCGCATTACCTGCAATAGTTACCCCGTAAGCACTACCAATGCCTGATAAACCAACCATTACTGCGATGCCGATATAGGCGATTAATAAATTCATTTCCATAATTTTATTTTTATTGTTTATATATTCTTGTTTATTAGTTACTGAATGGCTTATATTCTTTGCCACCACCTTCATATCCTGAGTTTTTGAAGAATTCGACGAACGTAAGACGCATAGGGTGTACCATTGCACCCAGAACATTCATAAAGATGTTAATAGAATGACCCAGAACAAAAATCAGTACCATTATTATCGGACCAGCTATAATATTATCAGGACTCATTCCTACAGCCAAACTATTGAATACGCTAGCCAAAATCCCCCCTGAAAGTCCAAGGGCAAACAAGCGAACGTATGAGAGTACATCACCCAGCAAGCCGGTTACCATATTATAAGAATCCCAAAAGCCTAATCCGAAATTGATAAAGATATTCTTGTCGGGACTGTTATAGAGGAAGATCATTACTCCGGCAAACCCAAGAATCACCAGATGAATAGTTCCTCCCATAGGCAATACTCCGGGCAACAAAGCCGAAAAAGCCATAGAAAGTAGTAACAGAATCCAGCCAATGGTGCCAACAGCATACTTAAAACCAAACTGTATCGTCTGATTGACTGATTTAAGTATCATGCCAAAAAGAATCTGGATTGCTCCAAGAATCAACGAAAGTCGAAACATGTCATTATTATCCATGGCAAGGGCAGCTTTCATACGCTGAACAAAAGGCCAGTCGATATTATAGAAATTAGCTCCAAAGAACGTTCCTGTCAACATGCCACAAAAGAACGTAGAAACGGCCAATAGCTGCACTAAAGAAAGTATTGGCTTCATCGTATCTCCAATCTTCTTTGTCACTAATCGATAAATAGTTACGCCCAAAAATAAGAACAGCCCATATCCTGAATCACCCAGACATAGGCCAAAAAAGAGCATAAAGAAGGGAGCAAAAAACGGTGTAAGGTCCAGTTCGTTGTATTTTGGAAGCATATAGAGCTTGCAAATTGGCTCAAACCAGGCAAAGATTCCTCTGTTATTCAACAGAATGGGCACATTATCTTCCAAAGTAGGGTTCGTTATTTTATAATATACACTCTGAGAGTCAAGATAAGAAGCTATCTCAACTTCTTTCACTGCAGGAGCCCATCCTTGCAACAACATGAGTTTATCTCCTACAGTTTGTTCTGTATTGAGCAGTACTTTCGAAAGTTCTATTTCGCTATTAAGCTGCTTCTGAGCAACTTGCAATGAAGGGATTTCTTTTTCGGCTAACTTCTCCAATACATGTTCATTGTCCTCCAAATCAAGAATAATACCGGCTTGCAGAAATTCAATATGATCGAAAGAGGCGGTCGGCAGCTTTACTTGCTCTACATCAATGTCTAGTTCCGTTTCGCTTTTGGTTATGGTAATAAAGAAAACCTTCGAAGCCAAACGGTTAATTTCAATCGCATTGTATTTATCAACCCATTCTTCTTTATAATTGCTCTCAGAACAAACATAGAACCTGATCAAAAGGCCGGCATCAGACAAACGCTGAATGCTGTCCGGCTCAAAATTTCCCCAAGGTCGAAGAGTTGTCATCTCCTTTTCATAAGCCTGATATTGTTGCTGCAACTTACTTTTTTCGTTTATCAAAAAGTCTACTTCATCGAGCACTTGCAAGCCTCGTTCGGCTGTAGGATCCTTTTCAACTTTCTTTTCTACTTTAATATTTTCAAGCAATTTCATAGAACTGGCAATACGGGCAGAAAGGCGAATTTTTTCTTGCAATCCCGAACTATCAGCTATGCCTTGCTGCTTTTCGGCAATATGAACCACACCCAAGTCACGAAGATTAGTTAGAAAAGCATCGTATTCCTTGTGATACACAAGGAATGTAATTTTCTTCATTTTGGTTATCATCTCTCTGCCTCCTTCTTTTTTTCTTGCTGAGATTTCAAAATCTTCTGTGAAGACTTGGACAAATTTTCCTCATCTTCCATAAAGCGTTTAATCTTTAGCAAAGCATCTTGATAGCCAGGTATTTGCACCTTCTCAAAAAGATTCACTTTCTGAGTAGTCTTCTTTCGGGCATGTTCCAGTAGGTTGAGTTTTGCCAACATGAACTCCCTCTCAATAGCTGTATGAGCAAGTCCTTTCAATAAATGTATTCCATCGGCATACCATTTAGGAGCACTAAACAAACTATAAGGGCGAACTTCAAAATCCACATTTTCCAACAACGGAATGCGTACGCCGGCAATCTTCTTTATTCCCAAATGAACATCGCTTACTTTGATCAATGAGGCATCAAACTCATTCCAAAGTGCGAACATGGCTTCATAAGCTTGAATTTGTTGTTCAAGCCTTTCCTCCAAAGTCACCACTTCCGCTTTACTGCGTTTTACTTCCACGCGGAGTGCACTCTCCTTGTTCTTGATAATGGGGAGAGTACGAACACGCATTTTCAGTTGCTTTTCCAATTGCTGAAAAGAGGTTTTATTATATTGAAATTTTATAGCCATCTTATTAGTTTAAGCATGAATTTTATTTCCAGAATTCATCAACTAATTCTTGCTTAATGTTTACCTCTTCCGGACGGAAATATTTGGCCAACAGACTCCAAGCCACATCAAGCATCTCCGTCGTATCAAGATTTACATCAATAGCCAATAATTGAGTTGAATAATCTTTTGCAAAAGCGAGTGTACGCTCATCATAGTTGGTCAGATCAAAGCCATTTTCCAACTTAGTCTTCGCATTGGCAGCATCGGCATAGAGACGAACAGAGGCATTCATCACTTGCGGATGATCTTTGCGGGTTTTCTTGCCGATAACCAGTTGTTTCAAACGAGATAGCGAACGGAATGGGTCTACAATGACTTTGCCGATATCACTATCACGACGAAGAAATAGCTGCCCTTCGGTAATATAGCCTGTATTATCGGGCACAGCATGTGTGATGTCTCCACCCGACAGAGTTGTTACGGCAATGATCGTGATGGAACCTCCATCGGGAAACTGTACCGCTTTCTCATATATTTTGGCTAAATCAGAATATAGCGATCCCGGCATAGAATCTTTCGATGGGATCTGATCCATACGATTTGACACGATAGCAAGTGCGTCGGCATACGAAGTCATATCCGTAAGTAGCACCAACACTTTTTCATTATTCTTCACCGCAAAATATTCGGCTGACGTAAGTGCCATATCAGGGATCAGCAGACGCTCTACCGGTGGATTTTCCGTTGTGTTCACAAAACTAACAATACGATCGAGTGCACCTGCATTAGAAAAGACGTTTTTAAAGTATAGGTAGTCATCATTCGTCATACCCATCCCACCAAGAATAATCTTGTCCGTCTCTGCACGTAAAGCCACATTGGCCATCACTTGATTGAATGGCTGATCAGGATCTGCGAAAAATGGAATCTTCTGTCCTGAAACCAGTGTATTATTAAGATCAATGCCCGCTATACCTGTTGCAATAAGTTCAGAAGGTTGCTTTCGACGAACCGGATTCACTGACGGGCCACCAATCTCCACCTCTTCTCCCTCGATGGCAGGGCCACCGTCGATAGGATCGCCAAAGGCATTGAAAAAACGTCCGGCAAGCTGTTCGCTGACCTTTACTGTAGGCGCTTTACCCAAGAACATCACTTCAGCATTAGTAGGAATACCTTCAGTTCCCTCAAAGACCTGCAAGGTCACTTCCTCACCGGTCATTTTCACAACTTGTGCCAATTTACCGTTTACAGTTGCCAACTCATCATAACCCACCCCCGTTGCCTTGAGCGAACAAGTAGCCTTAGTTATTTGAGTAATCTTGGTATATATCTTTTGAAATGCTTTTGCTGCCATATTATCTATTTACGATTTATCCTTTACTAATGATGCTTTCCTCTCTTCCACCAACTCAGCTAACTGTTTAATGAATCCGTCATACTCTGCCGATTGAAATTTCGAGTAGTTCATCTGCTTACAAATATTAATCATCTTCTTGAAATAATCCATTACCTCATTGAAGTTATCAAATTCAAATTCTGTGCGGCAAACATCAATCACAAGATTCAATATTGCTTCCTGACGCTCCATGGGCGTTACTGAATCAATCTCATCAAAAGCATCTTGCTGCAAAATCACAAAATCAATCAATTCCGATTTCCAAAAAACAACATGGTATTCTGGTGGAACACCATCATCACCCAAGATATTAATTTGTTCAGCAATCTCTTTTCCACGTTGAAGACGGGTTTTTATCTCATTGACTTTCTCCAGCCACTCACCATTAATATGTTTGGCGATATACTCTTCAAATTCGGGATACTCAATGTATTTAGAATAAGAATCAATCGGATTCACGGCCGGATAGCGTTTTTTATCAGCACGATCCTGTTCCAAGGCATAGAAGCAACGGGCTACTTTCTTAGTATTCTCCGTCACCGGTTCTTTCAGGTTACCACCAGCCGGAGATACCGTACCAATGAAAGTAATAGAACCGGTTTCACCATTATTTAAAGACACGTATCCTGCACGGCCATAGAAATTAGAAATAATTGAAGAGATATCCATCGGAAAAGCATCCGGCCCGGGTAACTCTTCCATGCGGTTTGACATCTCACGCAAAGCTTGAGCCCAACGAGAAGTGGAGTCAGCCATCAATAACACCTTGAGCCCCATGGCACGATAATATTCGGCAATTGTCATGGCAGTATAGACTGAAGCCTCACGGGCTGCCACCGGCATATTCGAGGTATTGGCTATAATGATAGTACGTTCCATCAGTTGACGGCCTGTATGCGGATCAATCAATTCGGGAAATTCAGTAAAGATCTCTACCACCTCATTGGCACGCTCTCCACATGCGGCAATAATCACGATATCTGCTTCAGCCTGTTTGGAAATAGCATGTTGAAGTACCGTTTTACCCGTACCGAAAGGGCCGGGGATAAAGCCCGTGCCTCCCTCAACAATCGGATTTAATGTATCAATAACCCGCACTCCTGTTTCAAGTAGTTTATAGGGGCGAGGTTTTTCTTTGTAGTTCATCATCGCTTTTTTCACGGGCCATTTCTGAACCATATTTACTTCCACATCGTTATCTTCTGCGTCAACTAAAACAACAAGAACATCATAAATCCCGTACTCTCCTTCATCTACAATAGATTTCACTGTACAGATGCCTGCTTGGGTAAACGGAGCCATAATTTTCAATGGCTGAAAGTTCTCATCCACCTGACCCAGCCAAGCAGAAGCACTGACTTTATCGCCCACTTTTGCCAACGGAGTGAAATGCCATTTACTCTCCTTATCAAGTGGGAAAGTGTATTCTCCTCGTTTAAGGAACACTCCGCTCATCTTATCAAGATCATTCTGCAAACCATCATAGTTTTTTGATAACATGCCCGGACCTAAAGTAACTTCCAGCATATGCCCGGTGAATTCGGCTTCAGCTCCAATCTTCAAGCCACGAGTACTTTCAAACACCTGTACATATACATTCGCTCCTACAACCTTAATTACCTCTGCCATTAACCTATCGCCTCCGGTAGAGATATAACAAATCTCATTTTGAGCTACGGGGCCATCAACCAGAAGAGTTACCATATTGGCTATTACGCCACTAACAGTTCCTTTTGTTGCCATATTTTTTAATTTATTTATCTGAATTCTGAGGGAATCTGCACGTCATTCTTCAATGAATCTATCATGCTTCTGAATAACTGCTTACCCTTTTCCTTGTCCATCGATATCCATCGCTCGACGATCTCCAACCTCAATAGAAAAACAAAAATGCGTTCAATGGTGAAGTAATTGAAGAAGACTGCATCTTCCATCCAAGCCCATTTCAGCGCATCTATTTTCTTTTCTCTATCCACTAAATCAGCTAGCTCACTAATCTTCATTAAGCTATCAATATAATCGACTTCACCTGTCAAACCAAAATCTCGTGCGCCCGATGTGCGCAAAGCTTCGCACACATTCGTCTGCCCTACAATATACCTTGCTACATCCTCCTTGTACTTACGTGCCGTTAGTGCCACCAGAATATTATTCATAGTAAGATTAAATTCAAACCAGGAAGCAACAAAATCATTTCCGCAATTCATCGAAAATTCATAGTATAGAGTCGAAAGATAATCTTCATACAAAAATTGATCCTCATTGATTTCACTAAAATAATAGAGAATAAAAGAGGAGAGATAAGATGGAAATCTTTTTGAATCTACTTCTCTCCCGTCTTTAAGAATAGAAATAGATTCGATTAATTCTTGGGCAGAAAAAATTCCCCTTTCATCTATCACTGCATCCTTATCCTTCAATAATCTTAAAACATTTTGATTATCAAACTTTAGATAAAATAGATCAATCAATTTCTTGTCAGCAGTAGACAGGTCAGGATAGAATTCGGTCCTAAAATCAGCTACAGTATAACTTAGTTTGCTATCCTCCAATGTAAGTTCGGGTAAGCCGGATATTAAATAATAATATTTACTCATAATGATCCATTTGTGTATAAAGGAGATCGCTGTTTAAAATAGCATTTCAACCAACTGAGGACGTAGAAACTCTTTAAAGTAATTCATAAACTCCTCTTCCCCAAAATTCACTTTGTAAGAGCCATTAGCCGGAGAAACAGAAAACCAAGTTTTAATACCGTTTACCTGTTCTATTTTAACACCATTATCAAGAAGTGATTTTGCATTAGCAGCAAAATAAGCATTCAGCGAATTAGCATCCGCAGTAGAGATAACGATTGGTTCATTCACACTCCACTTTGAAGCAAGAGCAACTATAAATGCATGAAGTAAATCTTTGTTTTGAGCAAATTCTTTCACCGGAGCAGATACAACCCTATCAGTGATAAGTGAAGTAATTTCAGATTTTAAAGCATTAACAGCCTGAGCGGCAAATAATTTTAACTCCGACTTTGTGTTTTCCATCAACTCTGTTGCTGCTTTATGAGAAGAAGCGATAACTGCATCAGCCTCTTTACGAGCTTGTTCAACAATGTTTTTTGCTTCTTCTTGAGCATTGATAACAATACGTTGAGCTTCTTCGTTGCCCTTCTCCACACCTTCACGATAAATTTTATCAGTCAGCTCTTGAATTTTGTTTTCCATAACTTACAGGAGTATTTTGAATTTTATATTAAAAGACGTTTTATTAACTCTACTTAAGCCTATTGCCAAAAATAAACAATTCAGTTCAATATTCAACAGAAAGAAGAAAAAAAGCTCAACGATTTATTTATTTTTTCAATATATAGATATAAAAGGACTGAATTAATTGTCGCATGCTGCTTTATAAAAAAGTGCATTCATTAAAGCATAGATCAACTCGACTTACTTTTTATTGAGAATGAACTATAAAGCGATTGAGTATGTTCTAATTACCAATGTATCTTATTAATTATACTAAGATATTAAGAAACGTAATTATGAAAAAAGTAATTTTAGGCTTAGCCATTGGTTCTGCCGTAGGGTATTTGGTTCGCAAGATGCAAGAAGAAGGTAAATTTGATTGCATACGTGACCGTGCCGACAATTTTGTAAGTAAATCCAAGAGAGATTTAAAAAATGTGGCAGACATTACTAAAAATGAAGCCGGCTATTTGAAAGAACGGCTTGAAAATGTGATAACAAAAGGCAAATAATTTTTTGCTCATTTAATTACCAACTATAAATAAGGCAACCCGTATAAAATGCGGGTTGCCTTATTTTGTTTTATCAAGTTCTAAGCGAAGTTAGAAGCATTCAGAGCAGACTTCAGAGAGGTAACAGATATGAAATTTTTCTTGTTTAGAGTAGCTAAATTATATGCCTAATCAAATGTTAACTCCCGAGAAACTCCCCCAAACGCAAGAACCCCC
>DBTL01000030.1 GCA_002307035.1 Bacteroides sp. UBA1317
CTTAAACTTTCATCCCTTTGGCCTCATGTCCCTCTCTCATTATTTTGGCATTCTCCATATAGTAGTCTATGGTCTCCTTCACTTGTGCTTTCCCTTCCGGACTGTAAATTGCTTCGGCACCACGCTGCGTAATGTAAGATGTTCCATTAAACTTAGTACATTGGCGTCTGTTCCATAAGCGATTCAGTGGAATTCGATCTCCTGCAAGAGTAGCTGCTGTTAGTTCCTTCGGCACAACCGTATATCCGCAACGAACTCCTGTGAATCCTGCTGTTTTAGAAAAACTACGAAACTCGATAGCGCATTTTTTAGCTCCCTTTATCTCGTAAATAGAATGTGGAATATCCGGATTTTGAATATATGCCTCGTATGCTGCATCAAATAAAATAAGTGTATCGTTAGCTAATGCATAATTTACCCACTTTTTTAATTCCTCTTTAGATAATGTCGTTCCTGTAGGATTGTTTGGATAACAAAGATAAAGAACGTCAATTCGCTTATCGGGGATTTGAGGTATAAAATCATTTTCGCTAGTGCAAGGTATATATACCACATTGCTCCATTTTCCATTTTCTTCTAATGTGCCGGCACGTCCACTCATCACATTGCTGTCAATATAGACAGGATATATTGGATCGGTTACTCCAACACTGTTATCGTGGCGAAGGATATCGCCAATGTTACCTGTATCGCTCTTTGCACCATCGCTGACGAAAACCTCTGTCGGGCTAAGATGAATGCCACGAGATGCATAATCGTTCTTAATAATAGCCTCTATTAGAAAATCATATCCTTGTTCCGGTCCGTATCCACGGAATGTGTTTTTGTTGGCCAACTCTTCAACAGCTTTATGCATGGCCTCTATACAAGCTTTTGGTAATGGACGCGTTACGTCCCCAATTCCCATGCGTATAATGTCTTGTTTCGGATGTGTGATTTTAAATGTATTGACCTTTTTTGCAATGTCCGAGAATAAATAGCTTCCCGGAAGTTTTAAATAATGTTCATTAACTAATGCCATAATTGTTTTTGTTTTAAGTTTGTCCTACTTGTAGGAATTGTTTTTGTTGGTTAAACTATTATTTGTCAGTCGTTTATTTCTATTTCTCCATCATATACTTTGGTGGCTGGCCCTGTCATTAATACATGTCCGGATTGCTCTTCCCACTCAATTGTTAGTGTTCCACCATCCATGATTATATTCGTTTTTCGTCCGGCTTTATGATTGATGACTGCAGCCACAGCTGTTGCACAAGCGCCTGTACCGCAGGCTTGTGTAATGCCTGAGCCACGTTCCCAAACTCGCATTCGTATTTCTTTGTCGTTTAATACCTGAGCAAATTCTACATTGATACGATTTGGGAAAATTGGAAGATTCTCTAACTTTGGTCCTATTTCAGATAGGTTAATGCTATTAATATCTTCAATGAAGATCACTAAGTGAGGATTTCCCATTGATATAGCTGTTACAATAACAGTTTCCCGATCAACATCAATAGGTTGGGATATCATTTCATTTTTTCCTTTTCCCGCAAAGTCTACAAGTTCCAGAGCAGGTGTACCCATATCTACAGTAACAGCAGTTACCGTTTCATTTTTGATTTCAAGTTTTAATATTTTAATACCGGAAAGAGTTTCCAAAGATATTTCAGATTTTTCAGATAGGCCTGATTCATATATATATTTTCCAATACAACGACTTGCATTGCCACACATCATCGCTTCCGAGCCATCGGCGTTAAATATACGCATATTGAAATCGGCTATATCTGATTTATCTATTAAGACGAGGCCATCGCTACCGATTCCTATATGTGGTTTACTCCATTGTATTGATACTTGTTCCGGATTTAGGATGGGGTATTTAGTGTTGTCTACATATATGTAGTCATTGCCCGCTCCATGCATCTTAGTGAACTTTATCTTTCTTGTCATTTTGAACTTTATTGGTTGGTTGTTGTATCCTTTTGTTTTACTGTATTGCAAATATACGACGTTTTGATTGTATTTTATCTAAAAAAGCTTTCTTATATCTATTTATTTTATGGAATATTTCATTTTTTAAAAATATAGGCCATTAAAATATTATATTATTGATAATTATAGGCTTATTTTTTAATATTGTTATTTTTATAGATGTTTTTGTATATTATTTCTTTTAATATAAATAAAAAAACAGCTTTTTAAGTAGATATAAGAAAACTTATTTATTTGCTTTTTATGGTTTTTTGCAATAATACAGGCTCATTTGTTGTGATGTAATCGGCTTTATTGCTTATAAGCCATTCAAAGTCTTCGCTCTTGTTTACTGTCCAAACGTTTACTTTTAGCCCTAATTCATGACATTCTGCTATCCAATTAGGGTTTTTCCTGAAAATATTTAAATGATAATCTGCTCCGGTAGCCCCAATTTCTTTTAGTTGTTGAGGAGAGAGATTTCCTTCCAAATAAAAAATAGGAGTACCTGCCGGAGCTAAGCGAATAAATTCTTTTATTGCATGTAGAGAAAAGCTAATATATTCTATCTTAGTAGTGAGTTCCATACTTTTTACCATTGCTATGATTTTTCTTACAGCTTCGGTTTCGCGCTCTGGTGTGCTATGAGCTTTCAACTCTAAAATAAGGCGAGTCTTGAGCGTTTTTCCTTTTTTGAGGTATTGCTCTAAAGTTGGTAAGTTTTCTCCGTTTTTGAGTTTTAACGTTACAAGTTCTGCAGAAGGAGTCTTTTCCATGCTTTTACCTTGATAGGAGGAGTCATGATTTACCACTAATTCATTATCTTCTGCAAGCCATACATCAAATTCGCTACCATAACAACCTATTGAATCGGCTTTTACAAGAGAAGTAAGGCTGTTTTCTGCAGAAGCATCTGTTTTCCAGAATCCACGATGGGCTATTGTTTGAGTCTGCGCTATTGCATGATGAGTTACAACGAATAGCGATGCAATAAAAATAATTCTTTGAATCTTCATAGTTAATAATTTCATTAATTGTTATTAAACAAAGATAGATAAAAAAAATACAGATGACACAGAATCTACAAATTTGTCATTCATTTGTAATTTCTGTGTCACCTGTATTTGGGATTACGAAATATGCCTTTCTTAATATGCTTCAGTATGTACTCCCTTGACAGCTCTTCCAGATGGTTCATTAATATCTTTGAATGAAGCATCCCATGCTAGAGCTTCAGCAGTAGAACATGCTACACTCGGCACGCTTGGTACTGAGCGTGCGGCACTTTGGCTTGGGAAATGTTCTTCGAAAATACTTCTATAATAATACTCTTCTTTACTTCGTGGAGTATTGATTGGAAATCGGTCATGCGCAAAATCCATTTGTTCATCGCTTACGGCACCGGAAGTAACTTCTTTTAAAGTATCAATCCAATTATAGCCTACTCCGTCACTAAATTGTTCTTTTTGTCTCCATGCAACACTAGCCGGAAGCACATCAGCAAATGCCTCACGAACAATTTTCTTTTCGATTACTTTTCCAGGAGCCATTTTTGCTTCTGGATTAAGCCTCATAGCCACATCCAAAAATTCTTTATCCAAAAATGGCACACGTCCTTCTACTCCCCAAGCGGCTAAACTTTTGTTTGCTCTGAGGCAATCGTAAAGATGTAACTTACTTATTTTACGTACGGTTTCTTCATGAAAAGACTTTGCATCAGGTGCTTTATGAAAATACAGATATCCTCCAAATATTTCATCGGCACCTTCTCCGCTAAGTACCATTTTAATACCCATGGATTTAATAACGCGAGCTAAAAGATACATTGGCGTTGATGCACGCACAGTTGTTACATCATATGTCTCTATGAAATAAATAACATCGCGAATAGCATCAAGGCCTTCTTGGACAGTATAGTTGATTTCATGATGAACTGTTCCAATGTAATCGGCAACTTCACGAGCTTTAGATAAATCAGGAGCGTCTTTCAGTCCTATAGCAAAAGAGTGTAATTGTGGCCACCATGCTTCACTTGCTCCGTCAGTTTCGACTCGTTTTGCGGCATATTTTTTTGCAATAGCAGAGATAACACTGCTATCAAGTCCTCCGCTCAACAAGACTCCGTAGGGTACATCACTCATTAACTGTCTTTGAACAGCATCTTCTAATGCATCGTGAACATCGCTAACTTTAGCATCGTTATTTTTAACGGCATCGAACTCTGCCCAGTCTCGCTTATACCAAGGTTTCATCACACCTTCTTCGCTCCAATAATAATGTCCCGGTAAAAATGGCTCATATTCTTCGCAGAAGCCTTCAAGAGCTTTTAATTCGCTAGCGCAATAAACTTTTCCATCTGAGTCTTTACCTATATATAAAGGTATTACTCCAATAGGATCACGGGCAATAAGAAATGCGTCTTTGTCTTCATCATATAAAGCAAAAGCAAAAATGCCACTTAAATCTTCAAGGAAATCAATCCCTTTATCTTTATATAGAGCTAATATAACTTCGCAGTCTGATCCTGTTTGAAAATCATATCTTCCTGCATATTTCGCACGAATATCACGATGATTGTAGATTTCACCATTCACAGCAAGAATTTGCTTTTTATCTGGAGAGTATAATGGTTGTCCACCACTTTGAGGATCAACTATTGATAAACGTTCGTGAGTAAGTATCGCTGTAGGGCCTACGTAAATTCCACTCCAATCAGGTCCACGATGGCGTATTTTTTGCGCCATTTTAAGGGCTTTCTGTCTTAGCTCTTTATTCTGTTCTTTTATATTAAATATTCCTGCTATTCCACACATAGTTTTCTTATTTGGGGGTTATTGATTTATTTATTTTTTGCGCAATCTCATTTATTAAAAAATGCATCAATCTTGCTAACCATGATCTTGGCATCAGCCATAGCTCTTACGACGAGGCTGGGTCCGTTTACAAAATCTCCGGCTAAGAAAACATTTTTAGGAAATTGAGGAATTTCCGGTTTCAGAAATCCCATAGCTAGTAATACCAAATCAGCTTCAATAATTTCAGTCTTTCCAGTTGGTTTCATTGTAGAACGTCCTCCATTCGTAGACGGTATCCATTCAACTTCTTCTATTTCAACACCTGTTACTTTTCCATTTTTTCCAATGAATTGGTTGGAAGTGAGACTCCAACGACGAGTACATCCTTCTTCATGGCTAGTACTGGTCTTTAGTACTAGAGGCCATTGTGGCCAAGGTGTAGCATCATTATGTCCTACAGGAGGCTGCGGCATGATTTCTATTTGAGTGACACTTTCAGCTCCTTGGCGAACGCTTGTACCAATGCAATCAGAGCCCGTATCTCCACCACCAATCACTAACACTTTTTTACCTTTGGCATTGATTAGTTTATCTTTTGGGAAAGTTGCGCCTTCCAAAATGCGGTTTTGCTGGCTCAATATTTCAAGAGCAAAGTGAATGCCTTTTAATTCACGTCCCGGAATAGTTAAGTCTCTTGGTGTTTCTGCTCCAATGCAAAAACAATATCCATCAAATCCTGCCGGTAGTTTTTGAAGGTCTATTTCAATGCCCATCTCAAATAATATGCCTTCTTCCTCAAGGATTCTGATACGGCGATCAATAATATTCTTATTCAATTTAAAGTTTGGAATGCCATAGCGCAACAAACCTCCCGGAGCTTCTGCCTTATCGAATAAAGTCACTAGATACCCTTTGTGATTCAATCTGTTTGCAGCAGTTAGGCCAGCAGGGCCAGCACCAATAACTGCTATTTTCTTGCCATTTCTCTTGGGAACTATGGCTTTGATATATCCTTCACGAAAAGCAGCTTCTACAATAGATGCTTCATTTTCGCGGATAGTAACGGGTTCGTCAGAAGATAACTTGAGCACACAACTTTTTTCACAAGGTGCCGGACATATCCGCCCTGTAAATTCAGGGAAATCACATGTTGAAGAAAGTATGTCATAAGCCTCTTTCCAATTTCCTCTATATAGTGCATCTTGCCATTCTGGTTGCTTGTTAGCAACTGGACAAGCCCAATGACAGAATGGTATACCGCAGTCCATGCAACGTGAAGCCTGTAGTCTGCGATCATTTGTATTCAAAGTTTGTTCAACTTCGCCAAAATCCGTTATTCTTTCGTGGATAGGCCGATAACCAGCCTCTTGTCTCTGTATTTTTAGAAAAGCTTTAGGATCTCCCATAATATATTTCCTTTCAAAATTCTTTTGTACTGTGGCTTGTTTTAATAATCTCTCTGCATATCAGCTATTTTTTGCTGTAATTTACGCATTTGTTCTTCTTGCAGAACTTTTTTGTATTCTATTGGCACTATCTGAATAAACTCATCAACATAATGTCCCCAGTCATCAAGCATTGTACGTGCCAGTTTTGAACCGGTATATAAATAATGTTGGCGTATCAGTTCATGCAGTTCTTTTCTATAGCTAGCTTCCTCAATGAGAGAGAGCTCTACCATTTCCATATTACAGAAGAAATCGAAATTTCCTTCTTTATTCCAGACATAAGCGACACCACCACTCATACCTGCGGCAAAATTCTTTCCTGTTTGTCCCAGAACTACTACACGACCTCCTGTCATATATTCGCAGCAGTGATCACCAACACCTTCAACGACGGCTATTGCGCCTGAATTACGAACAGCAAAACGTTCACCAACTCGTCCATTTATATATACTTCACCCGAAGTTGCACCATAGAGCAGGGTATTGCCTGCAATTGTATTGTGTTCAGCTTCAAAATTACTTCTAACTGGAGGTAAGAGGGCAATGCGTCCGCCACTTAGTCCTTTCCCCAAATAGTCATTGGCTTCACCTTCAAGTTTAAAATTCACTCCCGATACAAGGAATGCTCCGAAACTTTGTCCAGCGGATCCTTTGAATTTTACACTTAAAGTATGCTCTGGAAGTCCTTTTTCTCCATGCTTGATTGCAATGGCCCCAGACAACATAGCTCCAACAGCACGATCAGTATTGGCTATGGTATATTCTAATGACATTTCCTTAGCGTCTTCTATAGCGGCACTAGCAGCATGAATGATTTCTACATCTTTTACCTTTGAGATAGCATGATCTTGATTCGTCATGTGACGAAGCGAAGCCTTATTATCTATGCGTACTAATAATTTAGAAAAATCGAGCAAGGAATGTTTTTCAATATTATCTTCAGCTTTACGTTCTATCAGATCAGTACGTCCGATAATATCATCCAATTTTTCAAATCCCATCTCTGCAAGATGTTCACGAACGTCTTCTGCTAAATAATTAAAGAAATTTACCAAATATTCACTTCGTCCGCGAAAACGTTTTCTGAGTTCCTCATTTTGAGTAGCGACACCAACAGGGCAGGTATTCATGTGACATTTGCGCATCATGACACAACCTAGTACAATGAGTGCAGAGGTTGCAAATCCAAACTCTTCAGCTCCTAACATAGCCATTATTACAATGTCACGGCCTGTCTTTAGCTGGCCATCTGTTTGCAATTTAATCTGTCCGCGTAGCCCGTTTAACACTAAAGTTTGTTGAGTTTCACTTAATCCTAACTCTGGGGAAATTCCTGCATAACGAATAGAAGAAGCTGGTGATGCACCCGTTCCTCCTTCGGCGCCAGAGATAACGATCAAGTCAGCTTTTGCTTTTGCTACTCCGGCAGCAATAGTACCTACGCCTGTTTCTGCCACAAGTTTAACGCTTATTACAGCTTTTGGGTTAACGTTTTTAAGATCAAAAATAAGTTGAGCTAAATCTTCAATCGAATAAATATCGTGATGTGGGGGAGGAGAAATCAAAGAGATCCCAGGTATGCTATGTCTTGTTTTAGCAATGACTTGATCCACTTTGTACCCAGGTAGTTGTCCTCCTTCTCCCGGTTTTGCTCCCTGTGCTACCTTAATTTGAATTTCATCTGCGTTAACCAGGTATTCCGTAGTAACGCCAAAACGCCCTGATGCGACTTGTTTGATTGCACTTCGTAGGCTTGATCCGTCTTCACGTGGAATGAAGCGCGCAGCATCTTCTCCACCTTCACCAGTATTGCTTCGGCCATGTATCTTATTCATTGCAATAGCCATAGCTTCGTGAGCTTCTCTACTAATAGAACCGTATGACATGGCTCCTGTAACGAAGCGCTTCATAATATTTTCTACAGGTTCTACTTTATCTATGCTGATTGGTTTACGTTTATAATCTAAGAAATCGCGCAAAAAGGTAGAAGATTCTTTTCCATCAACTATAGCTGCGTATTCTTTGAATTTCTTATAGCTTCCAAGGCGAGTGGCTAGTTGCAATGTACTTATAGTCTCCGGATTCCATGCGTGGTATTCTCCATCCTTTCTATAAGCATATATACCTTTATTAATAAGTTGATCATCGATGATTTCAGATTCAAATCCGTTATCATGGAAAGTTATAGCATCCTTAGCAATTTCTTCTAGGCGAATGCCACCAATGCGAGAACCTATTCCTCCAAAATAAGTGCTACTTAATTCTTCACTTAACCCTACTGCCTCAAAAATTTTGGCTCCACGATAAGATCTTATTGTGCTAATTCCCATTTTGCTAATAATCTTCAGCAACCCTTTGCAGATTGCTTTGATATAATTTTTCTCGGCAGTGGCATAGTCCAATTGGATATCTTTGTCGCTTACTAGTCTATCAAGGATAGCAAATGCCATGTATGGGTTAAGCGCACTTGCTCCAAATCCTAAGAGAAGAGCTGCATGCATTACTTCACGTATTTCGCCTGATTCTACAACCAGAGCTGTTTGCACACGTTTTCCTACAGAAATGAGGTGATGGTGCACTGCACTTACAGCTAATAATGATGGAATGGCGGCATGTGTAGCATCTATGCTACGATCTGTCAATACGATGTAATTTACCCCTTCAGAAACTGAATCTTCAGCTAATTTGCAGAGCTCAGCTAAAGCTTCTTGCAGACCAGTTTTCCCCTTTGATACTTCAAAAAGCATAGGCAACTTTACTGTTTTGAAGCCTTTATAGCGAATGTTACAAAGAATATCAAGTTGCGTATTGCTTAAAATAGGATGATTGAGGCGCACCATTTTGCAATGGCTTTCATTTGGTGTCAGAATATTCATTCCAACTGCGCCAATATATTCAGTGAGGGACATAACTAACTCTTCTCTGATTGGATCGATAGGAGGATTTGTTACTTGCGCAAATTGCTGACGGAAATAATTATATAATAATTGCGGCTTCTCCGAAAGAATAGCTAGTGGTGTATCATTTCCCATAGAACTGATAGGTTCTGCACCTGTAGTACTCATAGGTGTGATAATCTTCTCTACATCTTCTTTTGAATAGCCAAATGCATGTAGCATGCGTTCGTAATTATCTACTTTATGAGATATTTTGCGTCCGCTTTTTAATTCGTCAAGCTCAATTCTGTTATTAGCGAGCCATGTACGATAAGGTCTTGCCTGAGCTAGTCCTTCTTTAAGTTCACCATCATAGTATATTTTTCCTTTTTCGGTGTCAATAAGCAATATCTTTCCCGGTTGAAGACGCCCTTTCTCTTTGATGTCTCCCGGTTCAAAATCCATAACACCTACTTCAGATGCCACAACCATCATGTCGTTGTGTGTAATCAGATAGCGAGCCGGACGTAGGCCGTTTCTATCTAACATTCCACCTGCATATCTTCCATCGCTAAACAATAATGCAGCAGGCCCATCCCATGGTTCCATTAAGATAGAATGGTATTCGTAGAATGCTTTTAAATCGTCGCTTATCGGATTCTTTTCGTTAAAGGATTCAGGAACGAGCATGGCCATTGCATGTGGCAGGCTCATGCCCGACATCACTAAGAACTCTAAGACATTATCCAGAGATGCGCTGTCACTCATTCCCTGTTGAATAATTGGGCGTATATTCTTTATGTCACCCAATTTTGGTGAAGATAGAACGGTTTCCCGAGCGTCCATCCAAGCACGGTTACCACGAATCGTATTAATTTCACCGTTATGAGCCAGTAAACGGAATGGTTGTGCTAAACTCCAAGTAGGGAATGTGTTCGTGCTAAAACGAGAGTGCACCAACGCTAATCCACTGGTGAAATAGCTATTTGTTAAATCAGGAAAATAAGTTCTCAATTGCAAAGAGGAAAGCATTCCTTTATATATTATGCTTTTTGTAGAAAGAGAAACGATATAAAACTCTTTTTTTGTTGCAATTGAAGAGTCTTTTATTCTATTTTCTATTTTTTTTCGAATGATATAGAGCTTGCATTCGGCTGTTTCTGTTTCGGCAAAACCAGTGATAAATATCTGTTTAATATCAGGTTCACTTGCCAAAGCGTCATGACCTAGAATTTCTGGATTGGTAGGCACGTTTCTTAAATGCATTAAAGTCAATCCTTCTTTTTCTATTTCTTCAATAATAATGCTAAGAATGTTTGCTTGATCTTTTTCCTTTTTAGGCAAAAAGAACAATCCTGTCCCATATTTACCTTTTTCAGGAACTGGAATGCCTTGTAATAAGATGAATTCGTGAGGAATCTGTAGCATAATACCAGCGCCATCTCCGGTTTTATTATCGGCTCCTTCAGCACCTCTATGGCGCATGTTTTCAAGCACTTTTAGCGCTGATTCAACGATCTCATGTGATTTACCTCCGTGAATGTTTACTAACATACCAACACCACATGCATCATGCTCGTATGCAGCATCATATAAGCCTAGTTGCTCAGGTTGTTGCTGGTAAGGTATTGCTTCTGTTTCGTTGTTAAAAAGTTCTTTTTCTTTCATTCCATTTAGCTTATTTGTATGATAATACCTCTTGTTGTATCAAAATGTTCTGCAAATATACGAATCTAATTTCATAATGTTATCTTTATTTTGATTTTGTGTTTTATTAATTGAGTTTTATTTTGATTTTAGTTATAATTAATAATAAAAAAGGCACTAAAAGTAATGAATTGAAAGATATTATCTTTATTTGTGTTTTAATCTAAATATTTGATTGTTATTATTTTGATATTGTATATAAATAAGTCTTTAAACAAAAAAGTCGTTTTATTGCATGTTTATGTCAAATTTTTAATTGGCAATATAATCTTTATGTAATTCATAATATGTATCTTTGCACTCGAAATAAAAACATAATTGAATATGTGTGGAATAGTAGGCTATATTGGTAAAAGAGATGCCTATCCCATCCTCATCAAAGGGTTGAAACGATTGGAATACCGTGGGTATGACAGTGCGGGGGTGGCATTAATCAGTAATAACCAAGAGTTAAACGTGTATAAAACGAAAGGCAGAGTATCTGATCTCGAAAATTTCGTTATTCAAAAAGATATTTCCGGTAATATAGGCATTGCCCATACACGTTGGGCTACTCATGGAGAGCCTTGTTCCCTAAATGCTCATCCTCATTTCTCTTCTTCAGAAAAATTAGCTCTTATTCACAACGGCATTATTGAAAATTACGCAGTTCTCAAAGAAAAACTTCAATCTAAAGGTTATCTCTTTAAGAGTAGTACTGACACTGAAGTACTTGTGCAGCTCATTGAATACATAAAAATCTCTAATAATCTTGATTTGCTTACAGCTGTTCAGCTCGCATTAGGTGAGGTTATAGGAGCTTATGCGATTGCTGTGTTGGAAAAAGATCATCCGAATGAGATTATAGCGGCTCGCAAAAGCAGTCCGTTGGTTGTAGGAATTGGTCAAGATGAATTCTTCTTGGCTTCCGATGCTACTCCTATCGTAGAATATACTGATAAGGTCGTATATCTGGAAGATGAAGAGATAGCGTTGATTCGACGGGATATGGATTTGAAAGTCGTGAATCTTAATAATGTAGAGATGACTCCTGAAATTAAGAGTGTGAAACTTAATTTAGGGCAATTGGAAAAGGGAGGATATCCTCACTTTATGTTGAAAGAGATCACTGAGCAACCCGACTGTATTCATGATTGTATGCGCGGGCGCATCAATGTGGAAGGATCAAATGTTGTGCTTTCGGCTGTTATTGATCATAAAGAAAGACTATTAAATGCGAAACGTTTTATAATAGTAGCTTGTGGAACCTCATGGCATGCAGGATTGATAGGCAAACATCTTATTGAAAGCTTCTGTCGTATTCCTGTAGAAGTAGAATATGCCTCTGAATTCCGATATCGTGATCCGGTAATTGATTCCAGTGATGTTGTTATTGCCATTTCCCAGTCAGGTGAAACGGCTGATACGTTAGCAGCTATTGAATTAGCCAAGAGTAGAGGTGCTTTTATCTATGGAATATGTAATGCGATTGGCTCTTCTATTCCTCGTGCTACTCATACAGGTTCCTATATACATGTTGGCCCTGAAATAGGTGTAGCTTCTACAAAAGCTTTCACAGGGCAGGTAACAGTGCTTACCATGTTAGCACTAACACTTGCTAGAGAAAAACATAGCATTAGTGAAGAAGAATTTCTTCGAATAGTGAAAGAATTGAATAAGGTACCTGAGAAAATGAAAGAGGTACTGAAATTGAACGATAAGATAGCTGAATTATCAAAGATATTTACGTACGCTCATAACTTTATCTATTTGGGCCGTGGATATAGCTACCCTGTGGCACTTGAAGGAGCATTAAAATTGAAGGAAATATCTTACATACATGCTGAAGGCTATCCGGCGGCAGAGATGAAACATGGCCCAATTGCGCTGGTTGATGCTGAAATGCCTGTGGTAGTGATTGCGACTCAAAACGGATTATATGAAAAGGTGCTTAGCAATATTCAAGAGATCAAGGCCCGTAAAGGAAAGGTTATTGCTTTAGTTACGCAAGGAGATACATTTATCAGTAAGATAGCTGATTATTGTATCGAGTTGCCGGAAACGATAGAATGTCTTGATCCGTTGATCGCTACTGTACCACTTCAGCTATTTGCTTATCATATTGCTGTGTGTAAGGGCATGGATGTTGATCAGCCCAGAAATTTAGCTAAATCTGTAACGGTAGAATAAATCATCTAATAGCAAACATAAGAGATGGAACAATTGAAACATGAATGTGGTGTTGCCATGATTCGTTTACTTAAACCACTGGAATACTATCAGAAAAAGTACGGAACTTGGATGTATGGTTTGAACAAACTCTATCTATTGATGGAGAAACAGCATAATCGTGGGCAAGAAGGAGCTGGCTTGGCATGTGTTAAATTAGAAGCTAATCCGGGAGAGGAATATATGTTTCGTGAACGAGCTTTAGGTTCGGGAGCCATTACCGAGATCTTCGGGAATGTACAGAGTCACTTTAAAGATGTTGCATCTGATAAACTATCAGATGCTGATTATGCCAAACGTTGTCTTCCTTTTGCAGGAGAGGTTTATATGGGGCATTTAAGATACAGTACTACTGGTAAGTCAGGTATTACATACGTACACCCTTTCCTTCGTCGCAACAATTGGAGAGCAAAAAATTTAGCTTTGTGTGGCAACTTCAATATGACCAATGTGGATGAGATATTTTCGAAAATCACTGCAATTGGCCAGCACCCTCGTAAATATGCGGATACATATATTATGCTCGAACAAATGGGACACCGTTTGGATAGAGAAGTTGAGCGTTTGTATCGTGAATGTGAAGATGAAGGTCTGGCGGGAATGGATATAACTCATGAAATAGAGGAACGCATTGACCTTTCAAACGTTCTCAAGACTACTACAAAAGAATGGGATGGAGGATATGTTGTTTGTGGTGTCACGGGTAGTGGTGAATCTTTCGCTGTGCGAGATCCTTGGGGCATTCGCCCGGCTTATTGGTATATAGATGACGAGGTTGCTGTTTTAGCTTCTGAACGTCCGGTTATTCAGACTGCTTTCAATGTATCAGCAGAGTCAATAAGAGAGCTACAACCCGGCGAAGCCATCTTCTTAAATAAAGCAGGGAAGATGCATCTTTCTCAGATTAATAAAGCCAGAGAGATAAAAGCTTGCTCTTTTGAACGTATTTATTTCTCTCGTGGAAGCGATGTAGAAATATATAAGGAGAGGAAAATGTTAGGGGAAAAGTTGGTTGAACCTATTCTAAAAGCAATCAATAACGATGTCGAACATACGGTCTTTTCTTTTATTCCTAATACTGCTGAAGTTGCATTTTACGGTATGCTCGAGGGTTTTGACAACTACCTGAATGAGCTAAAAGTGAAACGCATTGAAGCCTTGGGGCATAATCCTACGCATGATGAGTTGGAAAATATTCTTTCGATGCGTATACGTAGTGAAAAAGTGGCAATCAAAGATATAAAGCTTCGCACATTCATAGCCGAGGGCAACAGTCGCAATGATTTGGCTGCACACGTTTATGATATCACATATGGAAGTTTGAAACCTTATGAAGATAACTTAGTGATAATCGATGATAGTATTGTTCGAGGAACGACTTTGAAACAAAGCATCATAGGAATTCTGGATCGTTTGAATCCGAAAAAAATAGTAATTGTGTCTTCTTCTCCGCAAGTGCGTTATCCTGATTATTACGGGATTGACATGGCTCGTATGAATGAGTTCATAGCCTTTAAAGCTGCCATCGAATTATTAAAGGAAAGAGATATGAAAGATGTCATTGAACGTGCATATAACAAGGCTAAAGAACAAGTTGATTTTCCTAAAGATCAGATGTTGAACCATGTAAAGGAAATATATGCACCTTTCACAGACGAAGAGATATCGGCCAAGATGGTGGAGCTACTTACTCCTAAAGGCACCAAAGCAAAAGTGGAAATTGTTTATCAGCATTTGGAAGGGCTGCATGAGGCATGTCCAAAGAATAAAGGAGATTGGTACTTTAGCGGAGATTATCCCACACCCGGAGGTGTAAAATTAGTGAATCAAGCCTTCATTAATTACATAGAACAAGTATATCAATTTTAATATTTTTAGCTACTTAGTATATAGATAGACTGCAATGCAACAAAGAAATGTAACTTTAATCCTTGACGACGGGAGCCGTTTCCACGGAAAGTCGTTTGGCTATGAAAAGCCGGTGGCAGGTGAAGTGGTTTTCAATACCGCTATGACCGGTTATCCGGAGAGTTTAACTGATCCCTCTTATGCCGGACAGTTAATGACGCTTACTTATCCGTTAGTAGGTAACTATGGAGTTCCACCCTTAACACAGGAATCCAATGGTTTATCAACTTTCATGGAAAGTGAGAAAATTCATGCTGAAGCTATTATAGTAAGTGATTATTCTTACGAATACAGTCATTGGAATGCCAAAGAAAGCCTTGCTGAGTGGTTGAAGCGAGAACAAATTCCCGGAATTACGGGAATTGATACGCGAGAGCTTACCAAAGTACTTCGAGAACATGGGGTAATGATGGGCAAGATTATTTTTGACGATGATGCTGACAACATACCGGAAGCTACTTATAGTGGAATTAATTATGTAGATAAGGTTTCCTGTAAAGAAGTGATTCGTTATAATGCGGGTAAGGCTAACAAAAAAGTAGTACTTGTAGATTGTGGCGTAAAAACGAATATTATTCGTTGCTTTCTTAAACGCAATGTGGAGGTCATCCGTGTACCATGGGATTATGACTTTTCTAATCTTCAATACGATGGTTTGTTTATTAGCAATGGTCCGGGTGATCCTGATACATGTGATGCAGCTGTGCAAAACATCCGTAAAGCAATGCAAAATCCTAAATTACCTATTTTTGGTATTTGCATGGGCAATCAACTACTCTCTAAAGCTGGTGGAGCATCTGTTTATAAACTGAAGTATGGTCATCGTAGTCACAATCAACCAGTGCGTATGGTCGGAACAAACCGTTGCTTCATAACTAGTCAGAACCATGGCTATGCTGTTGATAATAATACGTTGACTGATGACTGGGAACCACTGTTTATTAATATGAACGATGGATCGAACGAAGGTATTAAGCATAAAACCAATCCATGGTTTTCGGCTCAGTTTCACCCCGAAGCTGCAAGTGGGCCGAAAGATACAGAGTTCTTGTTCGACGAGTTTGTTAATCTGCTAAAATAACCGATAATGATGATGAAAGAAGATATAAAGAAAGTACTGCTGTTAGGTTCCGGTGCTTTAAAAATTGGTGAAGCCGGTGAATTTGATTATTCCGGTTCCCAAGCGCTCAAAGCTTTGAAAGAAGAAGGAATAGAGACAATCCTTATCAATCCTAATATTGCTACCGTGCAAACGAGCGAGGGAGTGGCCGATCAGATTTATTTCTTGCCTGTCACTCCTTATTTTGTGGAGAAAGTCATTCAGAAAGAGAAACCTCAAGGCATTCTGCTCGCTTTTGGAGGTCAAACAGCTCTCAATTGTGGTGTGGAGCTATATAGAACGGGTATTCTTGAAAAGTATAACCTTGAAGTGCTTGGTACTCCCGTACAAGCCATTATTGATACTGAAGATCGTGAATTGTTCATCAATAAATTGAATGAGATTGATGTAAAAACGATCAAGAGTGAAGCTGTAAATAATGTGATCGATGCACGTCGTGCTGCTAAAGAACTGGGTTATCCGGTTATTATTCGTGCTGCATACGCACTCGGAGGTTTAGGCTCAGGCTTTTGTGACAATGAAGATGAACTTGATCATATTGCTGAGAAAGCATTCTCCTTTTCGCCACAGATCTTGGTGGAAAAAAGTTTGAAGGGTTGGAAAGAAGTGGAGTACGAGGTTGTGCGTGACCGTTTTGACAACTGCATCACGGTTTGTAACATGGAAAACTTCGACCCGCTGGGCATTCATACCGGCGAGTCTATTGTTATAGCTCCTTCGCAAACACTTACTAATGCTGAATATCACAAACTTCGTGAATTGGCTATTCGTATCATTCGTCACATTGGCATTGTAGGAGAGTGTAATGTGCAATATGCATTCGACCCTGAATCGGAAGATTATCGTGTTATCGAGGTGAATGCTCGTCTGAGTCGCTCTTCTGCTTTGGCTTCTAAAGCGACCGGTTATCCTCTTGCTTTTGTTGCTGCCAAGTTAGGATTAGTATATGGACTTTTTGAGTTGAAGAACTCCGTTACTAAAACTACCTCAGCTTTCTTTGAACCGGCTTTGGATTATGTAGTTTGTAAGATACCTCGTTGGGACTTAGGTAAGTTTCACGGAGTGGACCGCGAACTAGGTTCTTCGATGAAATCAGTTGGAGAAGTAATGGCTATCGGCCGTACTTTTGAAGAAGCTATACAGAAAGGACTTCGCATGATCGGTCAAGGTATGCATGGCTTTGTGGGCAATAAGGAATTGGTTATTTCAGATGTAGATAAGGCCTTGCGCGAGCCGACTGATAAACGTATTTTTGTTATTTCTAAGGCATTTCGTGCCGGATATACCGTTGATCAGGTTCATGAGCTCACTAAAATAGACAAGTGGTTCCTGCAAAAACTGATGAATATCATCGTAACATCGGGTGAGTTGCACCAGTGGGGAAACAATAATAAGCAGCTATCTATGCTTTCGGCAGAGTTGTTGCTCAAAGCTAAGCAACAAGGGTTTTCAGACTTCCAGATTGCTCGAGCTACCGGCTTTGGTGAAGATATGGAAAAGGGCATACTACTTGTACGTAACTACCGCAAGAGCATTGGCATTGTGCCGGTTGTGAAACAAATTGATACGCTTGCAGCTGAATATCCTGCGCAGACTAATTATTTATATCTGACCTATTGTGGCACAACTAATGATGTGAATTATCTGGGTGACCATAAATCTATCGTTGTATTGGGTTCGGGTGCTTACCGAATTGGTTCATCTGTAGAATTTGACTGGTGTGGAGTGCAAGCACTGAATACCATCCGCAAAGAGGGTTTTCGCAGTGTGATGATTAATTATAATCCGGAAACGGTTTCTACTGATTATGATATGTGCGATCGTCTTTACTTTGACGAACTTACCTTTGAACGTGTGATGGATATCCTCGAACTAGAGAATCCTCATGGAGTTATCGTGTCTACCGGAGGGCAGATACCGAATAACCTTGCTATGCGATTGGATGAGCAAAAAGTACATATTTTGGGTACGACAGCCAAGAGCATTGATAATGCCGAAGATCGTGAAAAATTCTCTGCTATGCTAGATCGTATTGGTGTGGACCAGCCACGTTGGAGAGAGTTAACTTCACTTGAGGATATCAATGTATTCGTTGAAGAAGTTGGATTCCCCGTGTTGGTGCGTCCGTCATACGTGCTTTCTGGTGCAGCTATGAATGTGTGCTCTAATGACGAAGAGTTGGAGCGCTTCCTAAAGTTGGCTGCTAACGTAAGCAAGAAGCATCCGGTAGTCGTGAGCCAATTCATCGAGCATGCCAAAGAGGTTGAAATGGATGCTGTAGCCAGAGAGGGAGAAATTGTAGCTTATGCTATTAGTGAACATATTGAGTTTGCCGGTGTACATAGTGGAGATGCTACGATACAATTTCCGCCGCAAAAACTTTATGTTGAAACAGTACGCCGCATCAAGCGTATCAGCCGTGAGATCGCTAAAGAACTTCATATTTCCGGACCTTTCAATATCCAGTTTCTTGCACGAGAGAATGACATCAAAGTAATAGAGTGTAATTTGCGTGCATCGCGTAGCTTTCCTTTCGTAAGTAAAGTGCTGAAGATTAATTTCATCGAACTAGCTACTAAGGTAATGCTTGGCTTGCCGGTTGAGAAACCGTCGAAGAATCTTTTCGAACTCGACTATGTGGGTATCAAAGCCTCACAGTTCTCATTCAACCGCTTGCAAAAGGCCGACCCTGTATTGGGTGTTGATATGGCTTCGACAGGAGAGGTTGGCTGCATCGGTTCCGATACTTCGAGTGCGGTGTTACAATCTATGTTGTCTGTAGGGCATCGCATACCAAAGAAAAATATATTACTTTCTACCGGTACGCCTAAGCAGAAAGCAGATATGATAGATGCTGCTCGCTTATTGTCTGAGAAAGGGTATAAATTATTTGCTACCAAGGGGACACACAATGCACTTCTTGAGAACAATATTGAAAGTACGCTTGTCTATTGGCCAAGTGAAAGTGGGCATCCGCAAGCGTTGGACATGCTTCATAAGAAGGAGATAGACATGGTGGTTAATGTTCCAAAGAACCTTACTGCAGGAGAATTGGACAACGGATACAAGATTCGTCGTGCTGCTATTGACTTGAATATTCCGCTTATCACCAATGCCCGTTTAGCAAGTGCTTTCATCTTTGCGTTTTGCACGATGAGCATTGATGATATTGCAATAAAGAGCTGGGAAGAATATAAATAATCATCTGAGATGATTTATCAAGAAAGGCTGAACTTCTGCAAGTTCAGCCTTTCTTGTCTTGACAATAATGGGAAGCCAAAGGTTATCGCAGAGAATTTAACCACTATACATTTCACAAACAGCTTACTTTATGAGTTGCTTCAAAACTTCCTTATTTAGAATCGTAATTTGTTTTCTGTCTGCAAGTATGAGACCATCATTTTGCATATGCCCCAACTCTCTGGCCAATGAAGGACGAGATATACCGAAATAATCGGCCAGTTCCTGTTGTGAACGATCCATCAAAAAACTGCTGCTTTGTCCTGAGAGGCGCAGTAAATACGAAGCTAACTTTTGTCGGATGGTTTTAAAAGATAGGAAGAATAGTTTATCCGACAATGTATGAGCATAATTAGCCGAGATATTCATATAGTTTTCCAAAAAAGTTTCGTTTCGGCGAAATAGTTTTAAGATGCTCTCTCGAGGAATGATAATTGTTTCTGTAACTTCGTTAGCCGTTACTTCCACCGGGTAACGATTAGCAGTGCCAAAAAGAAAAAGTGGTGCTATAGCACGAGGTGCAGCAATATCTTCTATTTTTATTAAACGACCGGAATAATCAATCATTTCTCCCCGCACACTGCCTTTTGTAAGAATAATGAGTCGATTGCATACATCACCTTGGTGAGCAAGTATTTCCCCTTTATTAAATATTTTTTGACGATACATCATTCCGTCAAAGTTTTTGTGAAGTTCTGCAGCATTGATATTATGAAAAAGCGGATTCGAAAGTAATTCTTCTAGCATAAATTATCGTTTCATTTAAACTTTAACAAGAAAACCGTCTCATTTGTTTGACTTGATATTGATTGAGCTGAAGTGCTGGGCTCAGAAAGCTGTTCGTCAATAGTCAATAATGTCTTTTGTGCAGGGAGTAGGGTAATGCTTCCACCAGATAGTCGCATAATTTGCTTGGAAAGACTTAAACCGATTCCATTCCCATTTTGTTTTGTAGTGAAGAAAGGAATAAAAATATGTTCTGCTACTTCAGGTAAAATGGGAATGCCATTGTTTCGTATCTCAATGTGTACCTCTTCGGCTTTGTTACACCAAGAACGAATGGTGATTTTACCATTTTCTTGTGAGCCAATAGCTTCTATGGCATTTTTCATTAAATTGATGACTACTTGCGATATCAGATTTTCGTCAGCATACAGAATAAGATCCGATGGATGTACATCACTACTAAAATAAATGTTTTTGCAGTTTTGTTGATGTCGTGTCAACTCTATCATCCGATCAATAAACTCTTTTACATAAAACAGAGATGGCTCAGGAGTAGGAATACGTGTGAATTTTCGATAAAATTCCACGAAGGAGAGCAATCCTTTGCCGGTAGCATTGATGGTTTGTAAACCGCGTTGAAGTTCCTCATCTTTGGCGATAGATAATAATTGCAATGTTTCGCTGATGGAAGAGATAGGGGTGACGGCATTCATTATCTCATGAGTCAATATACGTATCAATCGTATCCACGAGTCAATTTCTCTTTCATCCAGTTCGCTATTGATATCGTTCAATGCCAGTACACGAAAATGCTCGTTACGTATGGTTATTTCTGATACACGAAAAGAGATATTTACAGTACCTCGTTCATTATTAAAGGATGTTTGCCATTTATCACCGGCTGTGCATGCAGTGACTTTTTCCATTAGTTCATCATCTATTTTGCTCAGTTGCCGTACATGGGTGAAAATATTAAATCCCAGAAGGCGAAGAGCTTCCTCGTTTTTTTGATAAATATCTCCTTTGTTATTCAATACTACTATTCCGGTAGTAACGCAGTTTAGTATCAATTCATAATACTTTTCCTGTTGTGCTGTTTCTGCCTTTACATTGCGCAATATGCGTGTCACTCGGTTTAGTGCATTGTTTATTGTGCGGTTTTGGACTGTTCCTTCGTTTTCCGGAAAGTGAAAGGCATTATCATTATTTTCTAGTGCATCGAGCATAAAAAGAATCTTTTTGTCATGCACCCGATAGAGCGATATCAACCGATAAGCACTTAACAAAAATAGTGCAACCGTCACTACGGCAAAGAGCCGGTTTCTCTCCATCAAAGAGACGGTTGCACTTACGGCAAATGCAACCGTCATTGGAAGCAGGATAAATAGCTTTCCTGACAGTCGTTTCAGTAAAGTACTCATAAGCCAAATTTCTTCATTTTATTATAGAGTGTTTGCCGGCTAATACCTAACTGAGCTGCAACGGCCGTTAGATTTCCATTGCATTTAGTGAGTGTTTTCTGAATCATTTTCAGTTCCATTTCTTCAAGAGTGGACACAGTCGTTTCGGGCATTTCCGTTTTACGAGGTAGTTGAAAATATTCTGATGGCAAGATGTTTCCGTCACTAATGATAACAGCTTTTTCTATGGCATGTTCCAATTCACGGATATTACCATACCAAGAATGTGTAATAAGCTTTTCTTGCGCAGCCTTATTCAGGACGAGCGTCCCCTTATCATATTGTTTGCTAAAGTGCTCTATAAATAGGTTAGCTAGTGGAAGAATATCCTCTTTTCTTTCTCTGAGAGGAGGAATTTCTACATGAATGGTGTTGATGCGATAAAGCAAATCTTCGCGAAACTCTCCTCTGTTTACCATCTCTGGCAAGTTACGGTTAGTGGCGCAGATAAGGCGTATGTCGATAGGAACAGCTTCGTTGCTACCAACTCGCACAACACTTCGGTTTTGAATGGTGGTTAGTAGTTTGGCTTGCTGATGGTATGGTAAGTTGCCTATTTCATCAAAAAAAAGTGTACCTTGATTGGCTGCTTCAAATTTGCCTAAACGATCAGTATGGGCGTCAGTGAAAGAACCTTTTAGATGCCCGAACAGTTCACTTTCGAACAAAGATTCACTAATCGCTCTCATATCTACTACCACGATATCTGTGTTGTGTCTTGTTGAAAGTGCATGAATCTCTCGTGCTAACATTTCCTTTCCTGTTCCATTTTCTCCGGTAATGAGAATATTAGCATCTGTAATGGCAACCTTTTCTATCAATTGATGAAGCTGCAACATGGCATTGCTTTCGCCCCAATACATTGTATTGGTGGAAGGGCGTTCTTTCTCTGCTTTTTTTTGTTCTTCTTGTCGGACGAGACGGCAGTCAGTAGCGTCTCTATTATTTTTTGATTATTCCATGGCTTTACTATAAAATCTGTAGCTCCCTCTTTTATACCTCTTACAGCCAGTTCGATGTCGGCATAGGCTGTAAAAAGAACTATCGGTAGTGCAGGAGATATTTTTTTTATTTCACGCAGCCAAAAAAATCCTTCGTTTCCATTGTTAATACCTGCTGAAAAGTTCATGTCGAGCAGTACTATATCTGCTTTTGTCTTTCTCATTACCGTGGGCAGAGTAATAGGTGAAGAAAGTGCAACAATGTTACTAAAATGGTTTTTTAATAACATTTTCAAAGCTATAAGCACTCCTTTATTATCGTCAACAATGATGATAGTCAGCTGTTTATCCATCTTTTATCCATTCATTTGTGCTTCAAAGATAAAAGTTCTATTTTTCAACTCCTAACGATCGTCTAAATATTAGACACTATCGTCTAATATTTAGATAATATACTTCTTAAAAAGGTGGCTAATCTATTGATCATAAGATTTTTATGTTTATGGCACACTTTGTGTTTTTTAGTCTAATGTTTAGAAATAAACGCTTAATTTTGTAAATATATGAAAGAGCTTTACTATGCATTCCGTACGCTCATTCGCGGTAAAGGAGCAAATGTCATCAAAGTAATCTCACTGACATTGGGATTACTCATTGGTATCTTGCTTTTCGCTCGTATGGCATTTGAGATGAGTTATGATAATTTTTATCATGAATCAGATAAACTGTGTATTATCAATGCCATTTATAACATTGATGGAAAGAAAAAAGGCCCTTTACCTGTAGTTATGGGACCGGTTCCTGCAG
This sequence comes from Bacteroides sp. UBA1317, assembly GCA_002307035.1. Lineage (GTDB taxonomy): Bacteria > Bacteroidota > Bacteroidia > Bacteroidales > Bacteroidaceae > Bacteroides. Next base: position 23,193 of record DBTL01000030.1, read on the forward strand.
CAATAGCTGAAGCTTTTCCACAAGAGATTGAATCGGCAACGCTCGTATATGATTGGTATGGTTCAAATGCACTTTTCAACGGTAGTGTTCGTTTTCAACCTAAAGTGATTTCGGCTGATTCTCTCTTCTTTCAAACGATGGGCATCAAAGTACTTCGTGGTGATGTGAAAGAAATGAGAAATCCGGATGTATTATTTCTCTCCGCTTCGTTTGCACATAAGGTCTTTGGAGATGAAGATCCAATAGGCAAAACACTGATGTATAATAAGACCGTTACTATGATTGTAAAAGGTGTATATGCTGATATACCTGAGAATAGTACGTTGCGCCATGATGTGGTCATTTCTTTTGTAACATTACTGAATCATCATTGGCAGCGCAGCATCTGGAATGGAGAGGATAGCTTTCTGGGTTATGTTCGTTTACATAACACTTCAGATATCAGTAAGATTAATCCACGTATCAGACAGGTGATAGAACAATACATGCCTTACAAACCGGATTCAGGATTTGATGTAACATATTCATTACAGCCACTGCGTGAAATGTATATTGGTAGTAAGAACGTGCAACAGATGGTTTTAATAATTTCTTTGTTGGGCTTTTCTATCCTGTTCATTGCAGCGATGAATTATGTGTTAATTTCGGTATCTTCACTCTCATACAGAGCCAAAGCTATTGGGGTACACAAATGTAACGGTGCTACTAACGCTAACATATCTTCCATGTTTCTGTGGGAAACAGTTATGATTATTGTTCTGTCTTTGATGGGCGTAGCTTTTATTCTGATTAACTTCAAAGATAAGATAGAAGATGTGGCTTCTGCCACATTAGGAGCTTTATTTACTTGGCAAAGCCTGTGGGTTCCGGCATTGGTTGTTGTGTTTCTTTTTATTGTGGCAGGTTTATTACCTGCAAGATTGTTTTCTTCTATTCCTGTCACGCAGGTGTTTCGTCGCTATACGGAAGGGAAGCGAAATTGGAAACGTCCACTACTTTTTGTCCAATTCTCAGGGGTTGCATTCATTTTGGGATTAATGTGTGTGGTTTTAATTCAATATCACTATGTGATGAACAAAGATTTGGGTTATGATCCGCAGAGGGTAGCGTATGTATATCATTCCTTTGAGAGTGCAGAAGATGGGAAGGATAATCTTCAGAGGTTACCTATGGTAGAGAGCGTGTCGGGAGCAATTTCGGATCTATTAAGTGGCTTTTGGGGTGATGGGATAACGAATGAAAGTGGAAAAAATATTTTCACTGTAAGATACTGTTATTGCGATTATGATTATTTGCCTTTATTAGGCATACAATTGACAGAAGGACAAAACATTAATGGCCCCAATCAATTATTAGTAAATGAAGAATTTGTGCGATGTATGCATTGGAAAGATAGCCCCATTGGAAAAAAACCTAAAAAACGTGATGAGGCTTATGGCACCATAGTAGGAGTAATGAAAGATTTTCCTGTTAATAGATATGGTTCTATCCCTCCTGTAATGCTTATTGGACAGCAAAGAGTGCAGAATTGCTGGCATGTCAAGTTGAAAGAGCCATTTGATAGCAATCTCAAGGCTATTAATCAGGCCATGTTGGAAATGTATCCTACGGAAGATATTCTATTTAAATCGCTGTCTAAAGCAGTCGAAGATCAATATCTGGATGTTCGTCGTTTCCGGGATGCGGTGGTATTGGCCTCTATTTCTATCTTACTGATTACATTGATGGGACTTTTTGGTTATGTAAATGATGAAATCCGTCGTCGTAGTAAAGAGATTGCAATTCGTAAGGTGAATGGAGCAAAAGTTGAAGATGTTCTTACTCTTATTTCTAAAGACATTGTGTGGACAGCAATATCTGCTGTTGTTTTGGGTACTATATGTTCTTATGTTATAGGTGTTAAGTGGCTAGAACAGTTTAGTGAAAAAATAGAACTTAGTGTACTTTTATTTATTGCGATATCTCTATTCATTCTGCTGTTGATATTTATATGCGTAATCATAAAATCTTGGCGTATAGCCAATGCAAATCCGGTAAAGAGTATAAAAGCAGAATGAAAAAGTGTAATAAACAGTAATTTTATAAAAAAAGATGATGATACAACTAGATGATATTAGTAAAATATTTCGTACTTCAGAAATAGAAACCGTAGCATTGAACCATGTAAATCTGGAGGTAAAACAAGGTGAGTTTATAGCAATTATGGGTCCTTCCGGTTGTGGCAAGTCTACATTACTTAATATATTAGGCCTGCTTGATAATCCAACTGAAGGTTCATATAGGCTGATGGGAGAAGAAGTAGCTCTATTGAAGGAAAGGCAACGTACTCAAGTGAGAAAAGGCAAGCTAGGTTTTGTCTTTCAGAGCTTTAATTTAATAGATGAACTAAGTGTATATGAAAATATGGAATTACCCTTGACGTATCTTGGTATGAAAACTTCAGAACGTAAACAAAAGGTGGAAGATATGCTCCGACGGATGAATCTCAGTCACAGGGCAAAACATTTTCCCCAGCAACTTTCAGGAGGACAACAACAGCGTGTGGCTATAGCTCGTGCTGTTATTACCAATCCAAAACTAATTTTAGCTGATGAGCCCACAGGAAATTTGGATTCAAAGAATGGTGCCGAAGTAATGAGGTTATTAACCGAACTGAACCAAGAAGGCACAACGATTGTAATGGTAACGCACTCTCAGCATGATGCCGCTTTTGCACATCGAACCGTTTATTTATTCGATGGTAGCGTAGTAGCTAGCATTACGGCGTAGATAGATAGCCAGACAAGCAACAGCGGTAAAGAAGGCAAAGAAATCTGACATTGGCATGCTAATCCATACTCCACTAACTCCGTATTTATGCGGAAGGATTAGTAAGAATGGCAGAAGATATACGAGTTGACGGGAAAGTGAAAGGAAAATACTTACCTTTACTTTTCCTATGCTTTGGAAGAAATTTGATATTACGATCTGGCAACCAACAAAAGGAAACAGCATGATGGTGATTCTCAGCCCTGCAGCTGCCATATTTATTAATTCATTACTATTGGTGAACATGGCCGAAACTGCATGTGGAAATAGCTCGCAGATAAGAAAACCTGTACTGGTAATGCTTATTCCACTAATAATGCCTAAACGTAAAGCCTGTTTGACACGTTTCATCTTTTTAGCACCATAGTTATATCCTATAATAGGCTGTAATCCCATAGTTAAACCCATGACAGTCATGACAAAGAGTGTCATTAAACGATTAATAATTCCATAAGCACCAATCGCCATGTCTCCTCCATACTTTTGTAGGCTAACATTGATAACGATTACTATGGTACACGTACATAAATTCATGAGAAAAGGTGCCATGCCAATAGAGAATATATGACCCACTATGCGAATATTCATTTTCCAGAAATCATGTCTCAAATGCACATAGCTTTTTTGATTGATGAAATGACTTAATACCCATACCATACCGATAAATTGGGATAAGACAGTAGCCATGGCTGCTCCACGTATTCCCCAATGGAAATGAAAAATGAAAATCGGAGCAAGAATTACGTTTGCTATCACGGTCACCATTGATGTCATCATTGCTTTCTTAGGATATCCTGTAGCACGCATCACGTTATTGAGTCCGATCATGAGGTAGGAGATCGGTGTTCCAATGAGAATTACCTGCATAAAATCTCGTGCATAAGGTAATGTTACTTTGCTAGCACCGAAAAAGAGTAGTATGTCATCTAGAAAGATAAAAGAAATCGTACCGAAAAAAAGAGCATTTATGATGCAGAGCATCAACGTGTTTCCTAATACGGATGTAGCTCCGTCAAGGTCTCTTTCTCCTAAGCGTATGGATGAAATAGTAGCTCCTCCACCTGCCACAAGGGTGCAAAACGCCATCACCAAATTCATAAAAGGAAAAGTAATTGCAAGACCGGAAATAGCCATCGGTCCAACGCCATGTCCAATGAAAATGCTATCAATGATGTTATAGAGTGAAGTAAGCGTCATACCGATAATAGCTGGTATGGAATATTGTAACAGTAGCTTTCCGATGCTTTTAGTCCCAAGTGTATGCGGATTGTTTTGTTGTGACATGCGTTTTCCTTTACTTTTTTTTAAAGACAACAAAGGTACTAAATATTTGTCTCTTCCAACGATTATTTAGAACTTTGCATTTCGTTTAATGAATATGTTTAATGAATTTTAATTCCAGAAGATAATTGATATGGATAAGATGAATACGATTGCTGCGTTGTTTGATTTTGATGGAGTTGTGATGGACACTGAGGGACAATATACGATCTTTTGGAATGAACAAGGTAAAAAATATCTTGGTATTGTTGATTTTGGTCGGTTGATCAAAGGGCAAACTTTAACTCAGATATATGATAAACACTTTAGCGGTTTGAATGATATACAACTACAAATACGTAAAGACCTGACTTTATTCGAAGAGAATATGGTTTATGAATACATACCGGGAGTTGAACATTTTTTGGCAGACTTACGACGTAATGAAGTAAGAATTGCTGTGGTGACAAGCTCTGACGAAAAAAAAATGGCTAATGTATACCGTGCGCATCCCACTTTGTGCGATAAGTTTGATCGTATTATTACCGCAAATCTTTTCACTCATTCCAAACCTCATCCGGAGTGTTTCCTTTTGGGCATGCAACTGTTGGGCGCAACGGCTGAAAACACGTTCGTTTTTGAAGACTCTTTTCATGGTTTGCAAGCAGGAATCTCTTCCGGAGCTACAGTCATAGGCTTAGCTACTACTAACTCGCGTCAATCGATAGCGGATAAAGCGCATCTTGTTATTGACAATTTTCTAGAAATGAGCTTTGATGAACTGATTCACTTAAGAAAAAAGTAGAATATATTTCTTGTTACATTGGTTGGTTTTTTTGTGCTATAAGTGTTAATTCAATGAACAACAGCTTTTAATGGGTGTTCTTCTATATCATTAAGTTAAAAATTAAGATATGATGAATATTCAAATACCTGTTACAAAGAAGAAACGAATCGTCATTATCGGAGGTGGTTTCGGAGGATTAGCATTGGCCGACAAAATGTGTAGTGAAGAATTTCAGGTTGTGCTAATAGATAGGCATAACTATCACCAATTTCAACCACTTTTATATCAAGTCGCTTCAGCTGGATTGGAACCTAGTTCCATTTCATTTCCTTTCAGGAAGAATTTCAGAAAGAAAATGAACTTTTATTTTCGTTTGGCGGAGGTAAAAGATCTTTTAATCGAAGAACATACCGTAGTAACGAGCATCGGTAATCTATCTTATGATTATTTGGTGATTGCTGCCGGTACTACTACCAATTTCTTTGGAAATGAAACGATTCGAAAGGTTGCTTTGCCAATGAAGAGTGTAGAAGAGGCCTTAACCTTGCGAAATACTTTGTTGTTACGTTTTGAAAGGGCACTCGATTGTTCGAATCCGGAAACGAAGCGCTCATTGCTCAATGTGGTTATTGTAGGTGGTGGAGCAACAGGAGTTGAAATAGCCGGTGCAATCTCTGAGATGAAGAAATATATTATTCCGAAAGATTATCCTGATTTAAAAAAGGATGAACTGACTATTTACCTTGTCGAAGGTTCTGATAGATTATTGCATAGTATGTCTGAAGAAGCATCAGTTAATGTTTTGAGATACCTTACTGATATGGGGGTGGTAATCTTGCTTAATAAACGGGTTGTCAATTATGAATCTGGATGTGTGCTATTGAATGATGGACAATCATTGCCTACCAATACGCTTATTTGGGTAAGTGGAGTAATAGCAGAACATTTTAATAAGATCTCGCCTGAATTGATAGGGCATGGAGGTCGTTTGTTGGTTAATGAATTTAATCAACTGAAAGGGTACCAAGATATATTTGTAATTGGTGATATCTGCTTACAGAACGAAGATGCATATCCCAATGGACACCCGCAAGTAGCTCCGGTAGCCATTCAGCAAGGAGAATTATTGGCTGACAATCTAGAACGAATGCTAAAGGGACTACCTTTAATGCCTTTTACTTATAAAGATAGGGGAGCACTGGCTACAGTAGGGCGTAACAAGGCTGTGGCTGACCTAAAGAAACTGAAACTTCATGGTTTTATGGCTTGGATAGTATGGATGATTGTCCATCTACGTTCCATTTTGGGAGTTAAGAATAAATTGATAGTATTGATTAATTGGGTTTGGAATTATATCACCTATGATCAATCCGTTCGGTTTATTTTCAAATCTAGCCCCAAAGGGCACCACTATAATTCTCGGTAGTTAAGAGACCAAAATACAGGGAAATATTTTCTAATCCCGTATGAATGCTATAACTTTGCCCAATATTTAGAAAATTTAATAGTTTAAAATTATGGCTGGTTATATATCAGATGATACAAGGAAGGTGACAACTCATCGCCTTATCGAAATGAAAGAAAGAGGTGAGAAGATATCAATGCTTACTTCTTATGACTTTACTACTGCAAAGATTGTCGATGGTGCAGGCATTGATGTTATTTTGGTAGGCGACTCTGCATCCAACGTGATGGCAGGCAACGTAACGACTCTCCCCATCACTCTTGATCAAATGATTTATCATGGTAAGTCGGTGGTTCGTGCGGTGAATCGTGCAATGGTAGTGGTAGATATGCCTTTCGGTTCTTATCAAGGAAACTCAAAAGAGGGATTGGCTTCTGCTATCCGTATTATGAAGGAAAGTCATGCCGATGCTTTAAAACTGGAAGGTGGCGAAGAGATTCTAGAAACGGTTAATCGCATTCTTTGTGCAGGCATTCCTATTATGGGACATTTGGGCTTGATGCCACAATCAATCAATAAATATGGTACTTATACTGTGCGGGCTAAAGATGAAGTTGAAGCTGAAAAGTTAATACGTGACGCGCATCTTCTGGAAGAAGCAGGATGCTTCGGGCTAGTTTTGGAGAAAATTCCGGCTAACTTGGCAGAGCGTGTAGCCAACGAGCTGAGTATTCCTGTGATTGGTATCGGTGCCGGAGGAAAAGTAGACGGACAGGTATTGGTCATTCAGGATATGCTGGGTATGAGCCAAGGATTTAGTCCTCGTTTCTTACGTCGATATGCCGACTTGCATACGATTATGACAAATGCTATTCAACAATATGTAACAGACGTAAAAAGCTCTGATTTCCCAAATGAGAAAGAGCAATACTAAAGGACTACTTTCTTCGAGTTATTTGCAGATTTGTTTAGGCAATTTTTTATTGTTCGTAGCTCGATATATGTTACTCCCTGTACTTCCTAGTGTGATGGCCAACAAGTTAGGGACATCGTTGGCTCTTACAGGCACTCTATTTATTTTTCTTACGGTAGGTATGTTTGTTGTAGGTCCTTTTTATAGCTATCTACTAGATGCTTACAAGCGGAAATATATATGTGTGCTTTCTTTTGCTTTGATGCTATTGGCTACTGTAGGGTGCACACTAGCTACTACGACTACGGAATTATTGCTTTTGTGCGTTGTGCATGGCATGGCTTTTGGATTGGCTACTACTTCAAACATTACATTGGCCATTGATTTAACTACCCCTAACCGTCGCAGTGTGAGCAATGTTCTGTTTGGATGGACTTCTCGCCTAGGCATGATGATCGGCATTGCTGCAGGTATATACTTGTTTATGCTAGAAGGATTCTATACGGCTATTTATGGTTCGCTAGCTGTAGGCGGTTTAGGTATATTGTTGTTAATGATGCTTTATGTACCTTTTCGGGCACCTATTGGTACGAAGCTTTGTACCACAGATCGTTTTCTGTTGTTTCGTGGTGGTATACCTATGCTGAACATGATTCTTATTTCATTTGTAGTTGGTGTACTTATCCCTTTAATTCCTCATACCTTTCGTTGTGTAGAAGCAATGGGTATTATTATTCCATTCTTTGCCGTGGTTGGGTTGGGCTTTTTCTGCTCAGTATTGTTCGTAAAACTCTGGTTTAAGAAAGAACATATTCGGGGGCAAATAATTACTGGGTTGATTATTGTAATAGGATCCATTGGATCATTGATTTTTCCGATTGCTTATTTCGGTATCTCTTTGGCTGCAGCACTATTAGGTATTGGCTTAGGATTGGCTACTCCTGAATTTCTACTGATGTTCGTGAAATTATCTCAACACTGCCAACGCGGTACAGCAAATACGACTCATTTACTAGCTTGGGAAACAGGAATCTCATTGGGTGTAGCTGTTACTTGCTACTTCACTCTGCATGTAAGTGGTTCCCCAACTATTCCTTATCGCATTAGTCTGGCGTCGGCATTGCTAGCACTTGCCTTTTTTATTTTTATTACGTATCCTTATTTTAAGAAGAAAAGAATTCGATAATTGATTAGCGAATAATATCTATAGTAAGTAAGCTAAATATAAGTTTTACGCATTGACTTACATATTTCTATACGTTGAAATTATATTCTGGTTAAAAAGAATCGGATTTTTATAGGAGGATAACAAAAAATCCTCTCCGATTGTCGGAGAGGATTTTATAAGGTTTAATCCTTTTTCTTTATCGAGAATAACCCGAAAAGCCGGATTATTCAGCTTTAGCTTCAGCAGCTGGTGCTTCTTCAGTAGCAACTTCAGCAACTGGAGCAACTTCTTCTGGTGCAACAGTTTCTTCTGCAGGAGCAGCAACTTCTTCTGCTGGTGCTTCTTCAACTACTGGAGCAGGAGCGTTAGCAGCTTCTTCTGCAGCTTTTTTCTCTGCAAGAACTTTTGCTTTAGCTTCGTTTACTTTCTTTTCAGCTTCAAAACGTGCTTTTGCATCAGCTTTTGCATCAGCTTCTTGTTTAGCTTTCAAAGCAGATAGGCCTGTTTGCTTGTTGGCTTTCCATGCTTCAAATTTAGCTTCTGCTTCTGCTTCGCCAAATGCGCCTTTAGTAACACCACCAAGAAGATGTTTTTTCATGTAAATTCCTTCGTTAGAAAGAATAGTACGAACTGTGTCTGTAGGTTGTGCACCTTTCAAAACCCATGATAGTGCACTGTCGAAATTCAAATCTACTGTAGCAGGATTGGTGTTTGGGTTGTATGTACCAAGCTTCTCTGTAAATTTACCATCACGTGGTGCTCTGCTGTCTGCAATTACAATTGAATAGAACGCGTAACTTTTACGTCCGTGTCTTTGCAATCTGATTTTAGTTGCCATTTTAAATAAATGTTATTAATTAATGATTTGAATAATGCTATTATCTCGTAATAGCGGCTGCAAAGATAGATGTTTTATTTTGATTGACAAAAAGTTCTATTCTTTTTGTGCTTCTCATTTCTTATGAATATCGTCTGGGATAGCGGAACAGAATGGCCATAATTGCAAATAATCCCATAGCAAAAGGGTAATACAAATTACCGATGATGCTAATAGGGGAGATGTTTGCCAATCCGGCAGCAATAAGCATTTGCGCACCATAGGGGATTATTCCTTGAATAAAACATGAAAAAGTATCGAGTATACTGGCTGTTTTACGACGATCTAAGTGAAACTTTATGGCTATATCTTTGGCAATGGGGCCTGTGGTGATAATGGCGATGGTATTGTTAGCTGTGCACAGATTGGCAATGCTCACCAATGCGGCAATGCTGAACTCGGCACCACGTTTGCCTTTTACGTGTTTGGTTAGTGCGGCAATGATATAGTCGATTCCTCCGTTGTAGCGAATGGTCTCGAGCATACCACCTGCTAGTAGGGTGACAATAATCAATTCACCCATACCGATAATTCCGTTTCCCATAGAACCAAACCAATCAAAAAAGCTGAAGCTACCAGTGGTTAAGCCTACGATGCCTGTAGAAATTATACCGATGAGGAGTACTAACATTACGTTCATTCCGGCTACGGCGGTGCCCAGTACGATGAGGTAGGGTAATACTTTCAGCCATTCAATATCTTGAGTTTGTGGAGGTGCAGTTACGGATAGACCTTGAAAAACATAAACGCCCAGAACGATAATAGCAGCCGGAACAACGATCATAGAATTGACACGAAACTTATCACGCATCACACATTCTTGAGTTTTGGTTGCTGCAATGGTAGTGTCGGAGATAAACGAAAGGTTATCGCCAAAGAAAGATCCACCCACAACGATGCCCACCATGAAAGAGAGATCAATGCCTGTTTTCTCGGCCAGCCCAATGGCTACCGGTGTCAGTGCTACAATAGTGCCTACACTGGTTCCGATGGAAAGGGAGATGAAACATGATGCAATAAAGATACCAGCCAGTAGCAGGTTATCCGGCAGTATATGGAGTGTCAGGTTGACTGCCGCATCAATGGCACCCATCTGTTTGGCACTTTGGGCGAAAGCTCCTGCCAAGACGAATATCCATATCATGAGCATGATGTTCTTGTTGGATGCGCCAACGGAAAATTGATAGATACGATGTTCTAAGTTTAACCCCTTGGTAATGGCAATGGCATAGCACGAAGAAACCAAAAAAGCGACTGTGATGGGGATTTTATAGAAGTCGTTTACAATGATAGATGTGACTAGGTAAAGACACAGAAAGACAAATAAGGGACTCAGGGCCCATAACCCTGATTTGCGGTGCACCGTTTTTTCTTCGCTCATATTCTAAAAAGTTGCTATTTTGTTGGCAAAGATAAATAAAAAAGGGACACCTATTAGTATAATTGGTGCCCCCACATATGAATGTTATAAAGGTTTTTATAGTGTAACGCCTGTTTTGAAGATCGCTATTTCGCGGAATCCTTTCTTCTCGTTATTTACTAATTCGCCACTGGCTACTTTGACAATGTAATCAATGAAGCGTTCACAAGTTTTTTCCATCGGTTCGCTGTCTACAATGATCCCCGCATTAAAGTCAATCCATCCCGGTTTTCTTTGTGAAAGGCCGGTGTTGGTGGATATCTTCATTGTAGGTACATAAGTTCCGAATGGCGTACCACGTCCGGTAGTGAACAGCACCATGTGGCAACCGCAAGAGGCTAAGGCGGTAGAGGCTACCAAGTCATTGCCGGGTGCTGAAAGTAATGTAAGGCCTTTCACTTTGAGGCGTTCACCGTAAGGCAATACCCCTGATACATAGCTTTTTCCGCATTTTTGTGTGCAACCCAGTGCTTTTTCTTCCAGCGTAGAGATACCTCCCGCTTTGTTTCCCGGAGAAGGATTCTCACCTACCGGTTCGCCATGCGAAAGGAAGTATTCTTTAAAGTCATTAATGAGGTGTACTGTTTGATTGAATAAATCATTGTTTTCACAGCGATTCATTAAAATCGTCTCGGCACCAAACATTTCAGGAACTTCTGTCAACACGCTTGTTCCTCCTTGTGCAATAAGGAAGTCAGAGAACATACCCAATAAAGGATTTGCTGTGATACCTGAAAATCCGTCTGAACCACCACATTTCAGTCCTACACGCAGTTCTGATAAAGGAACATCTACACGTCTGTCTGTAGATGCTTTGGCGTATAATTCACGCAGAAGTGTCATTCCTTCTTCGTATTCATCGCCCACTTTTTGTGTAACCAGGAATGAAACTCTATCCGTGTCATAATCACCAAGAAATTCGCGGAAAGCATCCGGTTGATTATTTTCACATCCTAGACCTACCACTAACACTGCACCTGCATTGGGGTGTAACACCATGTCGCGCAGAATCTTACGGGTGTTTTCGTGGTCGTCTCCTAATTGTGAACAGCCATAGTTGTGTGGGTAAGCCACGATAGCATCCACTCCTTTACCTTCCGTTTCACGACGCATACTTTCAGCAAGCTGAGCGATGATACCATTTACACAACCTACAGTAGGGATGATCCATATCTCGTTACGAATACCAACATCACCATTCTTGCGACGATATCCTTTAAAAGTCAGGTCTTTTTTAGGGATGTCAAGAGATACTTGTGCAGGGTTATAGGTATAATCCAGTAATCCGGCAAGGTTCGTTTTTATGCTGTTTTCATTCATCCAGTCTCCTTGGCTCTTTGCTGTAATGGCATGTCCGATGGGATAACCGTATTTAATAATGTCTTCTCCTTCTGCGAAATCTTTCAAGGCAAATTTATGTCCGGCTGGAATGTCTTCATGTAGGGTGACTTGCGTCCCGTTTATCGAGAGGTTTTCTCCTGCCGATAGGTTAACGATTGCCACAGCCACATTGTCGGCCGGATTAATCTGTAAGTACTTTGTTTCCATTCTATTTTTCGTTTTTTTAAATTGTTTTTTTATCTGGGTAATTTCAAGTAGAAATCGATGGTCTCTACCGTTAAAAGATCAATTGGCATGTAATTAACGCAAGGCACTTCTTTTTTAAAGATAAGATGGTCACATAATGCTTTAATTCCGTTTAATCCTTGTAGTTCAGGCTGCTGGGCTATGAGGAATGCAATGCTATTTTGTTTTAAACACGATACATTCCGTTCCAATAAGTCGTAGCCTACTAAATTAAACGAGGTCTTTCTGCTTTGTAGATACTCACCTATGATATAAGCTTTTGAGTTAAAGGTGATGCCATTGTGTACTGTGGGATGTTTCTGGAAAAAATCATCGAGCATGGTGTTGTCTGCATCTGGCTTATTTGCATGTAAGTTAAGCTCAAGGATGTTGCATGTAGGATGGTGTTCCTTCATGTATTGTATAAATCCTACCTCACGATTCTCTTGTTGATTAGACCCCACTATACCTTCATTTATCTTGCGGAAAATAACAATTTCCTTCTCATTGCCAGCTAGCAACATCAGTATGCGTGCAGCAAAATATCCGCTTTGATGGGAATGTTGTCCGAAGAATGCCAAAGGAGGTATTTCTTTTATATACGAATCTATGTATATATAAGGTATATTGTGTTCTGTGAGCGCATCTGTGAGCTCTTTAGTGTATTGTGGCGCAGTAGGAGCAAGCAAAACTCCGTCCGGTTGTGCTTCGAGAATGGCTTTGCCGGCATCTACAAATGAATGATAATTATAAGGATCATAGTAGAACATGTGTGCCGAGGTGTTGAAATCTGAATAATTGGCTAAAGCCTCACTTATTCCTGTTTCTACAGCTGTCCAATATTCACCTTTGAGGTGTTGAGGCAACAGGCAACAAAAGACGTATTTTTTATTGGATGCAAGTGCGCTGGCATACATATTAGGTTGGTAATCTAATTGTTTCAGTATCTCTTCCACACGTTGGCGACTAATTTCTGACACACCGCTTCGACCATGTATAACACGGTCTACGGTACCAACCGACACGTCCGCTAGGCGAGCAATATCTTTAATTCTGATTCTATCCGGCAGCTTATTCATCTTAGATTGCTTATTATTTCGGCTTTGTGCTCGCACACAATAATAATCTTATTATTTTCGACACAAATATATAACAATTTTTGTAATTACGAAAATTATTGTATCTTTGTGCCCGCACACGGAGGTGATAAAAGAGGGTTTTATTGATGAGATTATATCTGTAAATCTCTCTGTTTATAGGTCTTCCGTACAGTAGGATGATAAATTGAAACTTAACGATATTAATAACTTATTAGATTAAAAACAGAATTATGGGAAAGAAAGTTGTTACTTTTGGGGAAATAATGCTTCGTTTGGCTACTCCGGGCTACCTTAGATTTTCACAAGCTAAAGAATTCACGGCTACATTTGGTGGTGGCGAAGCAAATGTTGCTGTGTCATTGGCCAACTATGGTTTAGATACAGAATTCGTAACTCGTCTTCCTAAAAATGACATAGCTCAATCTTGCATCATGGATCTTCGTTCACACAATGTGGGTACGAAAGAAATTATCTTTGGTGGCGACCGTGTAGGGATCTATTTCTTGGAAACAGGTGCTGTGGCTCGTGCTTCAAAGGTGGTCTATGACCGTGCAAACTCTTCTATCTCTACTATCGAACCGGAAATGGTGAACTGGAAAGAGGTTCTCAAAGACGCTCAATGGTTCCACTGGACCGGTATTACTCCTGCTTTGTCTCAAGGCGCAGCTGATGCTTGTTTGGAAGCAATCAAAGTTGCCAATGAAATGGGTGTACCTGTTTCTTGTGACATAAACTTCCGCAAAAATCTTTGGAAATATGGTAAAACAGCTGATGAAGTAATGCCTGCATTGGTTGAAGGTTGCGATGTAATTCTTGGTAATGAAGAAGATTGTGAAAAAGTCTTTGGTATCAAGCCCGAAGGTTTCGATGTAACTGCTACCAACGGAGAAGTTAACTCCGCTGAATTCGAATCAGTATGTACTCAGATGATGACAAAATTCCCACGTTGCAAGAAGATGATTGTGACTCTTCGTGGTGCGATCAATGCGAACCATAATACTTGGGGGGGCGTTCTTTATTCAGAAGGTTCATTGAAAATCTCCAATAGATATGACATTACTCATATCGTAGACCGCGTAGGTGGTGGCGACTCATTCATGGGCGGACTTATCTATGGTTTGATCAGTTATCCGTCTGATGATCAGAAAGCATTGGAGTTTGCGGTTGCTGCTTCGTGCCTGAAACACACCGTCTATGGTGACTTTAACTTGGTTACTGTTGCTGAAGTAGAAAACTTGATGAAGGGTGACGGTTCAGGCCGTGTAAGCAGATAAAGAATTACGTGATTATTTTAATTGAAGAAAGAAATGGCAAGATTTAATAAAATACAAGTGCTCAATGCTATGGCAAGCACAGGGATGGTTCCCGTTTTCTATAACAAAGATGTAGAGGTTGCTAAGAATGTAGTAAAGGCATGCTATGATGGTGGTGTTCGTGCGTTCGAATTTACCAACCGTGGTGATTTCGCTCAGGATGTATTTGCTGAATTAGTGAAATGGGCTGCAAGAGAATGCCCAGAAATGATTATGGGTATTGGCTCAATTGTTGATCCGGCTACTGCAGCTATGTACATCCAATTAGGTGCTAACTTCATCGTTGGTCCGTTGTTCAATCCTGAGATTGCTAAGATTTGCAATCGTCGTTTGATTCCTTATACTCCGGGGTGTGGGTCGGTATCTGAGGTCGGTTTTGCTCAGGAAGTTGGGTGCGATCTATGCAAAGTATTTCCTGCCGGAAATGTAGGTGGACCTTCATTTGTAAAGAATGTAAAAGCTCCTATGCCATGGTCTATGTTGATGGTGACAGGCGGTGTAGAACCAACTAAAGAAAACCTTACTGCATGGATCAAAGCGGGTGTTACCTGCGTAGGAATGGGTTCTAACCTTTTCCCAAGTGATGTGGTTGCTGCTCAAGACTGGGCTTGGATTGTTGCTAAGTGTAAAGAAGCTTTCGGATATATTGCCGAAGCTAGAAAATAAAGATATTAATTAGGCGACTCATTTACTTCTTGAGTTTCTCAATGTAAATGGTCGCCTAGTCAATAGAGTATGTCTCTAAAAGGGTTAGTTAGTTATATCTGAGGCATATTCTCTCATTTTGTTTAAAGGTGTTTAAGGGGACAGCCATCGGAATGATCTTTGTTAGTGAATCATTTCGGTGGCTTGTTTTTTTTATTTATTTGTCATCTTCTTCAAACGGGTAGAACTAAATGATTGTCTATGAAAGAGGAATATCGGTATGGCAACGCCCACGACCAAAGCAAATAAAACAAAAATAGTTGTTATTCCATTTCTGAAAAACTGCTCGATATACTGAAAAGAAGCTGTTTGATCTTTGCTTTGCAAGAATTTTGTAAGAAACAAAATACTTTTATAGGCAAACATTCCCGGAATCATAGGGAGTAAAGCCGGAAAAGAAAAAACTTCTGCCGGACAATGAACATATTTAGCAAAGGGTATGGATAGCAGCCCTATGGTTATGGCTGCAAAGAAAGAAGCTGTGGCAATATCTACGTTGAATAAATCGGAATGCAAAAGATAATAGCGAAGTCCGTGACCTACGGCAGCTAAGAATGCAGCAATTGCCAGTGCTTTCCGAGGTGGATTTGAAATGATGGCAAATCCGATAGCTGCCACAGCAGCAAACAATCCATCATAAATGATGGCCTGAACAAATTCGTAATCTATCATAAAGTACTAATTCCTGTTATTAAAAGTGTGATCGAAAGTCCTATCGCTATACATATTATAAGTAGGCAGGCATTGATTAAACGAGAGGTTCCGGCTAATACGTGTCCGTCAATAACATCCATAATGGAGTTAATAAGAGGTACTCCCGGGATAAGATATAGAACGCTGGTACCCAATGCCATGTCTGGCGTATTTCCCCAATGAAACAGATAACCCGTGCTTCCGATAAGCGATGCTATAAATGAGGATATGATGAATATGGCTAAATGATTCCAATGGCTTTCCATGAGAAGTTGGCGGATAAAGAAGCCTGCCAATGTGGCAACAAACACAATTCCCATTGATGTAGGATCTCCTTGGAATAATCGACAGAATGAAGCATTGGCGCAAGCCACTAGAAACAATACCAGCCATTTGCTTTCGCGAGGCTTGTTAACGATCGCGTGATATCTTCTCTTTAATTCCTCCAAAGGAATATGCTCGTCATAAGCTTCCCAACTGAGTGTACTTAATTTAGAGTTAGTAGCAAAATTCAAACCTAGAGGTTTTATCTTATTTACAGTACTATAAGAATGAGAGTTATCAGCGTCTCTCAACGTCATGATAATGGTCTTTTGAAAGATAGTCATATCCACATAGAAACCATAAGATTCGGCAATGCGCGATGTATTACGTACAATGCGTGATGTTTGCACACCTACTGCCATTAGACTGGTAGAATAATCGGACAGGAATTTAGATAATTCCTTAAGTTCTTGATGAATATCCATAAATTTGGGGTAAAATCTCTATTTTTGCCGCAAAGGTATAAAAAAAACAGCAGTAATATACATCGTTGTAGGTATTTGATTAATGCAAAGATAAACTTATCTTTGTGCGGTCAACAAAATTCAAATAGGATGGAACATTCAAAACACCACCAGCACGATCATCATCATGTGCTCGAAATTACGGGATTGAATAAATCCTTTATTATTGGTATCGGATTAAATATTCTATTTGTCATTACGGAATTTGGCGTTGGTTTCTATTATAATTCATTAGGACTAATATCAGACGCCGGGCACAATTTGGGTGATGTGGCCAGTCTTATTCTAGCGATGTTGGCTTTTCGTCTGGCTCGAATGTCTGCAACTTCTAAGTACACCTATGGCTATAAGAAAAGTACGATATTAGTCTCTCTGCTCAATGCCATCATTTTATTAATAGCTGTGGGTATTATCTTTGCCGAAAGTATAAAGAAACTATTCCATCCTTTTCCTGTGGAAGGAGATGCTATAGCTTGGACTGCAGGGGTAGGGGTTTTAGTGAATGGGCTTACGGCTTGGTTGTTTATGAAAGATAAGGAGAAAGACTTAAATGTGAAAGGAGCTTATTTACACATGGCTGCTGATGCATTGGTATCTGTAGGTGTGGTCATCTCGGGTATTGTTATCTCCTATACGGGTTGGTCGGTGATTGACCCTATTCTTGGTCTCCTTATTGCTTGTGTTATTATTTATTCTACATGGGGACTTTTGCATGATAGTATTCGTCTCTCTCTTGATGGTGTGCCCATTGGAACGGACAGTAAGCAGATAGAAACTCTTATTCTTTCTGTACCCGAAGTAGTCGATTGCCATCATTTGCATATTTGGGCAATTAGCACTACCGAAACGGCTTTGACGGCACATATTGTTATTTGTGATTTATTTCAACTTGAGAAAGTAAAACGAGAGGTGAAGCGTGCTCTACTTAGAGTTGGGATTCAGCATGCTACGCTTGAATTTGAACATAACAGTGATTGTTGTTGTGGTGAAACGCGTTGCCAACACTCTGCTCATTTAGATTAGACTTCGGATATCAACAAATTAGTTTCACTTTTTTTAAAAAGGTGTGTTAATTAGTTGTGAATCGTATTAATTATTCAGACCTTTCATTATATTTGCAACCAAGAATGGTTTATCACAACTTTTCAGTTGTGATAATTAAAAGGGAATCGGGTGTAAATCCCGAACAGTCCCGCTGCTGTAAAGCTCCATCACAAACATTTCGATGAGATACTCTTTTAACCACTGGCTTTGGCCGGGAAGGTATTCGAAATGGAAGCTAAGTCAGAAGACCTGCCATCTTTTTATGTCTTTATTCCTCGTGGGTTGGGAATGATGTGCAAAATCAAATCATCTAAATTAGTATTTGTATGGAATATATCAGACCTCCGTTCAGGATAGATGTTGCTGGCACCTTTCTTCTCCCTCAGGAGTTAAGGAACGCACAAATGCAATATCGAAATGAGCAGATTAGTATGGTAACGTTGCGTGCCATAGAAGATGCCGAAATTCGTAATTTAGTAGATAAGTTAAAAACAATAGGTTTAAAAGTGGTAACCGACGGACGCTTTCGTAATGTTTTCTGGCCATTGGATTTTATGTGGAACTTAGAAGGTATACAGGCTCATGATGAGCGTAAAAATAGTATTAAGCTTATTGGAAGGATTGATTTTCACCATCATCCTGTCCTGGATGATTTTATGTATCTTACTGGAGTGACGGGAGGAGATGTGATTGCCAAGCAAGTCTTGCCGGCACCCTCTCTGCTGCTTAGTGAATTATTAAAAGAAGATGCTCGTGATCAGTTATTAACCATCTATCCTAATGAAGAGGATCTGTTGGCAGATATCGCTTGTGCATATCAAAAGCTCATTCAAGAATTATATGAATCCGGCTGTCGATATTTGCAGTTTGATGATACTACCCGAGTGGTTACCTCTACCGCTGTTCGAGTAAATAACATGGCTTTAAAAGAACATCCGGAAGATTTATTTATTGCTTTTCATGCACCTACAGAGATGCTCTCTTCCGTCGAAGGAGTTAATTCATTTTTACTTGATTATGACGACGAGAGTTGCGGTAAAACGTCTCTTCTGTGGTTCATTCGTGAGCAGAAAGCAACATTTGGCTTCATTCCGTCTCACTATCCATTGCCTAGCGAACTGGATGAAATATATGAAGCGATAGATGAAGTGACTCCTTATATTTCATTGGATCGTCTTAGTCTTTGTGTCCCTAATGCGCAAGTGTTGCCCTACGAAGACTATGATACAGCTTTAAAAAAGCAATGGAAAACGTTAGATATGGCAATGGTAGCGGCCAAAAACCTTTGGCCTGATAAGTAAGTAATTTCTTTATAACTAGTATATTTTCGAGAAATAAACTCTGCCAAGTTTATTTATGGAAGCCCGGGCGAAGTGATTCGACCGGGCTTTATTTCTCAATAAACTGATGAAGGTTTCCTCTTGTTTATGGCAAACAGAGAAACATTCTGTATCTTTGCAAAACGTTTATAACTAGTAGATGAAATAATGATAGATTTTACCCAATTTCCTTCGCCATGCTATATCATGGAAGAAGAACTCTTGAGAAAGAACCTAAGCTTGATTCGAACTGTCAAAGAGAGGTCAGGAGTAGAAATTATACTTGCCTTTAAGTCGTTTGCCATGTGGCGTTCGTTTCCTATCTTTAGAGAATACATTGATCATTCTACAGCTAGCTCGGTGTACGAGGCGCGACTGGCATTCGAGGAATTTGGGAGCAAGGCGCATACCTATTCACCGGCATATACAGAACAGGACTTTCCTGAAATCATGCGTTGCAGTAGTCACATTTCTTTCAACTCATTGGCACAATTCAATCGTTTTTTTTCGATGACCGAAGGGAAAGGTATTTCATGCGGTATCCGCATTAATCCTGAATATTCAGAAGTGGAGACAGATCTCTATAATCCATGTGCTCTGGGAACGCGGTTTGGTATAACGGCGGATTTGTTACCTGAACTTTTGCCTCAAGGCATCGAAGGCTTTCATTGCCACGCTCATTGCGAGTCATCGTCTTATGAATTGGAAAAAACACTGGTTCACATTGAAGAGAAGTTTTCGAGGTGGTTTTCGCAGATAAAATGGCTGAACTTGGGAGGAGGGCATTTGATGACGCGGGCCGACTATGATATAGAACATCTTATAGGATTGTTGTGTGGGCTCAAGATGCGTTATCCGCACTTGCAAATTATCCTTGAACCCGGATCGGCCTTTACCTGGCAAACAGGAGTGTTGACCTCGGAAGTGGTAGACGTGGTAGAGAACAGGGGTATTAAAACAGCAATACTCGATGTGAGCTTTACCTGCCACATGCCCGATTGCTTAGAGATGCCTTATCAGCCGGCTGTAAGTGGCGCACAGATAGGAGATAAAGGCGCTTTTATTTATCGTTTGGGAGGTAGTTCCTGTTTGAGTGGTGATTATATGGGCAATTGGAGTTTTGATCACGAACTTCTTATTGGTGAGCGTATTGTGTTTGAAGATATGATTCATTATACCATGGTGAAAACAAACATGTTCAATGGCATTCATCATCCGGCCATCGGGTTGTGGACAAAAGAAGGGAAAGCCGAAATCTACAAACAATTTAGTTATGAAGATTACCGAGACCGAATGAGTTGATAATCAAAAGAATCGCTTATCTCAAGAATCTTTTAGGTAATTGTTGAACAAAAAAACGGGCGGATTATTTGCAAGTTTACGAGAAATATCTACCTTTGCATCCGCAATTGCGAAAGTAGCTCAGTTGGTAGAGCACAACCTTGCCAAGGTTGGGGTCGAGGG
>DBTL01000003.1 GCA_002307035.1 Bacteroides sp. UBA1317
ATACGTGCTAGGCCGAATGCTTACGCTGCGATTTCACCCGATAGCCCACCGAAATAACTACATCGAGATTGTAATGTTTTATCGAAGCTTCTTGTGTTTTTCCATCTATAGCACCGTGTTGAGTGATTAGTCGGAAATTCCGACATACCACTTCTAGTCACACCGCAGGTTGTAATTTGCCAGGTACTACCAAAGGTAAGAGATCCATTGGTGGTAGCAAGTCTAAAATGCAAAAGGTGTCAGTAAAGTAAAAACAATTATCAACAACACAATAATAAATAGTTAGTCCTGCCAAAACCCCCTTTTTCCGCAGTTTACCCCAACAGGTAGCAACGCCAACCTGTTCCGGTTTTCTGTGAAAATATTGAGGACCTCAGCAATTAATATTCTATAAATCAGATTAAAGACAAGAATAACCTTGTTCAGCCAGTGCTTCAGATTGAATCCGGCTGCAGCCATCATCGTATTGATCGAATCACCCACGTTTCCTTTCAGGTAATTCCGCTGCATTCTGTGATCCTGTTTCAAGTGACCGATGACCGGTTCAATACCGGCCCTGCGACGGAACTTCTTTATGGCTTTTGTCTTTTTGTAATAACTGTCGGTTGGTTTGCCTTTACCGGGAATCTCCACTTTCGTATCGCCAATCCATTTGCGGCCACGGTATCCCCTGTCCACAAGTGCGTTCACAATGGTCATTCCTGAGAGTCGTTTGATTTGTTCCAATTGCTCAGGTAATGTGTGCCCATCGAATGGATTGCCCTTGAAAGCCATAGCACCGACTATGATGCCAGACTTCGACTTGGCTATGCTGCTCTTGTTTCCGAACTCGTAAGGCTTGGCTTCTTTTCCTTTGGCAATGCACTGAACTTCTGGTTCATGAAGGCTGTACACTTTATTCTTGTCAGTACGCGTCTGGGTGACAACCCTGGAATACAACAAAAGGTCATCCAAGTGACGTTTTCGCTGCTCGCTGTTCATCTTTCGTTCCAAATCGTTCACCAATGCCTTGGCAATGGTCTGCATGCGCTTTTTGGCTTTCTGGCCTTCTTTCTTGCGTCTGGGGTGATTCATGAAACGTACCTTCAGGTTCAAGTCCTTCAGTTCTCGGGTGTAACTGCGACGCAAAACGATATTTTCCTCCTTGGCCAACATGTGACATCGGGCAATGATCTTGCGGTAGAGCTTCACGTCGGTTGGAAAGGTGATGTTCTTTTCCTGAACCGTGGTATCAACCATAACTTCCGTATCGTTGGCCATCTCATCGGCGTTTACCTTGATGCTCAGCTTCAGAATCTTCTCGGCGCCTTCCTCGCCTACGCGACGGCGGAACTTGGAGAAGTCGGCGGGATCGATCGGAGGCTTGACCTGGAACACATACTCGCCGGTAAAGTATTGGAAATACGGACTCTCAACCCAACGGGCAACCGTGCCCTCATCGCTCAGATTGTATAGGCTCTTGAGCAACATCAAACCGACCATTCTGCGGACGAGAACACTCGGTCTCCCATTCTCGGAAAAGTATCCTTTGAACTCGTTCTCCACTTCATCCCAGTCGATATGCTGAGCCAAATGAACCAACTCGTGATCCATATTGATAAAGTTTACAAGGGGAGTTTGAAAGATTGTCACTTGATGTTTATTTGGGATCTTGCCTAACATAGTGTCATAAATTTGCAGGTTTATGACATAAAGATAAGGCTTTTCGGTTAATATTCAAAGGGTTTTAGTGATTTATTTCACTGATATTCAATATATTGAATGCTTTAACAGGGTCGACTAAATAAGAAATGATGAAAATATCTTTTGTTGCTTTTTTTTGTTGTTTGGTTCTTTCTTGCAATGTTAGCAAGAAAGAAATGACTATAGATTCCATAAAATAACAGTGATTATAAGCTGAATAAATATTATAATTATTGCTAGCTTGATAAATTTTTTAATAGTAATAAAATTGTTCATTTTAAAAAGCCTGTTAATCTTCATATGAAATATTGCAACTATTGCAAGCTCAATTGCAACTACAATAAAAATATTTATTAGGTACATCATGCTGATTAATCTGATACTAACTAAAAATTCGCGGTGTAAATGCAAAATATTATTTATTTCATTTACTAGATCTGCTGAAATATATCCAACATATATTCTTGATAAATAGGCCATTGGAATATTTGCAATTAACGATAAAATAACAATAAAGATGGGGGCAATAATGCCTACTCTGCGATTATTAGTTGGTACTTCCATATACTAGTTGTCCTTTTTCATTATAATACATTACTCTATCGTTATTAATATAGAAATCATTGCACACATCTGTGTAGAATGAAGGATTTAAACCAAATACTTGAATCCTATATACTTGTTCGATTTTTTTATTGATCGGTAAAGTAGATTTGGATATCGTAATATAAGAATCTTTGCTAAGAGCTCCCGTGGTAACCCCCCCTATTGTACGTACAATATTGAATTTATATTCATCTATTCGTGTCGCCTTGGAAACAAAAAGAAAAAGAAGGTTATTACCTATAGCCTTTCCCAACTCTTTCCCACTTATTGTTTCACCAAACTTTAATGTTCTCAGTTTTTCTTCAATTTGTTTTTCTAATGGATGCTTTAAATCATTTAACAACATCGAATAAGCCCCTGTTACTGCTCCATTTGCAAACTTACCTCCACCAATCTCAGAAATAGTACCACCAAGAACTGCCGCAGCTGTCACTTTTAAAAAGGCACTTGATACCTCATTATTAATGACGCCATTTCCGAGAGATGAGAGACCACCTGAAATCATTCCGTGTACCACATTCTGCCCTTGTATTCCACTCATCAATGATCCAGCAAAAATATGTTTAAAAGTTCTTTCAAAAAGTGTTCCAAATCCTGCTGCATAATTAAAGAATCCCCAGACACCACCAATTAAGCCTCCAATCGCTCCAGCCTTAAAAGCCTGAACAACTGTTCCGCCATTTAGCAATGTCCCGACAGCACCTCCAGCAAATCCACCTATTGCACCCGCTAACATCGCGCCACCAATTCCTGTACCAATGCCTGCGGTAAGTGCAGTTATTGAAATTGCAACCCCAGCCGTCACTAAACTTCTCCAATTCTGACTTAACCAACTATATCCACTGGGATCAACCAAAGAAAGAGGATTATTCAGACAGTAGCTATAGCGGTTTAGGCATTGTAGGTTCTCAATATCTTGTATGATAGGGTCTGGGCTCAGAAAGCGGCCAATTATTGGGTCATACACCCGTCCGTCCATATTAACCAAATCGAAGAGGTCTATATGTTCGTGTCCTGTAAAACCACGGTCAATTATAAGTCCCGTTGGTACTGAATTATAGACATCCCAATTTTCGGGGTTGCGACGATTTCCCCATGCATCAAAACTAAGCTCTTGCGCCAGTAAACCGGATTCATCAGTCAAGCACTGCATGGAACCCAAATGGTCCTTGTGCACATAACTGAGTTTGCTTCCAGTTTCATCAGTAATCTGCACTGCAATTAATCCATCACCGCCAAAGATATAGAATTTTTCTTTTATCTTGCCTGTAACAATCTCTTTTTCCTGCTCATATAGACTGCCAACATAAGTACGGCATTTCACCAGAAGATTATTCTGATAGCTTTTGGCAAAGATTCGCTCGTAAGCTGAGCCATATTCAATTTGTAGACTATCAGATCCCTGGGCAATTGTTCTTACCTTATCAAATGAGGTATAGTTAATTCGCTGATCTGTCGTTTTAAGAATGCTTCCCAAACATTGAGTAATGCTGGTTACGGCGTGTGGTCTATTAGTATCCTCATAATGATATGTTCCTACGTCCGACTTAGTCATTATATTCCCCAGCTCGTCATAGGTTATACCAAGTGTTTGAGTCGTATTTTTAAAAACCTTCTCCAAACGATTCAATTCATCATATTTAAATGTCTCTTCCAATAGGCGGCGATCGTCACGACGCATCTTCAGGTTCCCAAGTTCATCAAACTGGTATTCCCAGTCCTGCACAATATTACTGCCAAATGCTGTTTTAATGTGTTTCAGCAATCCAGTGACATCGTCAAATGTATGGGTAGACTGCATACCATTACCATAGAGGCTCTGTGCTATCTGACCGCGAGCATTCATTATTTCGGCAGTCCAATAATTCTTACCTGTTTGGATATTTGAAACTTGTGACAAATATCCAAAGTTATTATAGACATTGCGCACTATTGGTCCATTGCCGTTTTTGGAAGGGTAGTTTACCATCGACACTCGACCATAACTATCATACGCTGTTGTAGTTGCATAAGCAACACCAGCAATCGTCTCATTAACATTAATTTGGCGACCGTATGTATCATATTTAGTAGCCTTCACATATCCATTAGGTGATGTAACCGATGCTAGACGGCCAATGCCGCAAGTCCCTGTATCATAGGCCCATTCTGTCGTGCCTTCTTTTTCAATTCGTTTTTTCATTCGACCAAGATCGTCGTATTCAAGAGTCAATGTGTCACCCTTTGCGTCAATCTCCGAAATAAGCTCTCCAAACGCATTGTAGTCTGAAGTAGTTGTGCCAATTTCCAAATCAATCAGTTTAGTGCGATTGCCTCGTATGTCATATTCCATCTTTACAACATTTCCCTTAGGATCATGCACCTCGGTCATATTACCGGCGCTATTATAGACATAAGTAATACTCTTTTGTTTACTATCTATACTTTCGACCAGTTGCCCCTGCATATTAGTCCGGCGAATGTCACTCTTACCAAGAGGGTTCACGGTAGTCGTAGTGAACCCGTTATAAATGATTACAATTGTTTTTAAATCAGTTAAGGTTTTTTGTTTGAGACGTCCGATTGGATCATATAAGAAGCTAGTCCATTGAGCTGTTTCTCCTTTGAAGTAAGGATCGCTTTGTTGCTCTATCTGGCCTAATGCATTGTATCTGGTATCTACAAAGATGAGTCGACCATCAAAACCAACAGCCTCTTTCCGTAATACCCTGCCCAAACTGTCATAATATTCTTTAGCTCCTGGTTTTCCTGAGACTTCTATATATTTAAACCACACAGCACCGGTAGGTGTATTTGCATCTCCAATACACCAGCGATAAGCAGTAACACCCTTTGCTCCATTCGGCCCCGTTGCTAATTTTTCTCGCCCGAAGGAGTCATATTCTGCAGTAGCAGTTAATAGGTTTGGGTCAGTTTGAGTGACAACTGTCCCAAAATATTGGTGGTATGTTCTTGATGTTTTTTGCTCCAAAGCATTAATATTATCTAGCGCAAAACGCCCCTTAACATCATATACCGATACCTGGCTCCTGCTTTTCCCTCCAGCGAATATTGTATCCGTCAGAATATTTCCAAAGACATCGTGTAAATAAGTTTTGTAGTAACCGAGTTTATCGTTGTTTCGCTCAACGATTTCTTTGACCAATAAACCACTATTCGGATCATATTCAAACTCCGAGACCCTTATCACATCAGTTTGACCAACAACATGTTTAGTTGAAGTTGCCTTTGTTAACCGCCCCAAATACCACTTGCTTACATCATTGGCATATTCATTTACAGTAGAGATGGTCGCTTCTGTTCCTATGCTCTGAGTGGTGGTCATTACATCACCATAATCATTAAAAGTGTATGACGTCGTAGTTGTATTGTATGGAATAGTTGACCCTAATTCATATTTTTTTTCTACGGTGGTGGTTGGTTGGTACGTGTAAATTAAAAAATCATCATGAACTTCGTCATAACTTCCAGGATAACTAAATAATTTAGAATATTTCTTATACTCATTTGTATAGATTGTCTCTGACAATAATTGATTTGTATATTCTTGAGTATTTATTTTGACCTCATTCTTCTTTAACCCAACTGCAAAATGGATTGGGTCGTACTCGTAAAAACTGGTCGATGAGATGCCTGTTTGATCATCAGAACTTGTGAATTCAGAGAATCCCAAAAATCCTTTTCCGGTTTTATGTATTTTAGCACCAGCATATTTATATGAAGTAGATTTAATTCCTCCAATTCCATCATTTTGAGTCTTTTTATCGACAATCTGCATGGCACAAATAAAATCCGATACTGGATAGCTTCCATTGGTATATGGAGTATATACAGCAGCAATTGTTAATGGCTTGTATGTGAAAGATGATGTGTTTCCATAGCTATCTGTAACGCTTTTCATCAACAGATCTCGGTCTGTATCACAGTTCGCGATCAGGATTGCTCCCCATGTATCATTGGCAGGAGTAATGATAAAATCTGATCTTCCATCTCCATTGAAGTCTCCATTATGAAAATTAAAAGCATCTGTCGAGCATGTATTATCCCCCTCTTGTTCCAAGAAGAGAGAAAAATTATAAGTCCCAATTGTACTGTTTGCAATATACAATTGCATTTTGCCCATCGAAGTATAACCATATCCAGTTTTCTTTACCACATAAAAGTCATCTTTACCATCACCATTCAGATCAGCAATAAAAATATCTTTTTCACTTGTCGAAAAATAGCCATTAAATTTTGTCTCAGAAAAACCGACTCCAGTTGAAACGAGTATTTTCCAAACTTCTTTGGTTTTCTGAACTTGTGTTGTTTCATTTAATTGAACCCAATATGTTTCCATTAAACCAGTTTGAAGAATATCTGTTTTTCCATCACCGTTGAAATCACCATAATTCAATTTTGATGTTTTATTAATTAGTGTGCTTGATGTTTTGATGAATGAAGATGAGTATGCGTATCCTTCCGGTTGTAGACATTCATATCCAGCAGCTGTTAAGTTCATAATGTCAGTCAAACCATCTCCATTGAAATCACCTGTTTCAACTCTTTCCCAATTCGTTGAAATAGTGCCTGTTACTTCTTGATATGTAATGGGAGAACTGTAGTATTTAGAAAAAAACAAATTATAGTCTTTTTTCCCAATAGAATATTGAAGAATATCTGAAATTCCATCTCCATTAAAATCACCTACAATTACATCAGTGGATTCATTCCTATCGGCAGCAAATGAAAATGAAGGATCTTGAAATGATGATCCATTTGACAACCGAATGCGATAATACTCTGTCCAAAAGTCATTATATTCATCATGAGTTCTAATCTTCGTTTTTTGCAAAAGATCTGTCTTCCCATCACCATTAAAGTCTCCTGGATCAAATTTCACAAAGCCATCTGCCAACATCCACGCATTTTTAAATATACAATTGTTTCCACTTGAAGCACCAAAAAACATTCCCCAGTCAGTAACCGGTTCTCCAGGTTTATGAGCAGCGATAAAATCACTTATTCCATCTCCATTAAAATCACCTATAGTTAATGTAGAATTATGACAGAATCTTAGCTCATTACTGTTTGTGTAACCATAACGAATTATTGGTTTATAAGTGTCATTTGTGTACCAATCTAATCGAATAGGAGCTAATCTATCTCCAGAAGATGAAATCTCAGTTATTGTTTTCAATAAATATTTCCCCCAATTATTAGAAGGGAAATAAAGCTCATAACTTTTAACTTTATTCTCCTGACTATATATATCAATTGATGTTAGTATTTTTGTAATGTTTGATTTGTTTCCATTTATATAAGTTGCATTTGTTATTTGTCTATGATCATAGACAAACCTTATTGAAGCATATGGAGCTAATGCTGGAATTTTT
>DBTL01000171.1 GCA_002307035.1 Bacteroides sp. UBA1317
GACAACTTATTTAGTAACAAGCCTCTAATAGTAACAACCATTTTCAGTATAAGTCAAAACTTTTGTTTTTCGTGGTTGAAAACTAATTGTTTTATCGTATGAAAAATTTAGTTTCAACGTGCGAAATCTTTCGTTTCATTACTAGAAACAAATAGCAAAAAAGGTTGAAAATTAAATTGATCTATCGGAATAACGATTGCAAAATAGTTGTATTTTTGTTCTGTTATTTATGGATGTGATAAATTTAAGGAAAAACGTCGATCCATTTTATAGAATAGGTAAACTAGTTATATCGCAAAGTTGAACAGAAATATGAATAAACAAATTTTTCAAACCGATAATAAATCCAGATGGAATGGCTTTAAATGGAGTACACGTTTTCTTTTGTTTATTTTAATTTTACTCATCGCAACTTTTTTCTTGGCGTTGATTATTGATAAAAATCCGCCTATTTCTTTGCAACTTGACTATAAAAGTGCTGTAATGGCAACAAAACCTTTTATGCAAGAGAATAAACTCTCCAGGGAGTACAAAGGCTTTCGAGATCGTGTCCATGTAAAAAAAGCACACTCAGACTATGAGAAAGTAAGGAAAGAACGCGTTAAGAGAGACTCCTTACGTAATCGAAATTTAGTAGAGAAAGTTCTCAATAAAGATTTTGCTATGTGGCAGGGAATTCCTGCAGGCATACGTGCTGCTTTTTATGTTGCTTGGGACCCTCAGTCATTTTATTCGCTGAAGAAGAATGTAAAAAATATCAACTTGATTATGCCTGAATGGATTTTTATTGATCCTAAAACTTATGGAATACATACAGCTATAGATAAACAGGGTTTTGATCTGATGCGAAAAAATGGTGTGCCGATTATGCCGATGCTAAGTAATAATGTCAATGGTAATTTTCGTGCAGATATTGTAAACGTTATTCTTCACTCTTCTCAGAAACGTGCTAAGTTGATTCAAGAGATGCTCGATTTCTGTATTCAAAATAAATTTATCGGAGTGAATATTGACCTTGAAGAATTGAACGAAGAAGGTGATGAATCCTTGGTTGAATTTGTGAAAGAGATGGCTGGTGCTTTCCATGCGAAAGGGCTGTTGGTAAGTCAAGATGTTGTACCTTTCAACAAGGATTACAACGTTCGTGAATTAGGCAAATACTTGGATTATCTTTGTTTGATGGCTTACGACGAGTATTCTATGGGAGGAAATGATGCAGGTCCTATTAGTTCTCAAAAGTGGATTGAAGCGGCTGTAGATGATTTGGTTAATCAAGTTCCATCTGAAAAAGTCGTACTTTGTTTGGGCGCATTTGGCTATGATTGGTCAGAAAAAGAGAATGTGAGTCTTACCTATCAAGAAGCTTTGGCCAGGGCTTCAACAAGTGGTTCCTCTATTCATTTTGACAACAACACCTATAATTTAAATTATGCCTATACCGATGGCGATAATGTTTTCCATCAGGTATACTTCAATGACGCGGTTACCCATTTCAATACTATGCGGTTTGGTTCGGAATATCCCTTGGGTGGCTTTAGTGTTTGGCGTTTGGGCAGTGAAGACAATCGCCTTTGGAGGTTTTACAGAAAAGATCTTTCGGATGAAGCTTCTACAAATATAAAGAAGAGCGATCTTGAAAAGGTGCAAATAGTTAATCATGTTGATTATATCGGTGAAGGAGAAATACTCGACGTTTTGAATACGCCACATGCCGGGAAGGTTAATATTGAGGTCGATAGTGCTGAAATGCTTGTTTCGGAAGAGAACTATGTAAAAATACCTACAGCTTATCAAATAAGGAAATATGGTGTTGCCCCGAAAAAAGAACTAGTGTTGACGTTTGATGATGGACCAGATGAACGATATACACCCAAGATATTAGATATTTTAAAGAAATATAAAGTTCCGGGTGCTTTCTTTTTAGTGGGTCTGCAGGCGGAAAAAAATCTCCCTCTCGTAAAAAGAATCTATGAAGAGGGGCATTTGATTGGAAATCATACCTTTACGCACCCTAATATTGCTAATGTAACTAAGGAGCAAGCGGCAATGGAATTCAAATTGACACGTTTGTTGATTGAATGTATTACCGGACATACTACAATCCTTTTTCGCGCACCTTACAATGCAGATAGTGAACCGGGATCTCTTGAGGAAATTATTCCTTTGGCGTTGGCCCGTAACCAGAATTATTTGGATGTAGGTGAGAGTATAGATCCTGAAGATTGGCTCCCGGGTATTAAAGCGGATACAATCTTCGACAGAGTGATAAAAGGAGTGGAAGGAGATCGTGGCAATATTATATTGCTTCACGATGCCGGGGGTGAAACACGTGAAGAAACGATTAAAGCTCTTCCGAAGATTATCGAATATTTTCAAAAACGAGGGTATACTTTTACAAGTCTTACCTCTTTGCTTCACGAAAGCAAAGAACAGTTGATGCCTCCTATACCAAAAGGGGAAGAATATTATATTATGCAGAGCAATTTGGCTCTAGCCTCCTTTACCTATTGGACGCTGAATGTTTTAACAGCTTTCTTTGTTCTTTTCATCGTTTTGGGGTTGGCCCGATTGATCTTTATGGTAATTTTGACAATACGTGAGCATCGTAAAGATAAAAAGAGACATTTCTCGAATGTTTCGAGTTCTAAAGCTCCATTGGTCTCCATTATCGTCCCTGGTTATAATGAAGAGATAAATGTGGTATCTTCACTTAAGAATTTACTTTGCCAGGACTATACTAATTTCAATGTTATTTTTGTGGATGATGGGAGTAAAGACGAGACTTACAAGCGAGTTAGTGAAGCTTTTTCTGATCATCCGAAAGTGCAGATTTACACCAAGCCCAATGAAGGGAAGGCTTCTGCTTTGAATTACGGGATTGCGCATACGGAAGCTGAGTTTGTGGTTTGCATTGACGCAGATACCAAACTTTATCCCAATGCGATATCTTTAATGATACGGCATTTTTATCAAGGTGAACATTCGGACCGTGTAGGTGCTGTCGCAGGAAAAGTAAAGGTTGGTAATCAGCTAAATATGCTAACTAAATGGCAGGCTATTGAATATACAACCAGTCAGAATTTTGATCGAATGGCTTATGCCAACATAAATGCCATTACGGTGGTACCGGGTGCTATTGGCGCCTTCAGGCGCAAAGCGATAGAAGATGCAGGCGGACTGACGACGGATACGTTAGCGGAAGATTGTGATCTAACCATCAGTATTTTGCGTGCAGGCTATATTGTTGAAAATGAAAATGATGCAATAGCCATGACAGAGGCTCCGGAAAGTGTTAAACAGTTTATCAAGCAGCGCACGCGCTGGAGTTTCGGAGTGATGCAGACATTCTGGAAGCACAGAGATGCACTCTTCAATACTAAATGTAAAGGCTTGGGATTTTGGGCTATGCCGAATATGTTGATTTTCCAGTTTGTTATCCCAACTTTCTCTCCATTAGCCGATTTATTCATGATTTTCGGGTTGTTCTCGGGTAATGCGGCTAAAATAGGTCTTTACTATTTACTGTTTATGCTTGTAGATGCAAGTGTCTCAATCTATGCGTATATCTATGAGCGAGAAAAACTGTATAAATTGTTATGGATTATTCCTCAACGGTTTGGATATCGATGGATCATGTATGTTGTATTGTTTAGAAGTTATAAAAAGGCTATTAAAGGAGAACTGCAAAGTTGGGGCGTTCTTAAACGTTCGGGTAATGTTGCTGATATCAATGCGGAGCAATAAATGAAGTGCCAAGCATGCGATGTGATTGTCTTCTCAATTGTCGTTTGAGGAAGTTATTTGTTTCAGATAATCAGAAGGTGCTAAGCCAAACTCTTCTTTGAAGCATTGGCGAAAATAGACAGTGCTATTAATGCCTACTTTAAACGAAATTTCGGAGATACTGTATTTACCTTCCAATAGTAGTTTTTCGGCATGTTGCATTCTGATTTTCCGTATAAATTCATTCGTTGAAAGTCCGGTAAGGGCTTTCATCTTTCGGTAAAGAGTGGAACTGCTCATACACATTTTATCCGATAGATAAGTAATATCGGTTTTCTCCGATGATAAATTTTCTTCTATCATTTGTGCTATTTTGTTTATGAATTCGTTATCTAGTTTGTTCATCGATTCGGCTATAGTTGCACGTTTGTTTGTTAAAGTGTGCTTGGTAATAAATTGTTCTACCAATTTTTTGCGAGATTCGAGTAAGTTGCTTATGCGGCTACGCAGTAAGGTAGCACTAAAGGGCTTTGTCAGGTATGAGTCGGCTCCGACTGCATATCCTTCTTCTTTATCTTGCAGGGCATCCTTAGCTGTCAGCAGGATGATAGGAATATGACTTGTACGGATATCTTCTTTTAAGAGTTTACACAAAGAGATGCCGTTCATTACGGGCATCATGATGTCACTTACAATAATATCCGGTATATTATTGAAAGCCTGAATCTTACCTTCTTCACCATTAGTGGCAGTTACAATTTCAAATGATTCCGAGAAGGCATCAGATATGTAATTAAGAATGTCTTGATTATCTTCAACAACTAATAGTACCGGTTTGTTATTGTCAGCCATCTCTTCGCGGGAAATATTTGTCTGTTCTGTTGTAATATCTTCTTCCTGAGTTTCTGCATGAGTTGCCGTTGGGTAAGTATTATTAGTCAATAAACCGAAAAAGAAAGTAGTGCCTTTATTTAAAGTACTTTCCGCTCTTATCTCTCCTTGGTGCAGCGTGACCAAATTTCGCACTAATGCTAAGCCTATTCCGCTACCTGAAGCTTGGTGCTTGCCGCTCTCCTGATAATAGCGATCGAAGATGTATGGCAATGCTTCGGAAGCAATGCCATAACCGGTATCACTCACTGTTATTTCGGTATATGAGATCTCTTGGTGAATCGTCTGGTGCAGACTTAGGATGATTTCTCCTTTTTCTGTATATTTTATCGCATTTGAAATTAGATTATCCAAGACGATAGTAACTATTTCTTTGTCGAAAAATAGAGACATGTTATCTGCTTCGGTTCTTATTGAAATTTTGAGATCCGGCTTTTGATTCAATTCTTTGTATTTAAGTCCTATTTCATAGACTAATGCCGCGATGTTCCCTTTGCTTATACATAGTTTTTTGTTTTGCGTTTCGGTCTTTCTAAATTCCAATATTTGATTGATTAGATTGAGTAAGCGAAGAGCGCTTTGATGAATCATGGAGATTTTACGTACTTGCTTAGAAGATAAAGATGTATCTTTTTGAATATCCTCAAGAGGACCCAAGATCAGGGTTAGCGGAGTGCGCAGTTCATGAGTGATATTGGTATAAAAGCGTAGTCGCTCATTGTTCAGTTCTTGCTCTTGCTCATGATTTTGTTTTTCCAGTTGATATAAAATCTCAAGATCGATTTTCTTTTTGTAGGCATAAAAAATAAAAAAGAGTATTCCTGTGGCGGCCAGAAAATAGAGCAGTTCTGCCCACCACGTGAACCATAGGGGAGGGTTGATGCGTATCGGTAAAATTGTCACTTTCTCAGACCAATCTTGGTTATGAATACGCGTCTTTACCAAAAAGTAGTAGTTTCCGGGAGGGATGTTACGGAAAGTAACATTGTTATTATCGTTTACGGTGTACCATGAGTCCTCTAGTCCTTTGAGCATGTAGGCGTATTCTACCTGCTTTGCAAGTGAATAGTTCTGTATATTAAACGTTATGCTAAAGCTATTCTGTACATGTTTTAATACTACACCTCGTTCATCTGATAATGGAATGATCGTTTCGTTGTTTTCTTGATTAGTAATACGTCCGAATATTTTCATCTCTGTAATAACAACGGGAGGTGCCTCGTGCCCCTTTATTGCTCTGTCCCGACTGAAGCGCCATACTCCGTTAATCGAAC
>DBTL01000085.1 GCA_002307035.1 Bacteroides sp. UBA1317
CCGTTACCTACAAAGTAACGGCTAATTATCAATGAGATACAATTCAACAATTTCTTTGAATAGATGAAATAATCTTATCATTAGCCTCTCTTATTCTATTTTGACTAAAAGGCTTCAAATAAGTCTCTGTAACCGCTATTGATGAATGCCCCATTGCCTCTGAAATCACACCTGGGTGGACATTACAATAATAAGCCAACGTAGCCCACGTATGCCTTGCTGTATATGAACTTAGATTACATCCAAGCTGAAGCATATCGGATATTAATGACAAGTGATGATTGAAGTTTCGTAGCGCCAATTGATACGTTTGATATGCTTGCTCCGAATTTTCCTCGCCCTTTAGAAATGAAAACAAGTAAGGAGAATGTGGATTTCTGTCCATATTTTCCTCCATTAACCTAATGGCTTCTTGTGGAATAATTACGGTTAATAATCGTCCTGTTTTCCTACGCCTGTAGGTGAGAACATTTCCATTCAAATCTTTCTTTTGCAAGTACACAAGGTCTACAAAAGGTAATCCCCTAAGCATAAACATAAGCACAAACAGTCCTTGAGAACGTCGTAACACTTCAGGTGTATTTAGAGCTTTCAGCGTTTGAAACACACAAGACATGTCTTTCACATCCAATGCCCTTTTCTTATCTGCCCTGGTGCCCGTGTACACATGCTTAAACAAACGAGGAACGTATGGAGCCAGATATTTGTCCACCGCCCGGTTATATGTTGCCCGTATGGCCCGCAGATATGTGGAAATAGTATTCCAGCTAAGCTGCCGTTTTCTCATATAATCCTCAAAGTCTTTCAGCAAATCTGGTGTCATTCTGCTAAAAGCAAAATGCTCCTTTTGGCAAAACGTTAGAAAGTTCTTCAAACTACTCTTATAAACATGAGCAGTGCCGTGATAATTGCCTGCCTCAAGTTCATGAATAACCGAATACATAAAACTAATAAAATCATTTTTTTTCATTGGTTACTTACAATCACTAAAAAACTATTTTTAAATTAATAAAAGGGTTATCAGCAAGCAGTATGAATAGCCATCACTTTTAATGTAAAAAATCAGTTAAGAATACAGACATCTACAATTTATTATTCTACGGACCTGCTGATAAAAGTCGGCAAGTTATAGCAAAAATTATAGAGCCACAAATCTGCAAGCAAAAACATTCCTTAGTTTAGAAGCTACAATCATCTTCAATACGATTATAGATCATTAAAATTAAAGATAGTTGCAGCGTATTTGCCAAATTCCATATTAATGGATAATTCCTTTGGAAGGTTTTTGAGCGTTTTTAATATCAAGAATAAAAAAAATAGCTACATTTGGCGACAAAAAACATTAAAGTATAGTATTATGAGCAATAAAACAAAAAGATTCATTTTGCCTGAGGAGGAGATTCCGCATTATTGGTATAACATCCAAGCCGATATGATTAATAAACCTCTGCCTCCGTTGCACCCGGGAACAAAACAACCTCTCAAAGCGGAAGATCTTTATCCCATTTTTGCTGAAGAATTGTGCAAACAGGAATTGAATATGACAGATCAGTGGATTGAAATTCCGGAAGAGGTACGCGAGATGTATAAGTACTACCGTAGCACGCCACTTGTAAGAGCTTACGGACTGGAGAAAGCACTCGGTACTCCTGCACATATATATTTCAAGAATGAGAGTGTTAGTCCGATAGGTTCTCATAAGTTAAATTCGGCACTGGCGCAAGCATACTACTGCAAAAAAGAGGGAGTAACAAACGTAACCACTGAAACAGGCGCTGGACAATGGGGTGCCGCTTTGGCTTACGCTGCTAAGGTTTTCGGGTTGGAAGCTGCCGTCTATCAAGTGAAGATCAGTTATGAACAAAAGCCTTATCGCCGAAGTGTCATGCAAACTTTTGGTGCACAGGTAACGGCTTCACCGTCTATGTCAACCCGTGCCGGAAAGGATATTTTGACTGCTCATCCTAACTATCAAGGTTCTTTGGGGACTGCTATTTCAGAAGCGATCGAACTCGCACAGAGTACGCCTAACTGTAAATACACTCTTGGTTCTGTATTAAGTCACGTTACTCTGCACCAAACGATTATCGGACTGGAAGCGGAAAAACAAATGAAGATGGCAGGAGAGTATCCTGATATGATCATCGGCTGCTTTGGTGGTGGATCAAACTTCGGAGGTATTTCATTTCCATTCATGCGCCACACAATATTAGAGGGAAAGAAGACACGATACATTGCTGCCGAGCCGGCCTCTTGTCCAAAACTTACACGAGGTAAGTTTCAATATGATTTCGGCGACGAAGCCGGATACACTCCACTGTTACCAATGTTCACGCTGGGACATAATTTTGCTCCTGCCAACATTCATGCAGGTGGACTGCGATATCATGGTGCAGGGGTCATTGTTTCTCAACTGTTGAAGGACGGATTGATGGAAGCAGTAGATATTCAGCAACTGGAATCATTCGAAGCCGGATGCCTCTTTGCTCAGGTCGAGGGTATTATTCCGGCTCCGGAATCGTGTCACGCCATTGCAGCTACCATTAACGAAGCCAATAAGTGCAAGGAAACGGGTGAGGAGAAGGTTATTCTCTTTAACTTATCCGGTCATGGGCTGATCGACATGCCTTCTTATGATCAATATCTATCAGGTAATCTGATAAACTACTCGTTAACAGATGCCGACATAGAAAAGAACATTAGTGAAATAGGTAATTTGGTATAACACATACACGTTCTCATAAAAAAGAACAATCCCATCCGGACACTTTTCTTCTTAATGATTAGTTTCCGTATGGGATTATTTATCTATCCGCAACTAGCTATAAAGGGTTTCTTAGTCTCGGCTATTTAATCACCCACATGGGCTTAGCTTTTAATATCTCTTTGTGCACCGAACAGGAAGAATCATGTGCGCCGGGCAGATAACCGATGCTCATTAAAAACTCGCCGACAATTTCTCCTCCGGTGAATTTGAATGTCTTCTTGAAGAGTTTCACCCATTCTTCTTTTGTCTTCGGGTGGTTTTGTTCGAGCCATTTTTCAAAGGAACCATACTCTTTTTGCAAATTCACTATCGCCTTGGCGTTTTCGATGGCTGCATTCACTTTCAACCGGTTTCGAATAATGCCGGAATCATTGAGTAGACGTTCTCTGTCTACTTCTGCGTATGCTGCAACTCTTTGAATATCGAAATTATCGTAGGCCTTTCTAAAAGACACTTCTTTTTTCAATATTGTTTCCCAACTTAATCCTGCCTGATTTATCTCGAGGATTAGCCTACCGAACAATTCATTATCATCATGAATTGGAAAGCCGTAATGATTATCATGGTAGTTCTGATGCAAGGAGCGACTGGGCTCGGACATGGTTGGTATGTAGCTACAGTATGACATTATCATGATCTATTTAGTTATCTTGCAAAGTTAGCTTTTTATCTGTTTTATACAAGCAACTTTATATGAAGCTCATTCTCGTTTGAGGTTATTCTTCATTCACATCACCATCCGATGCCGGTGCTGTGGTTACCTCTCCGAGATTACTCATAATCAAACCCTTTAGTTCGTCTTCGGGAACAATCACATTGAAGTGCTCCCAAAAATTAGCGTCATACTCATACTTCGTCTCCGAAAAAACATTTCGGGTAGATAGGCGTTCGCTACGAGAAAAACCTTTCACGTGGTCCACATCGACCTTGCAAGTAACCATTTCGAACCAAAGATTTAACGGGGTACTAAAGAAATGATGCTTCCTTTTCACCTTAAATTCGAGATCACCCCGAACATGGTTAACGTAGTATACGCCATCGGTCGACGGTTTATAAGAAACTGTATAGGCTGCACGCCTGAGCGTTAATTTGCAGTCGCGACTCTTCTTCTCTACAAATATGTCCGTCGCCTTTTCCGCATAAATGGGATTTATCTCAAAGCGGGCTTCCAACAAAGCATAATTTTCAGTATCAATATACAATTGCCCTTTGTACAAAGGTTCTGTTACATCCTTGTTTTGCTCGAAAGAGATAATATAGACCCGCCTCTTATCAATCTCGCTAATATCGGTATATCGATAGACAAAAGTCGATTCACCACTTTTCGGAGTCAGAAAATCAGGCATTGCTTTTACTATATCTAAGGTTAAACTAGACTTGATGCCCGACTTCATCTTTGTGAAAATAGTATCGTTTTCCTGCTTCTTAAACACGCGGCGCATCTTTATTAGCTTCACTTGATCCGTTGTAACTATTTTCCGATAACCCGTTTTATAAACCTTCAGTACGGCTTCGGTCAGGTCTATATTCTTTCTTTTATGCTCTATCGCTTCCCGATAGAAAGTGGTAAGATAAACCGGATCGGAGGAATAGTTTCGCTCACGCTCGTCCTGCATCTTCTGTAGCACGTGCAAAGGATTGACAGCCCGAACAACTATTTCCTGCAAGGAAATGACTTTTGGCTCTAACAAGATTTCTGTATATCTGTCAACCAAAACAGAAGCCTTCACCTCTTCATTTAGATAACCAACATGAGACAACTTTATGGAAGAGTAGCTTAAAGAATCGGGAATCACCAACTTAAACTCGCCATCTTGGTTGGTTATCGAACCAATAGATGCATTGTTCATGCTAACAGACACATAAGGAATCACCTCTTTTGATAAAGCATCATACACCCTGCCCTTGAGAGTGAGGAACTTTTCGTGTGGCGTTTCCTGAGAGTGAGTTAACTGCTTCTGTTCTGCCACCGGTAAACTCAGTAAGATATGACTTCCCAGTAAACTGATTTTGAGAGCATTATTCCCCGTTATCGCATAAATGGCATTCTGTATGGTATACTCTCCCTTGCGTATTTTTACTACCTCGTCGTTATTGATTATCTGACTGTCATACACAAAGAAGTAACCCGATTGCTCGGACACATGTCTCAACAGTTGATACTTTGTTCCCTTGCTCTGAGTTATTTTTATTTTACGGTCCAGCACTCCTTCCCCGCCATCGGCTTGTAATGGTGCTACCAATAGCAAAAGGCACCACAAGACGAATAAACGACAGAACATATAGCCAACCGTCTGCTTCATTTCCGTTATTTGGGCTGAGTAATATAAATTATATTTTGTTGCTGAGATAGTTGTAGGTTCAAAGCCATACAAATAAGCTCGGCCATAGTGTAAGGAGAGTCGTTAGAGAAGGTTACTGTCAATAGTCTGTCTCCCAATTCGGGGGCTACTTTGAGCTGAACCGAATCTGTCGTTTCATTTATTATCCGTATAACGTTGGATAATGTTTGATCCTTGAAATGAATATATTTAAGATACCTATTAAATTGATCGAAATCACGAGTCTGCATAGTTTGTAGCTTGTCGGATTGCAGCATAACCGTCTCTCCTGCTCTAACGTGAGTACTCTCCCCATTCTTTTTAGAGGTAACCTCCACCACTCCGCTACGCACGGAGAGAGAGAATGAAGCCTCATCTTTACTTTTCACATTAAACCGTGTGCCTATCACCTTGATGATGGCCGTCTTTGTTTCAATAATAAAAGGACGTTTCGGATTGCCGCTCACTTCAAAGAACGCATCACCTTTCAAAAACACTTCCCTTTTATCCTCCGCAAAATGGTTCGGATATTCCAGTGATGTTTGCTCACTCAAATAAACAGTTGAACCATCCTCGAACGTGGTAACTAATGTTGGTTTCCCCTTTTCATTGTTCAGCACCAGCGTGTCGGCTTTCAGCGAATTGGTATTACGCATCACATACACCGAAACAACACAGATAAGTAAAACGGCAACACTTGCCGCCCATTTCAATACTACAGGCGTAAAGATTGTCCGCTGCCTTGTCGTATTATGGCTTTGTTCCAACAGTCCGTCTTCTTCCAGGCGCTTATATAAGCTATCCCAAGCCTGACTGGTCACTCTCTCTTTTTCTTCTCTAAAAGTCATAATATATAAGTATATCTATCTATTTCCTCGCGCAATGCCTGATAAGTTTTCGTCATCTCGGCCTCTATCGTCTTTACCGATAAAGATAACTTTTCTGCTATCTCTTTATATTTCAGCCCCTCCAAACGATACATTCTGAATATCTGCCGACGTCTGTCGGGCAGTTTTCTCAACGTTCGGTTAATGACTTCTTCCAATTCTTTATTCTCCAGTTGTTCCTCCGGAGAAGGCTCTGTCATTGTCTCATTCTCAGCCAGAACATGTTGCCGATAACGCTCACGCACACTAGAATGCTCACAGTATTGAAGTGATTGGTTGCGAACAGCACCATATAGATAAGACTTCACCGAGCGCAATATTTGCAAACTGCAACGTTCCTTCCACAAAGTATAAAACAAGTCCTGAACAATCTCTTCCGCCGCATCTTTCCTGCCGGTTATGCCGAACGCATATAGGCAAAGGGGAGAATAATAGAGTTTAAAGACATATTCGAATGTCTTTATATCTCCTTCCTTTATCTTTCTTAATACGAATAAGTCGTCCAGCATAACCAATACAGTATTGATTTGAATCGTTCAAATATATGAAAACTTCTTTAATAAACAGTATGGCAAATATGAATTCTTTACTTGCGCTTCTTTAGCTTGTTTACTGCTGCTTCCAAAGATACCGTAGGCTCTATGATATTATAGTCTTCCCAGAAATTCTCATCATAGAAGCTACTTACCTTGTCAGATAAAGAGTTTTTCTCATTAAAGGTCAGTTTATAAGGGATACTTGCCACATCACGTTCTTTTTTATCCGTCACCACCATCTCAGAAACGACAGAATAGTTTGTTGAAAAGAGCTTGCGTTTCCAGTCGCACTTAAAGTCAAACTCCGTACGAATATAGTTCAGATAGCTTCGCCCCTTTTCTTCTTTGTAGGTTATCAGATACGATATTTGTTCCGGTTTAAAGCGCAAGTTATACGGCTTCTTTTTTAGGATAGCTTGAGTCACTTTGTTTTTATCGCTCATAGAAGTATTCAATTCCGCCCGAGAAAACGTCAGCGTCTTTTGATCAATATACAGTTTGCCATAAAACAGTGCATACGGTAAAGTTACCTGAGGTTCAAAGTTAACTACAAAATGCGGACGTTCATTGATCATCACTGACCGATCCATACTGAATTTATAATAAGAAAGAGAAGAAAGATCAAGCATCAGATCACGGTTCTTCACCACATCCAGATAGATAGATAGATTAGGACCTCCGACCAGCTTTACCACAAGTGTATCATTGAGTTTCGGACTAAGCAGTTTGCGCCCTTTGTAGACTTGTATCCTGTCTTTGTCAACACTTTCGGTATAAGGAGTTTTATAGACATTGATAATTGCCTCGGAAATGTTGATATAACTGCGTTTCTTCTTTATCGTTTCACGATAAAAGCCGGTAAGCAGATTCGCACTTGGACTATTGTTCTGCCCTATTCGAGCAATTGCATCCCTTACCAGTTTAAGTGGTTGCGCACCTTCTATGATAATTTCTTGCAGTACCATAGAATTGGGGGTTAAGAAGATCGTCACCTCCTGCATTTCATTGTTTTTTATGGCAAGCTTCTGATTGAAGTATCCGATATGGGAAACCTCCAATGTTGTGGCATCGATATCATCGGCTATTTTAAGGGAAAACACACCATCAGCATTAGTCACAGTACCTATGCCCGTGCCGGGAATAGAGACGCTAACCTGTTCCAATTTCTTTTTTGTTTGCTTGTCTTTAACCACACCATTTATAATGGTAAAGCTCGAACTACCACCGGCCCATACCGGAAATGCACTCCCCAATACCAATAGCATAAGGAGTAGCCCTGCTGTTTTTAAAAAACTTGTTTTCATAATTGTACTGTTTTAAAGATGAATAATTAACCGGTTCACTAATATGATCGTTCAACAGATAAAAACCCTACGAAAAACATTCATTATTTTCTTTTAGTACAGATTAAGCGATGAAAGGTTAAAACAATTTCGGCAACATAGGCGTTGATAACAATATTCTGACTAAATTTACAGCAAACAAAAAAAGAAAATGATATGAAATATATCGGAGCACACGTCAGCGCATCAGGGGGAGTAGAATCTGCTCCGATCAACGCACACGAAATTGGGGCCACCGCTTTCGCCCTTTTTACTAAGAATCAACGTCAATGGATCAGCAAGCCACTGACGGAAGAGAGCATCAACCTTTTTAAAAAGAATTGCGCAGAGTATGGCTTTCAACCCGAATATATTCTGCCGCACGATAGTTACCTCATTAATCTGGGACATCCCGAAGAAGAAGGACTAACCAAGAGTCGCACTGCCTTTCTGGACGAGATGCAACGTTGTGAGCAATTGGGATTGAAGTTGCTGAACTTCCATCCGGGTAGTCACCTAAATAAGATTTCTGTAGAAGAATCACTGAATCGTATTGCCGAAAGCATCAATATAGTATTGGAGAAAACCCAAGGCGTTACTGCTGTGATAGAAAATACTGCCGGACAGGGAAGTAATCTGGGCAATGAGTTTTGGCATTTAAAGCATATCATTGACAGAGTAGAAGATAAATCGCGTGTAGGCGTTTGTCTCGATACTTGCCATACCTTTACGGCAGGCTATGATTTCTTAACGGATTATGATCAAGTATTTCACGACTTTGAAGAGATCGTTGGATTTAAATACCTCCGGGGCATTCACCTGAATGATTCAAAGAAAGCCCTTGGTACCCGGGTAGACAGACACGATAGCATCGGTTATGGTTTTATCGGGAATAAGTTCTTCGAGAAAGTGATGAAAGATCCACGCTTCGACAATATGCCTATCATCTTGGAGACTCCGGACGAAACCTTGTGGGCAAAAGAAATCTCCTGGCTCAAAAGCGTGGAATAATCCACCTACTTATTTACACTTCTTCTGCCGCATCTTCGTCTAGTTTTCCGGACCATAGGAAGCGTCGGGTTTCTTTTACCGCCACACCCGAAAGCAGAAGGAGTGAAATTAAGTTTGGAATAGCCATCAACGCATTCATACTATCGGCTATGTTCCACACCAATGTTAAGTTCATCACCGATCCAAGGTAAGCAGCAGCAATGTAGACGATGCGATAATAAACAATTAAACGCTTTCCTCCCAAATATTCCACCGCTTTCTCTCCATAATACGACCAACCCAGAATAGTGGAAAAAGCAAAAGTGATGATACCTACAGAAAGAATGATTGGCCCAAAATAAGGAATCTTCCCAAACGCCATTTTAGTGAGTGCTCCACCTTGTGTGTGATCTATCTCCGGATGAGCAATAATGCTACTCACTAGTACAAGTCCGGTAAGAGCACAAATGATCACTGTGTCCCAAAAAGTACCTGTAGATGAAACCAATGCTTGTCGCACCGGATTTCTTGTTCGGGCTGCCGCAGCTACAATAGGAGCAGATCCTAGTCCGGATTCATTAGAGAAAAGTCCGCGAGCAATGCCATATCGTGCAGCCATCATCACCGTAGTTCCCAAAAATCCTCCTCCTGCCGCCTGAGGAGTAAAAGCTGACTCGCAGATAAGCACAACTGTATCTTTCAGGTAAGCGGCGTTCATCCAAAGAATGATGATGCAACCCAGTATATAAAACGCAGCCATAAAAGGCACCAATGCGCAGCAAACGTTCGAAATGCCCTTTAACCCGAACAACATAACCAAAGCTAAAAGAAAACAAATGATGCCTCCCGTAAGATGAGGCGAGATTCCCCAACTCTCATTTAATAGCATTGAGATGGAATTGGCCTGAACAGTATTGCCTATGCCAAAGGCAGCAACAGCAGTAAACACACAAAAAAGGACAGCTAGCCATTTCATGTTTAAGCCACGCTCCAGAGCATACATCGGACCACCGAGCATCTCTCCATTAGCCGTACGAACACGGTATTTAATGGCTAGCAAGCCTTCTGCATATTTAGTTGAGATCCCCAATACGCCGGTTAGCCAACACCAAAGTACGGCTCCAGGACCTCCAAAAGCAACAGCGGTGGCTACTCCCACAATATTACCCGTACCAATTGTTGCTGCCAAAGAAGTTGCTAAAGCACCAAACTGGCTTACATCTCCGACAGCATCTTTATCCTTGGCTACGGACAAGCGGATAGCCGTAAATATCTTTAATTGAGGAACACGCAATCTGATCGTAAGAAACAAATGGGTACCTAAAAGTAAAATAATCATCGGCCATCCCCACAAAGCCGAACTAATCTGCGCGGTTATCTCTTCAAAGCATCCCATAAATAGAAGTATTACATTTGTCTCGCAAAAGTAGAACAATTGAATCACATAGCCAAACATAATGCGTCTTTATGCAAAAAGAGGCTGATCTAATATAAAGATCAGCCTCTTTTTGATATAATAAATATAGCGATATTACTTCACTTCTTCAAAGTCAGCATCTTGAACGTTCTCGCCTTGCTTGCCTTCACTTTCATTGGCTTGACCGCCATTCATGTCCGGACCGGCTTGTGCTCCGGCTTGTGCTCCGGCTTGTGCTCCGGCTTGTGCTCCGCCTTGTGCACCGCTCTGAGCATACATCTCAGCACTTGCAGTCTGGAAAGCAGTATTAACCTCGGCCAATGCAG
Organism: Bacteroides sp. UBA1317; assembly: GCA_002307035.1. Taxonomy (GTDB): domain Bacteria; phylum Bacteroidota; class Bacteroidia; order Bacteroidales; family Bacteroidaceae; genus Bacteroides. Next base: position 10,567 of record DBTL01000085.1, read on the forward strand.
TATCAATAGCAGCAATATCTTGTGCCTTGTGAGCTTCTTTCAACTTAGCCAGAGCAGCTTCAATCGGTGCTTTCTTGTCAGCAGGCAACTTGTCCCCCAGTTCTTCCAATTGCTTTTCGGTCTGGAAGATTGTGCTGTCAGCCTGATTCAGCTTATCAATTTTTTCACGCTCTTTCTTATCTGCTTCAGCATTCGCTTCCGCTTCCGCTTTCATTCTGTCTATTTCTTCTTTGCTCAAGCCACTTGAAGCTTCGATACGAATCACTTGCTCTTTACCGGTTGCTTTATCTTTGGCCGATACTTTCAAGATACCATTGGCATCAATGTCAAACGCAACTTCAATTTGTGGTATACCACGACGAGCCGGTGCAATTCCTGTCAAGTTGAACTGGCCAATTGACTTATTCTGAGATGCCATCGGACGTTCACCTTGCAACACGTGGATGGTTACTTCTGTCTGGTTATCAGCAGCAGTAGAGAATGTTTCGCTCTTCTTGCAAGGAATGGTTGTGTTAGAATCGATCAATTTTGTCATCACACCACCCATGGTTTCAATACCCATTGATAAGGGAGTAACATCAAGCAATACCACACCTTTAATTTCATCTGTCAACACAGCACCTTGCACAGCAGCTCCTACAGCTACCACTTCGTCCGGATTCACACCTTTAGAAGGAGCTTTGCCAAAGAAATCTTCTACCAATTTTTGCACTGCAGGTATACGTGAAGAACCACCAACAAGGATTACTTCATCAATATCAGAGTTGCTCAAACTAGCATCTTTCATTGCTTTCTTACATGGCTCAAGACAAGCTTGAATCAATTCATGAGCCAAAGATTCGAATTTAGCACGACTCAATGTCTTAACCAAGTGCTTTGGTACACCTGCTACAGGCATAATATAAGGTAAGTTGATCTCAGTGCTGGTAGATGAAGACAATTCAATCTTCGCTTTTTCAGCAGCTTCTTTCAAACGTTGCAAAGCCATCGGATCCTGAGTAAGATCAGCACCCTCATCATTCTTAAATTCCTGAACTAACCAGTTGATAACCACTTGGTCAAAGTCATCACCACCAAGGTGAGTATCACCATTCGTAGAAAGAACTTCGAACACACCGCCACCGAATTCAAGAATAGAAATATCGAAGGTACCACCACCAAGGTCGAACACAGCAATCTTCATGTCTTTGTGAGCCTTATCAAGACCGTAAGCCAAAGCAGCAGCCGTTGGTTCGTTCACAATACGTTTCACATCCAATCCGGCAATCTGTCCGGCTTCTTTGGTTGCCTGACGCTGAGAGTCGCTAAAGTAAGCAGGTACTGTGATCACAGCTTCTGTTACTTCCTGACCTAAATAATCCTCAGCAGTCTTTTTCATCTTCTGTAGAATCATGGCCGAGATTTCCTGCGGAGTATAGAGACGTCCGTCGATTTCAACGCGCGGTGTACTGTTCTCGCCTTTTACTACTTTATAAGGTACACGTGCAATCTCTTTCTGCACCTGATCCCAGTTTTCTCCCATAAAACGCTTAATAGAATATACCGTTCTTTGAGAGTTAGTAATAGCCTGGCGCTTAGCTGGATCACCCACTTTACGTTCGCCTCCGTCTATAAAGGCTACGATAGAAGGCGTTGTACGTTTACCTTCGCTATTAGCAATTACAACCGGCTCATTTCCTTCGAATACGGAAACACAAGAGTTTGTTGTTCCTAAGTCTATACCAATAATTTTTCCCATGATTATTATCTTTTTAATTGTTATTATTCTATGTCTAATCGGAATTGCACCGAACGACTATTAAAAGACAAACCTTGTGCCAAAGCAACAATAGCAAACAAACTCCCGAAAGTGACAGTAGCAAATGTTCTTTTTAGTTATAGCATTGTCAGCACAACTGACAGAAAGTCATGTTCCCTCACATGATATAGGTCGCAAATGATTGATAAGATCATCAAACATAAAATACATTTTCTAAAAATTATCGTGTATATTTGTATGCGTTTATAAACACCTTATCAGATTATGATAAAAAGAATTCTATGTATATACCTTCCTCTTCTCCTATTATTATCCGGGTGCAGTGGAAAATCTTCTCAACAAGCGTCAAGTGCAGATGGCACTCCGGTAACTCTTTCGCATGCCAGCAGGTTTAGTATTGCCCATGCAACCAACTACACCACAGTCACCGTTTACAATCCGTGGAAAGAAGGCGAGATATACGATAAATATTACTTGGTAAAAGATGAAAGCACCGAAGTCCCTGCAGACGGACATAAAATCAAAATTCCACTTAAAAGTTTGATGACTAATTCGGCTACCCATCTCGGTTTCATAGAGCTATTGGGAGAGTTGGATAAAGTGACAGGAGTATGTAGCACGGCATACATTTACAATCCTACTATATTAAGAGGTGTGAAAGAGGGCAAAGTGAAGGATCTGGGAGAACCATTCAATCTGGATATCGAAAACCTTCTACTGCTCCATCCGCAAGCCATCATGACTTCTGCCTACAATGCCGAAGATGAAAACAGCAAGCGAATGCAGCAAACAGGCATAACTGTGATATACAACATCGAGTGGCAAGAGAAGACACTATTAGGAAGAGCAGAATGGATTAAGTTTATAGCTGCCTTTTTTGATAAAGAAGCACTAGCCGACAGCATTTACAGCGACATAGAAAAACGATATGAGGAAGTGAAGAAGCTCGCTTCAGCAGTAAAAGAGAAGCCTTCAATTCTTTCCGGGCAAGATTATCGGGGAAGTTGGTCGATGCCTACAGGACTGAGTTATAACGCTCAGCTATTTAAAGATGCGGGTGGACAGTATTTTTACACCAATGACACAACGGCCAGCGGAAGTAGAAGCAGTAATATAGAAGAAGCGTTGATAAACTTCGGCAAGGCAGACATTTGGATAGGATCTGAAGCTTCTTCATTGAAAGAGTTGGGACAAATAGATGCCAAATATAAATTGTTCAAAGCTTACAAAGAAGGAAGAGTCTACAACATTAATAAACGAAAGAACGCCAAAGGAGGAAATGATTATTGGGAAAGTGGCGTAGCCCGTCCCGACCTTCTTTTAAGTGACATGATAAAGATTCTTCATCCTGAATTACTGCCCAATTACGAATCTGTATATATGGAAAAGCTGAAGGAATAAAAGCGGTTCAGAATCAATGGATAAAAAAATTATCTTTCTCACCATACTCTTTTTCATCGCACTCATGGCAGACATTGCCTTGGGTAGTGTGAGTTTATCTTTAAGCGATATATGGAACACACTAGCAGGCAATAGCAACGACATGATCTATCGCGAAATCATTCTGAATCACAGAATGCCCAAGGCGCTGACAGCCATACTTGCGGGAGCTGCCTTATCTGTGGCCGGCGTAATGATGCAAACACTATTTCACAACCCGCTTGCAGGGCCCGACGTGCTCGGTGTTACGTCTGGTGCCAGTCTGGGTGTTGCACTGCTTACACTTGGTGCCTCAGCACTTCCATTTGGTTTTGTTGCCGGATGGGGACAGGTTACAGCGGCTGTTGCCGGATCAATCGGAGTACTACTGCTCGTCATCATTGTTTCAATAAGGATACCTCAAACAGTATCTTTACTCATTATCGGAATGATGTTCGGCAACTTTGCCGGTGCTATTGTGAGCATTCTTCAAAGTGTGAGCAATCCCGACATGTTAAAGCTCTTCATTACTTGGACATTCGGAAGCTTATCGTCGGTTAGCTGGGAACAAATGTGGATCATGGCTCCTGTCATTTTAATTGGCATCTCTTTGGCTTTTATCTTGCAAAAGCAACTCAATGTTCTTCTATTAGGGAAGAATTATGCAATCGGGTTGGGCATTTCCGTTATGCGACTGCGTTTACTCGTTATCTTCGCCACAGCTTTATTAGCCGGAACTTCCACCGCTTTTACCGGACCGATTGCTTTTATAGGCATAACCATGCCGCACATTGCACGTGGCATAATGGGTACTTCCAATCACAGAGTGATTCTGCCAACCTCTATACTTTGCGGTGCCTCAACGATGCTCATTTGTGACATCATCTCTCAATTACCCAGCGCACAAGGCACTCTCCCTATCAATGCTGTTACAGCATTATTCGGTGCACCTGTCATCGTCTGGATCATCATAAAAAACAAAGGATAACTATTACCATAACATTTATTTATAACCTTTCAAAACAAGCAATTATGAATCTAAAATCACTATTAATCCTGCTCCTATTCATCGGATATCAGTCCGCTAAGGCGCAAAACGAATATATTGTGTCAACCTCTACAACCAAACCTCTCGCAACAACAGAGGAAGAACAATTTATCAATACATCTTTTGAGTTGTACACATTATGCAAATGGGTTCCCGAATTAAAATTCATGTTCCTACCCGAGGATAAAGACAAGTTCTTGCCGATACTCAAGAGTTACGAAGACAAGAAAGATGTAGCAAGCAACATCTTGAAGCAGAAAATACTTGAGTTCGTCGGCACTGAAGAAAGTGAGGAGGAAACATATGCCGGAAAGAGCTATTCTACTCGCTTTATATTTAGCTGTGAAGGGAATAAGTATTACTATGAATTTAGGAATAAAAAGCTGGATGAAATATGCAGCAGCAACCCTCGGGCGAGCATCAATGGACTCGTCTTTCTTAAAGACGTGGATAAAGCCAAGGAATTACTGGTAGGAAAAACGTTATACACTAAAACAACCTCTGTCCGAGTGGACGATGCAAACAGTTATAAAGGATACAACGATGTCAGCATCCCTTTCAACACAAAAGTGACCATAAAAGCCGTTGGTGTAGGAAGTAAACAATATCCGGTAAAACTTGTCTTCGAAGATGAAAAAGGACATTCTTACTACACGGAAGTGGCCTTCTCAAGGACTAATTCAGGAATGGATAAATCAGACTTCCAAGCTGATAAGAAAGTCAAATATTTCCCCAATGCCTTCAGTTTTGTCGATCAGAACGAAAAAGCGTTGGATGATATTAAGTCCAAATACCTAAATTTAGCGGTTTATCCGAAAAAGAATATTGAAGCAGAGGTTAGAACAGGTTCTCTGGATCAACCCATTAGCACAAGAATACGCTTGGCACGCTATACTCAACTGACCATTAAAGATCTGAATTTAAAAAGTGGTAAAACATTGGTTACTCTCACCTTGGAAGACGCAAATGGGAATATTTATCTAACAGACACAGACTTAAAATACGACTACATCATCAAAAACGAAAACTACATTGAGGACTTATTCGCCTTTGGCAATATCAGGAGCAAATATCCGAATATCACTGAAGAACATTGGGCATTAATCGCTTATGGAGAAGTAAAAGCAGGAATGAATACGGACGAATGCAGACTGGCATTGGGAGAGCCAAGTGAGATTATAGTCAAAAAGAATTCGAAGTTTGAAACATGGTTATATCATGGTCACGTGCTCGAATTTGAAAGTGGCATACTAATCAGATAAGTTAAGTAGATAATGAACAAAGATAAGTAATATATCATATCGGTTCCGATTTATTTTTTATCTTTGCTTAATAAATATTGAAGTGTCGTATTCAAAGTAATTCGGCATCTATTCAAGTAATAAACAAATGATTTAAAAGTTCAGGAATAAGAAATGGGTAGAGTTCTAATTATTGGTGCGGGCGGTGTAGGAACTGTTGTTGCACACAAAGTGGCACAAAATGCCGATACATTTACAGATATTATGCTTGCCAGTCGTACAAAATCAAAGTGCGACGCTATTGTAAAGGCAATTGGCAATCCGGCAATAAAAACGGCACAAGTTGACGCAGACAACGTGGATGAACTTGTGGCTTTATTCAATGACTTTAAACCGGAATTGGTTATTAATGTAGCACTCCCTTATCAAGACCTTACCATTATGGAAGCTTGTCTCAAAGCCGGAGTGAACTATTTGGATACTGCCAACTATGAGCCTAAAGACGAAGCTCACTTTGAATACAGCTGGCAATGGGCCTATCACGAACGCTTCAAAGAGGCAGGATTAACAGCCATACTCGGTTGCGGATTCGATCCCGGAGTGAGCGGTATATACACTGCCTATGCGACCAAACATTATTTTGACGAAATACATTATCTGGATATTGTAGATTGCAATGCGGGTGATCACCACAAAGCATTTGCCACTAACTTTAATCCGGAAATCAATATCCGCGAGATTACTCAGAAAGGTCGCTATTTCGAGAATGGTGAATGGGTAGAAACCGGTTCATTGGAGTTGCATCAACCCATCACTTATCCGAATGTCGGGCCCAAAGAGTCTTACTTACTTTATCATGAAGAGTTAGAATCCTTGGTAAAACACTTCCCGACTATTAAGCGGGCAAGGTTCTGGATGACTTTCGGACAAGAGTACCTTACTCATTTACGTGTTATCCAAAACATTGGTATGGCCCGTATTGATGAGATAGAGTATAACGGACAGAAGATTGTTCCTATCCAATTCTTAAAAGCAGTACTACCTAATCCACAAGATTTGGGTGAGAACTACACCGGAGAAACATCAATCGGTTGCCGCATTCGTGGTATTAAAGAGGGCAAGGAACGTACTTACTATGTATATAACAATTGTAGCCACGAAGCAGCTTATAAAGAAACGGGTATGCAAGGAGTGAGTTACACCACAGGCGTTCCGGCTATGATCGGTGCCTTGATGTTCTTTAAAGGCTTATGGAAAAATCCGGGAGTAAACAACGTAGAAGAGTTTAATCCGGATCCTTTCATGGAACAATTGAACAAACAAGGTTTGCCTTGGCACGAAGTATTCGACAAGGATTTGGAACTTTAAAAAAAGAACAAATGAATGTAGGAGACAAAGCCCCGGAAGTCTTGGGGATAAACGAGAAAGGAGAAGAGATACGCCTTGCTAATTACAAAGGAAAAAAGTTAGTGATCTATTTCTATCCAAAAGATAATACTTCAGGATGCACCACTCAGGCATGCAACCTCAGAGACAATTATGCCGACCTGCGAAAAGCCGGATATGAAATTATTGGCGTAAGCGTGGATGACGAAAAGTCTCACCAGAAGTTTATTGATAAGAACAACCTACCTTTTACGCTCATTGCAGATACAAATAAAAAACTGGTAGAACAGTTTGGCGTATGGGCTGAGAAGAAAATGTATGGCCGCTCATATATGGGGACTTTGCGAACTACCTTTATTATTAATGAAGAAGGTATCATAGAACGAATTATAAGTTCTAAAGAGGTGAATACCAAAGAGCATGCAGGGCAAATTATAAACCAGTAGCGGGACAATCCCACCACTATTTTAAAAATATTATGGGCAAGAAAGACGAACTAAATTTTGAAACAGAAAACAATAAAATGGCATCAAGCGAAAAGTTAAAGGCCTTACAGGCAGCTATGGACAAGATAGAAAAGAACTTCGGCAAAGGTTCTATCATGAAAATGGGCGATAGCGTAGTGGAACAAGTTGAAGTAATTCCTTCAGGATCAATCGCTCTGAATGCCGCTCTGGGCGTAGGTGGCTATCCTCGGGGAAGAATAATTGAAATCTACGGGCCGGAATCATCCGGTAAAACGACATTGGCCATTCATGCCATTGCAGAAGCACAAAAAGCCGGAGGCATCGCTGCGTTTATCGATGCAGAACATGCTTTCGATCGCTTCTATGCTGCTAAATTAGGTGTAGATGTAGATAATCTTTGGATTTCACAACCCGACAATGGTGAACAAGCACTTGAGATAGCGGAGCAATTGATTCGTTCATCAGCCATTGACATTATTGTCATTGACTCTGTTGCCGCTCTTACTCCGAAAGCTGAAATTGAAGGTGATATGGGAGAAAACAAAATGGGTCTACAAGCCCGCCTCATGTCTCAAGCTCTCAGAAAGTTAACGGGTACTGTAAGCAAGACACGCACAACTTGTGTCTTTATCAATCAGTTGCGCGAAAAGATTGGTGTTATGTTTGGTAGTCCTGAAACAACGACCGGAGGTAACGCTTTAAAATTCTATGCATCAGTACGTTTGGATATCCGCCGTGCTTCACAATTGAAAGATGGTGAAGAGGTAATAGGTAACCAAGTACGTGTAAAAGTAGTAAAGAACAAGGTAGCTCCTCCTTTCCGTAAAGCTGAATTCGACATTATGTTTGGCGGAGGAATCTCTCGTTCAGGAGAAATTGTTGACCTGGGTACAGACTTGGGACTTGTGAAGAAGAGTGGTTCTTGGTATAGCTATAACGACACCAAACTGGGACAAGGACGCGATGCGGCTAAACAATGCATGGCTGATAATCCTGAATTGGCAGAAGAAATAGAGGGCCTTATTGCTGAAAAGTTAAAGAAATAAGCACTCATCAACCTAACTTAAAGCATTCTGTTCTGACCGCCAATAATGAGCAATAAAGAATAGAATGCTCCCTCATTTGAAAGACGAGGCTTTATTTTTCGAAAGAAAACAGTACCAGATGACTGTCTCGAAAAATAAAGTTTCGTCTTTTTTTTATTTTCCAGAGTTTACTTGTAACAAGATTCACCCCACTCACGTCTATAAAGAAGATATGAACAAAGACACGAAAGTCTATGGACGCTGAAACTTTTAAGAGAGAATACTTACCATTTCATCGCAAGCTCTATTTTATAGCCTATCAGCTATTAGAGAATGAACCTGATGCCGAAGATTTGGTACAAGAAGCTTATCTGAAACTATGGGATAAAAGAGATGGATTAGTTGCCATCAACAATCCGGAAGCTTTCAGCGTCACACTCGTGAAGAATATGTGCTTTGACATTCTGCGCTCGGGTAAATATGTGCTCAGCAAACAGGCAGTAGAACTAACTATGTTGGCGGATACGACAGAGGCAGACAACTTAGAAGTAAAGGACGAAGTCAGACAAGTGAGACAGCTCATTAGTTGCTTACCGGAGCAACAGCAGAAAATCATTACGCTGAAAGATGTTAGAGGATGCTCCTACGAAGAGATAGAGCGGCTGACCGGATTAAGCAGCATCAATATCAGAGTATTGCTATCCAGAGCCAGAAAGAAGATACGTGAACAATTCAATAAACTGAACAATTATGAGAGTGGAAGAAATTGAGAAATTACTGGTGTTGTTTTATGAAAGCAAGACCACTGATAGTCAAGAAGATACACTAAAGGAGTATTTTGAGACACAAGATGTGCCGGCACATTTGCTAGCAGACAAACTTTTATTCAAGGGATTGTGCACATCTTCCAAACCAAAACAACCCTATGGGCTAGAAGAGAAACTCGCAAGATTGATTGACGCGAAAGCGGAAGAAGAGAAAAGGTTCTTCATCAAGAACAAATCAAAGATGAACTGGATACGGATTGGCGGCATAGCAGCTAGTTTACTCTTTCTTACATTCATTGGTTATGAAATAACAAGCTACCGTACGGACGATGTACCCAAAGATACATTTAATAATCCACAAGACGCCTATGTGGCAACAAAAGCTGCATTGACAGAGATATCAGCCAACATGAATACGGGCTTAAACCAATTGAACGAAAATAAGAAAGAGGTATACAAGGTTAATCAGGAAATAAAAGAAGAAATTCAATAAAATAGAAGATGATGAGAAAGATAATTTTTATGATGATACTAATCATCGCAGCTCTTAGCATGGATGCTAAAGCTCAGAACAGTCTCTTTAATAAATATGATAAAATGCCCAACGTAACATCTGTTTATATCTCAAAAGCTATGCTGAGAATGAACCCTAAAGTGATAAATCAAGATTTTGTCATCAGCAAAGTCGCTAGTAAGTTAGATGCGATCTACGTTATCTCTACTCTCGATTCAAAGATAAAAAAAGAGATGAAAGAGGACATTAGTGCTTTTGTTAAAAAAGGAAATTACGAATTGCTCATGAAGCAAAAAGGAGTGGCTTCGTCGTCGGCTTTTTACATCAAAAAGAGAGGAGATAAAGTCACGGAACTAATTATGATAACCGAAGGGGCCAAGCAAGGATACACCCATTTAGTGGGAGAGATGTCATTCGATGATATTCAACGCATCACGCTTATCAACGGATATAGCTATAACTTCTCCCCTTCCATTGGCAATAACATAGACATACATCTATCGGATATAGACTTTCAGAAAGCATTCAAAGATAAACAGTTTGATTTGAAAGGACTCAATAAATTGAAAGATTTCAAAGTCTTTGGGGATTTAGAGAAACTCAAAGATCTAGAGATATTGGACAGCTTAGATATATCTTTTGATAATCTTGAGCAATACGGAATCACAAATTAAAGATAGCAGATATACGTAAAGCCCCGCATTTGTGTCACAAACCTTTAGAGAAAAGGGATTCAACACAAATGCGGGACTTCTTATTCTAAAAGTTTCGACTAGAACCAATAGATGGAAGCCAACGTGCTAAGGCTGATAACGAGCCAAAGTAAAACAGCTTGGATAAGGGGTTTGATTCCTACAGACTTCAACACATCCCTCGACAAAGAAGCACCAATAAAAAATAGTGTTATAGTAAGTCCTTTCCGTGCAAAACGATTAATTGCATCTCCTACCTGAGGAACGTCATTGAGTAAATAGGTGTTTGCCACCATGGCAAGTAAGAAGAAGAAAATGAACCATGGAATATTGATTTTTTGTCCCTTACTTTTGAAGATAAACGAAGTAATAAAGGCCAAAGGTATAATCCATAGAGCACGTGTGAGCTTAATCGTTGTAGCGACTTTCAATGCTTCCTCTCCATAAGCGGCACCGGCACCCACCACAGAACTGGTATCGTGAATGGCGATGGCTGCCCACGTTCCGAAATCATGCTGACTCATGCCAAGCCAATGACCAATGACGGGAAAGATAAAAAGAGCAATCGCGTTGAGGATAAAGATGGTGCCGAGCGCTACGGACATTTCACTATCTTTGGCCCGAAGTACCGGTCCTATGGCGGCAATAGCACTTCCTCCACAAATAGCCGTACCGGAACTTATCAGATAAGAAGTGTCTCTATCTACTTTCAACAGCTTACGGCCGATGAACCAGCCGAGTAGCATTGTACCCACCACCGAAATAACGGTAAACGCCATCCCATCCTTACCTGAAGCAAGCGAGGCTTGAAGATTCATGCCAAAGCCCAACCCCACAACTGAATATTGCAATAAATATTTGGAAACTTTCTTGTTGAACTTAGGATGTGCCTGCCCGCATGTCAAAGCGAAAGCCAAGCCAAGGAACAAAGCTACCGGAGGAGTAACCCATGAAGAATAGGTCGACAAAGCAGGAATATAATCTAAGAGAAGAAAGAAAGCTAAAACGATAAGCAGTGACACGTAGATCGTTTTATTGTTCGCCTTTAGCGATTGAAAGAATGCACCCATAATTTATTATTTAATTTCTTTATGGCTGCAAAGGTAGGAAGGTTGTCGCATTAAAGCTAATCGTTTCTACTTATGCACTATAACTGATTGTTATGATGCATGGCGAATTGCATAAATACTTGCGAGAGTCCACTCTCCTGCCCTTGCAGTTGAGCAAAGCTAAATGTTCGAAGCAAAGGCATCTCTTTTATCTCTACCACCCTAAACAAACCGGAAAAGAGCTCACGTCTGACAGAACGAACGGAGACAATTCCCATGCAATCAGAGTTGGTCAAGAAAAGTTTGATGCTTTCCGTACTGCCCAAGTATAACAAAACGTTAAGTGACGAGAGTTTCAGATCGTGTTGCAACAACGCTTTCTCAAATACATCCAATGTTCCCGATCCTCTTTCACGAAGTACCAACGGAATACGCTGCAAATCTTCGGGAAGAACTTCATCACCAATAGTCAGCCTACTGCCCGGATGCACAATGGCTACCAGCTCGTCTTCCAAAAAATCGGTGTACTTTAGGTTAGGCAAGCGGACAATACCTTCAACTAAACCCAAATCGATGCGGTGTTCCTGTAAAGCCGTTTCTATTTCTCGGGAATTGCCACTCATCAGAGACAGGTTTACTTGCGGAAACTTCTCAATAAAACTTGCCAGCAGAGGAGGAAGCACATACTGAGCAATCGTAGTGCTTGCACCAAGCTTTAATTCTCCGGTATAGGCATTATGCAGCAAATGCATCTCATACTCCAACTGCTTATAATGGTCCAAAATACGTTCGCTGTGCTCCAACAAAAGTTGTCCGGCAGCAGTCAGGGATATCTTATTGCCCTGTCTATCGAACAAACGGGTTTGGTAAGTAGTTTCCAGCTCCTGAATGTGCTTGGTGATAGCCGGCTGGCTAACGAAAAGTTCCTGCGAAGCCTTCGTGAAGCTAAGATTCTTTGCCACACTGAGAAATACCTTAAGACGAAAATCAGACATAAGAATGACTATTTATTAAGATAACTCGTCGCCTTTAATGCCTAAAGATTGCATCAAAGGATAAGCCAGCATCTCCCAATAATGACGAGATTCTTGTTGAGGCTCATCCATGCAGAACAGGATCATTTCCTTCTCAGTCACTTTCTCCATCGCCAGATGCAGTCTGTCACCGTATTCCTCGGTAAAGGAAATGAGAATAACCTTCTTCACATCAGCCGAATCGACTACAATATCGAATAAATCAAAATACAAATCTTCTCGTGAAACCATCTCCGCTGACGGAACGCTGGCAAAAGAAAACTCCCCCAATGTATTAGAAAAAGCTACCCCGTTCAGTTCCTCTTTCAAGTCGGAAGGATGACAATGAAGTAGTTTAGACGATGGATCATCATAAACCCAAAGTACTTGTATCTCATTCTTTCCTTCAGAGATAGAAGCGTCCAAAGCCAAATAACTCATCAGGTGCGACAAATCAATCTCATGCAACGAGCGTCCAAGCATGCGCTCAAAGTTCTTCTTCAAGTCTGCTATAACGAAATTCATATATGCCGCATCAATCAGCATCACTGTTTCAGCTAGTTTTATCTTCTCTGCCATAATCTTTTTTCTATTTTAGAGCGATAAAGATACAAAAATCATTTCACTTGCACACATTCACTTCCCTTTTCCACCAAAAAGAGCTAACCGAAGACGGATAAATAGTCTTGAAACTCTTACGAGAAATGACGAAACCGTCTGGGCATCTGACTTTTTGTCAACCAAAGAGGTCCCATTACCTGAAAATTAGTCAGTTTACCTTCATTGGCAAATCTTTTGCGCCTCAGTAGTTGTTATTTTATTAGCAGGAAGAAAGGAGAACAAACAATATGAATTTCAACAATTTTACGATTAAATCTCAAGAAGCCGTACAAGAAGCGGTGAACTTGGCCCAAAGCCGGGGGCAGCAAGCCATTGAAACGGTGCATGTGCTTCATGCTGTGATGAAAGTGGGAGAAAACATCACCAATTTCATTTTTCAAAAGTTGGGTGTCAACAGCCAACAAATCTCTCTTGTGCTCGATAAGCAAATCGATTCTCTCGCAAAAGTATCAGGAGGAGGAGAAGCTTATCTGGGACGGGAAGCGAACGAGGTTCTGCAGAAAGCAACTCAATACTCTAAAGAAATGGGTGATGAGTTTGTCTCTTTGGAGCATCTCTTACTTGCCTTACTAACGGTAAAGAGCGTTGCATCTACCATCCTGAAAGATGCGGGTATGACGGAGAAAGAACTTCGCTCTGCCATCAGCGAACTCCGGAAAGGAGAAAAGGTTACTTCACAATCGAGCGAAGACACGTATCAGAGCTTGGAGAAATATGCCATCAATCTGAATGAAGCCGCTCGTAGCGGAAAGCTTGATCCCGTAATCGGGCGTGATGAGGAGATACGTCGCGTACTCCAAATATTAAGTAGGCGAACGAAAAACAACCCTATATTAATAGGTGAACCGGGAACGGGAAAAACTGCCATTGTAGAAGGATTGGCACATCGTATATTGAGAGGTGACGTGCCCGAAAATCTGAAGAACAAGCAGGTCTATTCTCTCGATATGGGCGCACTTGTGGCGGGAGCTAAGTACAAAGGTGAATTTGAAGAGCGTTTGAAATCAGTCATCAACGAAGTGATTAAGTCAGACGGAAATGTGATCTTGTTCATCGACGAAATACATACGTTGGTGGGCGCGGGCAAAGGTGAAGGCGCCATGGATGCCGCCAATATATTAAAGCCTGCCCTTGCTCGTGGAGAATTGCGCTCCATTGGTGCAACAACACTGGATGAGTATCAGAAGTATTTCGAAAAAGACAAAGCATTAGAGCGTCGTTTTCAAATTGTGCAAGTCAACGAGCCGGATACGTTGAGTACTATCTCCATCCTACGTGGATTGAAAGAGCGTTATGAAAATCACCACAAAGTGCGTATCACAGATGATGCCATCATAGCTGCCGTGGAACTAAGTAGTCGATACATCACCGACCGTTTCTTACCGGATAAAGCCATTGATCTGATGGACGAAGCTGCTGCTAAACTACGCATGGAAGTGGATTCCGTTCCGGAAGAATTAGATGAAATTTCACGTAAAATCAAGCAATTGGAGATTGAACGCGAAGCCATTAAACGGGAAAAAGACGACTCGAAACTCAAACAGCTCAATAAGGAGATTGCCGAATTAAAAGAACAAGAAAGCTCTTTCAAAGCGAAATGGCAAAGCGAAAAGACATTGGTCAATAAGATTCAGCAAAACAAAATAGCAATTGAGAACCTGAAGTTTGAGGCCGATAAAGCAGAACGGGAAGGTGATTATGGAAAAGTGGCCGAGATTCGCTATGGGAAACTTCAAGCGCTGGACAAGGAGATTGAAGATACTCATCGGAAACTGCAAGAGATGCAGGGAGACAGTGCCATGATTAAGGAAGAAGTAGATGCGGAAGATATTGCCGACGTGGTATCTCGCTGGACAGGTATACCGGTGAATAAGATGTTACAAAGCGAGAAGGACAAGTTATTGGTGCTTGAAGATGAGTTGCATCAACGGGTTATCGGACAAGATGAAGCCATCGAAGCCGTAGCCGATGCCGTACGCCGAAGCCGTGCCGGATTGCAAGATCCTAAGCGCCCCATCGGTTCGTTCATCTTCCTTGGTACAACCGGTGTAGGTAAGACGGAATTGGCGAAAGCATTGGCCGAGTTCTTGTTCGACGACGAAACGATGATGACCCGTATTGATATGAGTGAGTATCAAGAAAAGCATAGCGTTTCCCGCCTGGTCGGAGCGCCTCCGGGATACGTAGGCTACGATGAGGGTGGACAACTAACGGAAGCTATCCGTAGGAAGCCTTATTCAGTAGTGCTTTTCGATGAAATAGAGAAGGCACATCCGGATGTATTCAACATCTTGCTGCAAGTACTCGATGATGGACGTCTGACAGATAACAAAGGACGCATGGTAAACTTCAAGAATACCATCATCATCATGACCTCCAACATGGGTAGCGCTTATATTCAAAGCCAGATGGAGAGACTAAATGATGCAAACAAAGATGGAATTGTGGAAGAAACGAAGAAGGAAGTGATGAACATGCTTAAGAAAGCTATTCGTCCTGAATTTTTAAATCGTATTGACGAAACAATTATGTTCTTGCCGCTTACGGAAAAAGAGATCAAACAAATTGTGCTGCTACAAATCGCCGGGGTACAAAAGATGCTTGCCACGAATGGAGTAGAATTGCAAATGACCGATGACGCAGTAGCGTTTATTGCCAAAGCCGGTTATGATCCTGAGTTCGGAGCACGTCCGGTGAAAAGAGCGATACAACGCTACTTGCTCAATGATTTATCTAAGAAACTATTGGCACAAGAGGTAGATCGGAGCAAACCGATCGTAGTCGATTCGTTTGGTGAAAAATTAGTTTTCAGAAACTAATCATCGATTAAAGGTGAGTTACCTATTCAACAAGGGTGACTCATCTTTGTTTTTTTATTACAAATGAGCCTCTAAAAAGAGAGCTTCCTATTTCAGCGTATTGAAAACAGGACTTCAGCGTGTTGAAAACGTACATTCAACACGCTGAAGTCCTGCTTTCAACAAACCCCTCTCACAAGGCCTCTCGATGGGTTTCTTAGAACTTGACAAAGAGACTTCCGTAAGGTCATTTTTGTCAAGAGATAAATTACGCATAATTAACGGAAGAAGCGTGCTCAGAAGACAAAAAGGAGTTATTCCGATAACAAATAGGCACTTTGCCAAAGAGCAACCGTCTTTTCGAGAAAGAGAACCGTGCAGATTACCAAACCAAACCGTCCTTTTACCCACTTTTCAGTGTCTTTTGAGCAAAATAACAGGCTTCAAACCAAAAAAAATAGGGGAAGCAAAAGCTTCCCCTATTAGCGCAGTTTAATTTCAAACTACTTTATGAATACACTCACAAAAGTAATACATTTACTTGGCAAAGTCAAGTGTTTCCATAAGAAAAATGAGTTCGAAATATTAATTCTTTGAATCTTCCAAAGATGCTTTTCTAAATTCCTTCGTTAGCTTTTCAATTTCCAATGATGCTTTACGAGCACGTGTTCCAGCAGCTTTGTTTCCGTTTTCAATTTGTGCATTAGCGTCTTTACTAAATTCAGCGACCAATTGGGTCAACTTTTCTACTACTTCTTTCATAATCCTTTTACTGTTTTAGTTAATAATGAGCGGCAAAAGTACATTCTTTCCCGAAATAAACGTATAGAAATAATTTATTTTTTGAATTATTCAGCTAAAATGGCCCTGGTGGCCGTACGAATCAATTTTTTGCCTACATTTGTCAAGTTGAAATAGCTTACCAATGCAGATTGCATGGAGGTTATCATATTATAAGTGGTTTTTGTTTTGTACATTTGCAAACGCTATGAATTTTAATAATATAAATCATATAACTCTCGAAGAATGAGCTTATTTTCAAAATTGTTAAAGAAAGAAGCCGGCGCCAATGATAAGGTAGTAGGCAATGTAGAAGACTTTGTGTCTCTGACACGGGTCTATTTTCAAGCGGTGATAGCAGTGAATTTAGGTATTACCAACATTAACTTTGTGCCTGATGTAGCCAACTTTAAACGCATGTTTAAGATCAGCACTCAAGGTGGAAAACTTGGATTAGCGGAAAAATCACGTGCACGCAAGATGCTGATGCAAGATTATGGTCTTAGCGAAGAGTTCTTCAAAGAAATAGATGCGTCTATAAAGAAGAACTGCAAAACGCAAAATGATGTGCAATCTTATCTCTTCATGTATCAGGGATTCTCTAACGACTTGATGATGCTAATGGGCAACCTCATGCAGTGGAAGTTTCGTGTGCCATCCTTCTTTAAGAAGTTGCTACGTGGCATGACCGAAAAGACAATACATGATGTATGTACAAAGAAGGTCTGGAAAGCCGATGAAGTTCACAAAACAGCAACGGCAGTACGCCAGTACAAAGAACGTTTGGGATACTCTGAAAAGTGGATGACAGAATATGTATACAATATCGTACTGTTAGCTAAAAAAGAACCAAAGAACAAAAAAGAGGATCCGAAAGCCTAATTAATTGAACCATACGTTTGTTATACCAACCGACAAACAAAAATGCCAGAGCGAGGAAGTTATCCTTTTGCTCTGGCATTCTATTTATATAAATTCTGCTACTTCTATAATCACAATTTTTTTCTATTATTTTTTAATCAA
>DBTL01000167.1 GCA_002307035.1 Bacteroides sp. UBA1317
GATGATTACATCACCAAACCATTTAATTTTGAGATTCTGTCTCTTCGCATAAAGAAGTTGCTCGAAAAGAGAGAAATCAGAAGAGATAAATTCAGCAAGCAGATAGATCCGGAGCCAAGCGAGATAACGATTACTCCACTCGACGAAAAGTTGATAAGAAAAGCAATTCAGTATGTGGAAGATAATATCTCAAGGAGTGAACTTTCTGTGGAAGAATTGAGCAGAGAACTAGGAATGAGTAGGGTACATCTGTACAAGAAGTTGATGCATATTACCGGTAAATCGCCGGTAGAATTTATACGAACTCTGCGATTGAAACGCGCTGCCCAATTACTTCGAGAGAGTCAACAGAATGTTTCTGAGATCGCTTATGAAGTAGGCTTTAATAATCCGAAATACTTCAGTAAATACTTCAGAGATGAATTTGGAATGCTACCTTCTATGTATCAAGCGAATATGAAAAAAGAACCTGAGACAAAAACGAAAATCTGATATTTAACAAAAAGCACCCTATGAGGAAACATACAATAACCCTATACTAAACAAATGAGCCCTGAATAGAACACAAAGAATTGTGTTGGAGTTGCGTTAAAGTTGTATTTTTACGATATAGAATTTTATCAATTAAATATATAGAGTAAGATGAAAAACACACATCTCTGTTTCTTGGCGGGACTATTATTTGCTTCGTGTGCCCAAGCACAGTATGAGAAGACTCCGGATGGAGTCATTGTGATGCTAAACCAAAAACAATCAACGGATGTAAGATTAGTGAGGTTGGAAGTGGTTAACGATAAAGTAATCCATGTTTCGGCAACTCCTGACAATGCGTTTTCTACAACAAAGAGCTTAATCATCGTACCTTGGCAATCTTCAGGAAAATTTTCTGTAGAGGAAAAGAAAGGGGCAGTAGTGGTTTCTACGGCTGCACTACATGCTGTTGTTTGCATGGAAACGGGAGAAGTCACATTTACTGATTTGGCAGGGAAGCCCATCTTGAGTGAGCGCAAAGGTGGTGGTAAGAGTTTTACTCCTATTGAAGTGGAGAACACCAAGGGGTACACGATGAGACAGGTCTTTGAATCTACTAACGATGAGGCCTTTTACGGTTTGGGACAACACCAATCAGATGAGTTTAACTACAAAGGAAGAAACGAATCGCTGTTTCAATATAACACGAAGGTAACTGTACCTTTTGTTTTATCCAATAAAAATTATGGTATCTTATGGGATAATTATTCACTCAGTCGTTTTGGCGATGAACGTGATTACGCACAACTGAATAATGCACTTACTCTCTATGATAATAAAGGAGTAAAAGGTGGACTTACGGCCACCTATGTACCTGCACCCCGGCGAAAGATGCAAACGCTTACTCGTTTGGAAGAAGCGATTTGTTATGAGGATATTCAATCAATCAAGAATCTGCCACAAGGTTTTCCGCTTGATGGGGCACATGTGACTTATCAAGGTGAGATAGAGGCAAAAGAAAATGGTGATTTTCATTTTCAACTTTATTATGCGGGTTATGTAACGGTTTATGTCAATAATCAAGTGATAGTACCTGAACGCTGGCGTACGGCTTGGAATCCAAATAGTTATAAGTTCACTTTGAAGATGGAAGCGGGCAAACGTGTTCCTTTACGAATTGAATGGAAACCGGATGGAGTTGTGTCATATTGTGGACTGAGGGTGCTTTCTCCTGTGTCTGAAAAGAAACAAAATGAATTGGCTCTTTTTAGCGAGATGGGAGATGAAATCGATTATTATTTTGTTTATGGAAAATCAATGGATGAGGTGATTGCCGGATATCGTACGCTTACCGGAAAGTCGCAAATAATGCCCAAATGGGCGATGGGATACTGGCAAAGTCGTGAACGTTATAAAACTCAAGAAGAGATTCTGGGAACGTTAAAAGAATTTCGCCGTCGACAGATTCCTATTGACAATATTATACTCGATTGGAGTTACTGGCCTGAGAATGCATGGGGTAGTCATGAATTTGATAAGACCCGCTTTCCTGATCCAAAGGGAATGGTCGACTCTATTCATGCTATGCACGCTAAGATGATGATTTCTGTATGGCCTAAGTTTTATATCACGACTGAACATTATAAAGAGTTCAATGACAAAGGATGGATGTATCAGCAAGCCGTGAAAGATAGTATACGCGACTGGGTAGGTCCGGGATATGTTGGCTCTTTCTATGATGCATATAGTGCGGATGCCCGTAAATTGTTCTGGAAGCAGATGGAAGATCATCTTTATTCGTTGGGTATTGACTCATGGTGGATGGATGCCAGCGAGCCCAATGTGCGCGATTGTACAGACATGGAGTATCGTAAAAAACTTTGTGGTCCTACCGCATTAGGACCTTCCACTAAGTATTTCAATGCGTATGCGTTGATGAACGCAGAAGCTATCTACGACGGACAGCGCGGAGCAGACCCGGACAAGCGCGTATTTTTACTTACCCGTTCCGGATTTGCCGGACTGCAACGTTATTCTACCGCTACTTGGAGTGGTGACATTGCTACTCGTTGGGAAGATATGAAAGCACAAATTTCTGCTGGACTAAATTTTTCAATGAGTGGTATCCCTTATTGGACAATGGATATTGGGGGGTTCTGTGTGGAAAAACGATACGAACAAGGGCAGTACGAATTTAATAAAACGGGTCAGGAAAATGCAGATTATAAGGAATGGAGAGAGTTGAATACTCGTTGGTACCAGTTTGGTGCTTTTGCACCTCTCTTTCGTGCACACGGACAATTCCCTTTTCGCGAGATATGGAACATTGCTCCGGAGAATCATCCTGCTTATAAATCAATACTGTATTATACAAAACTTCGCTATAACCTGATGCCTTATATCTATTCAATGGCGGGGATGACGTACTTTAATGACTATACCATTATGAGGGCACTTGTGATGGATTTTTCCAAAGATGCGAAAGTGAATAATATTGGTGATCAATATATGTTTGGTCCCGCATTGATGGTATGCCCTGTATATACTTATGGTGCGCGTGAAAGAGAGGTTTATTTTCCTAAAACTTCAGGTTGGTATGACTTTTATACAGGGAAACATATCTCTGGTGGCCAGCAATTAAAGGTGCAGGCAGCTTATGAACGTATTCCGCTTTATATACGCGAAGGAGCGATTATTCCATATGGACCGGATATGCAATATAGTGATGAGAAACCGGCAGATAAGATAACGTTGTATGTGTATGCCGGACAAAATGGTTCGTTTACTTTGTATGAAGATGAAGGTGTAAATTATAACTATGAAAAGGGCAAGTATGCTACTATTCCCTTTACTTATGATGAGGCTACGCACTCGTTGACTATTGGACAACGTCAGGGTGAATTTGCGGGAATGCTTAAAGAACGGTCATTTAACGTGGTACTAGTTAGTGAAACGAAAGCACAAGCTTTCAATCTGAGTGCTAAAGGTCAACTAGTGAAGTACAACGGTACAAAAACGAGTGTGAAACTTTAAAAAATGAACGATGAGTATACAGAATGCTTCAAATGAAAGTCTTTCTACGCAGAGAATCATCCGTTTCTCAGAGAATCCAAAGTCGACAGCTATGATAACTCTTTTATTTATTCTTGGTTCGACCTTCTCACTTGCAATTCTGTTTACAGCTTGTAGTGCTCCTAAGGTGGTTCGCGAGCGGGTGAGTTTCAATAACGAATGGACATTTCATCTGGGAGATACTCCGGAAGCTTCTAATCCGATGTTTGATGATTCGCAGTGGAAAAAGTTGACTCTTCCTCACGACTGGTCAATAGAAGGCTCTTTTGATGAAATAAACCCTGCTGGATGTGGTGGTGGTGCTTTGCTGGGAGGCATAGGCTGGTATCGCAAATCATTTGTGCCCGATGCTGCTATGGCTAGTAAAAAAGTCTTTATTGACTTTGATGGAGTATATATGAATGCTGAGGTATTTATCAATGGTATCTCATTGGGCACTCGTCCTTATGGGTATATATCTTTTCGTCACGACCTTACTCCGTACATAAAACAAGGAGAGAAGAATGTACTGGCTGTACGGGTGGACAATAGTGAACAGCCTAATTCACGTTGGTACAGTGGATCGGGCATCTATCGCAACGTATGGCTCACGATGACCAATGCTGTGCATGTTGATCTTTGGGGTACGTATGTGACTACGCCTGCTGTAAGTATGGAGACTGCTACGGTGGCTATTGCTACGAAAGTACGGAACGATTCAAATGCAGTTGTTCATGCGGAAGTTGTGTCTATACTTTACGATGCTAATGGAGGAGAGGTAACACGTACCGTGTCTCCTTCTACAGCAATTACTAAGCAATCTGTTGCAGAGATAAAACAAGAATTTGTGATAAGGAGACCTGTTCTTTGGAGTTTGGATAACCCATATATGTATATGTTGCGAACTGAGATAGAGGTCGATGGGAAGATTCTTGACAATTATGAAACTCCGATAGGTATTCGCAATTTTTCTTTTGATGCCCAGAAAGGTTTTATATTAAATGGGAAGCAGCTTAAAATTAAAGGAGTTTGCCAACATCATGATATGGGCTGCTTAGGGACAGCAGTGAATGTACGTGCGATAGAGCGTCAATTGGAGATTCTACGTGAAATGGGGTGTAATGCTATCCGTTGTAGTCATAACCCGCCTGCACCTGAGCTGCTTGATCTTTGTGATCGTATGGGATTCATCGTGATGGATGAGACTTTTGATATGTGGAGAAAGAGAAAGACGACATACGATTATTCTCGATACTTTAATGAATGGCACGAACGTGATCTGACAGATCACATTACCAGAGATCGTAATCACCCATCCATCTTTATGTGGAGCATTGGCAACGAAGTGTTGGAACAGTGGACACACGCTGATGCGGATACACTTGATATTAAGGCAGCAAACCTTTTATTGAACATGAAACGCGATCCTAAGACTTTGGCTATGGATGGAAAACAGATGAGTGTAAACTCGTTGCTGACTAAGAAACTGGTGGATATGATTAAACAACTCGATCCAACGCGACCGGTAACTGCCGGCAATAATGAGCCGGATCCTAATAACCACTTGTTCCGTTCAGGCGCATTGGATATTATTGGATTCAATTATCATGAAACTTATTTTAAAGATGTCCCTAAGAATTTTCCCAATAAACCTTTTATCGTAACGGAAGCAACCTCGGCATTGATGACACGTGGATATTATCGTATGCCAAGTGATTCGATGTATGTATGGCCTACCCGCTGGGATGTGCCGTTTCATGACGATAGTTTTTCTTGTTCATCTTACGACAATTGTCATGTGCCGTGGGGTACTACCCACGAAGACACTTGGCGTATGGTGAAGAATAATGATTTTATCAGTGGATTGTATGTTTGGACAGGTTTTGATTATATTGGTGAGCCTACTCCTTTTGGGTGGCCGGCTCATAGTTCTTATTTTGGAATAATAGATTTAGCCGGTTTCCCCAAAGATATCTATTATATGTATCAGAGCGAGTGGACAGATAAAGAAGTACTGCATCTTTTTCCGCACTGGAATTGGAAAAAGGGACAGAAGGTCGATCTTTGGGCCTATTATAATAATGCGGATGAGGTGGAATTGTTTGTGAATGGTAAATCTCAGGGAATAAAGAAAAAGGCAAAAGATGTTTATCATGTGAGTTGGAGAGTTGATTATGAACCTGGAACGGTGAAAGTTGTCTCTCGCAAAGCCGGAAAAGAGGTGCTAACTCGCGAGATTCATACGGCTGGTGCTCCTGCACAATTACGACTGACAGCTGATCGTAAAACGATTACTGCTGATGGCAAGGATCTTAGTTTTGTGACAGTGGAAGTGCTGGATAAGGAGGGCAATCTTTGTCCGAATGCAGATAATTTAGTTTGCTTTACCATAAGTGGTGCTGCTCTTATAGCCGGGGTGGACAATGGCAGTCCTACTTCTTTGGAGAGTTTCAAAGCACCACAGCGAAAAGCCTTTTATGGTAAATGTTTGGTGGTGGTGCAAAATAATGGAACAAAAGATCGAATTGAACTAAAAGCTGCTTCAGAAGGTTTGCCGGAATCGACAATAACACTCAACGCCAATAAATTATAGCTATAAATTAACATAATTATAATACTAAGTGACATGAAAAAACAACTAATTACAGTGTTTGTTATGGCAATTTTATTTGCTTTGCCGGGTAAAGCACAAAAGCCGGTGTATCTGGATGATACGAAATCAATAGAAGATAGAGTAAAAGATGCGCTTAGTCGGATGACTCTGGAAGAAAAAGTAAAACTTTGCCATGCGCAAAGTAAATTTAGTAGTTCGGGAGTTCCTCGTTTGGGAATACCCGAACTATGGATGAGTGATGGTCCACATGGGGTACGTGAAGAAATCTTGTGGAATTCTTGGGGAGCGGCCGGATGGACGAATGATTCGTGTACGGCGTTCCCTGCATTGACTTGCCTGGCAGCCACATGGAATCCGGAGATGTCTGCTATCTATGGAAAGGCTATCGGTGAAGAAGCTCGCTATCGGAGAAAAGATGTATTACTTGGTCCTGGGGTGAATATTTATCGTACACCGCTTAATGGACGCAACTTTGAGTTCCTAGGTGAGGATCCTTTCCTTGCATCGACGATGGTAGTTCCTTATATACAAGAGGTTCAGAAGAACGGTGTAGCGGCTTGTGTGAAGCATTATGCACTTAATAATCAGGAAACATGGCGTGGGCATATTAATGTGGAGCTGAGTGATCGGGCGTTGTACGAAATTTACTTACCGGCTTTTAAAGCGGCTGTCCAAAAAGGAGGCGTTTGGAGTATTATGGGTTCATATAACAAGGTGCGTGGGCAGCATGCTTGTCACAGTGATTTGTTATTGCAGAAGATCTTAAAAGGAGAATGGAAATTTGATGGAGCTGTAATCACCGATTGGGGTGGGGCACACGATACTCGTGAGGCGGCACTCAATGGTCTTGACATTGAGATGGGCTCTTATACCGATGGTTTAATCTCCGAATCGGCATTTACTTATGATGATTATTACTTGGCAAGGCCTTATTTGCAGATGCTTAAAGAGGGTAAAGTGCCTATGTCTACCATTGACGACAAGGCAAGTCGTGTTTTGCGATTAATCTTCCGTACAGCAATGGATAGCAAGAAGCCGTGGGGTTCATTCACTTCTGAAGAGCATAACAAGGTTTCTCGTACAGTAGCCGAAGAGGGTATCGTGTTATTGAAGAATACTCCGCTTTCTAAAAAAATACCGGCACTGCTTCCTTTGGATGGAGCAAAATATAATAAAATTTTAGTGGTGGGAGAAAATGCAACCCGTCGGTTGACTGAAGGTGGAGGCTCTTCTGCCTTAAAAGTTAAGAATGAAGTTTCTCCATTAGCAGGTTTACTGGCTAAGTATGGCGATAAAGTCGTTTACGCTAAAGGATATGATTCTGGTCGTGTGATGTATGAGAAGATAAACAAAATTCCTACTTCAGTGCTTGACTCCCTTCGTGCAGAGGCTATTAAGCAGGCAACAGATGCTGATGTTGTGATCTTTATTGGTGGACTGAATAAAAATCATCTGCAAGATTGTGAAGCGGGAGACCGTGAAAGTTATGCACTTCCTTTCGGACAGAATGAATTAATTAGCGGTCTGTTGAAAGTAAATAAGAAGATGGTGATGGTTCTCATTAGTGGTAATGCTGTAGAGATGCCCTGGGTGAAAGAGGTTCCTTCTATCTTACAAGCTTGGTATCTAGGGTCTGAATCGGGTAATGCTATTGCCAATGTCTTGAGTGGAGAGGTTAACCCTAGCGGTAAATTGCCTTTTTCTTTTCCTGTGAAATTAGGAGATAATGCTGCACACTCATTCGGACAAATAAGTTACCCCGGTGATAGTATTAATCAGGAATATAAGGAAGATATTCTAGTAGGTTATCGTTGGCACGATACCAAAAAGATTCCTGCTTTGTTCTCTTTCGGACATGGATTGGGTTATACGAGCTTTAGCTACGGTAAAGCAGTTATCTCTGATAAAACGATGCCTGAAGATGGTACGCTTGTAGTGACTATTCCGGTGAAGAATATAGGAAAAGTAGCGGGTAAAGAGGTTGTTCAGCTTTATATTGGAGACGAGAAGTGCACCTTTGCTCGCCCGTTGAAAGAACTTAAGGGATTCAAAAAGATCGCTTTAGCACCCGGTGAAGAGACAGCGGTGACTTTTACCATAACGGCTGATGATCTGAAGTTTTATAATGATAAAGAGAGCAAATGGACAGCTGAGGCCGGCAAATTCAAGATATATATAGGTGCTTCATCTACTGATATCCGTTCTACGCTAGAATTTACGTTGCAATAAATAAGATATTTATGCTAATACTCTCCCTTCAGCCTTTCAGGTCGGAGGGAGAGTTTTTTTGTAGCTATTCCTTTTGAACTTATTTGAAGTGAGTTTGTTTCTTTTATAAATCGAATAAATTTTTAAAGTATAAATTATAGATTGAATTATGGCAACAACAAATTTTAAAGGACAACCGGTAAAGATTAGTGGCGAATTTATTAAAGTAGGAGCGTTGGCTCCCGATTTTGCATTAACTAAAACAGATTTATCTGATTTGTCTTTAAGCGAATTGAAAGGTAAAAATGTGATATTGAATATTTTCCCAAGTTTGGATACGAGCGTTTGTGCTACATCAGTACGTCAGTTCAATAAATTGGCTTCTTCTCTTCCGGAGACTGTAGTGTTGGCAATTTCTAAAGATTTGCCTTTTGCTCACGGACGTTTTTGTAGCACAGAGGGAATAACCAATGTGATTGCATTATCAGACTTTCGTCCATCCACCTTTGCTGATAATTATGGATTGCTAATGTCTGATGGACCTCTTCATGGACTATTGGCACGTGCAGTTGTTGTGCTAGATAAAGACGGCAAAGTGGTGTATACAGAACTTGTACCGGAGATTACTCAAGAGCCTGATTATGAAAAAGCGTTATCTGCGGTACTTGGTAAGTAAGTGATTAATAATTGTAGATTCTCAAAACAAACGGTTAGCAAAAACAGGCTTTGCTAATCGTTTATTTTTTTAATGTATCGGGCAGCATGTTGCTACTTTTTCTTCATACCTTTATAGATCAAAAAGATCACAATAAAGAGGCCAATGCCAATAAAAATATAACCTAGTTCATGGCTGTATTCCGTAACTTTCTCCAATAATTCTTGTTCTGTTTTGATACCTGGAACACTGGCAAGGTAGTAGCCAATAGCTCCTAAAATACTGTTCCAGATGGCGGCTCCCAGTGTAGTATAAATAAGAAAAGTACTCAGTTTCATACGTGCTAATCCCGCAGGAATTGAAATGAGCTGACGGACAGCCGGAATCAATCTTCCAATGAAAGTAGACAGTGCGCCGTGCTTATCGAAATAAATCTCAGCATGTTCTATTTTAGTCTGGTCAATAAGACACATGTGTCCAAAACGGCTGTTGGCAAATTTATAAATGATGGGGCGTCCCAACCATCTGGCCAGATAGTAGTTTATGATGGCTCCGATATTGGCCCCGATGGTAGCAAACAGAATAACCAGATAAATATTCAGTTCTTTTCCTATTGCTGCTTTGTAGGCGGCTGGAGGAACTACAACTTCCGAAGGAAATGGAATGAAAGAACTTTCTATAGCCATCAACAGTGTGATGGTCCAGTAATTCAAATGATCAAGACACCATTGTATAAAAGTAACTGATTCCATAATTCAACTCAAATGTTAATTGATACTTTATTGTATTTTTCTATTTAAATCATCCAAAATCGAATTGATCGAAGAAGCGATTTCTGATTTGTCATCCTCTTCTTCATAGCCGAGTATACTATATATATCTGCTATTTTGAGCGGTTCATCTGCTAAGTTGTTATGTTTATTGAAATTCACTGCATCTTTCAACATTAAATAAGCACATGCCAGATATTGCTCAATATCTTCAAACTGAGGATCTAATTCTTTTATTTCTGTAAACAGTATTTTTGCCCACTCATATTTTCCGGCTTTGAAACAATGCAATCCAATCTCGAACTTTGCATCGACAATGGCTTTTAATTCAGGTTTTTTTGTCGGATTAAAGTTCCATTGCTTCCATGCTTTCTCTTCTTCTCCTCTTTGAAGGTATATTATTCCAAGGCTGACATCAAGATCAATTTCGTCAGGGAATATTTGTTTTCCTTTTTGGGCTAGTTCGTAGGCCTCGTCATAAGATTCCATTTTTGTGAGGCAATACACTGTGTTTTTATATAATTCGCAGAGCAAAAAAATATCTTCAATAACGCTAATCTCCAATGCTTTGCTATACTCATTATAAGCTTCTTTCCATTGGCCTGTCTCCAGAAACATTGTTCCGGCTAAGGAGTATGTATATTCTTTAGGTAGTGGTAATTCGTTTAATACCTCATTAAATAAACTACTCGATTCCTCTAGTTCTCCCATGAGTTTTAAGCAAATGCTTCTTCTTATTTTTGCGTCCTGGTTATCCGGTTCAATAGCTAAAGCGAAATCAGCAGCTTCTAACGCTTTGCTGTATTCTTTCATATTCGTATAGATGGTCGAAAGAGTCAGCCAGCATTCAATTTGGTATGGATGTGCATCTAATAATTTGTTGCACCATTTGGCGGCCAAATCATATTGACCGTTGGAGACATAACAGTTGAGTAGTGAGCTTGCGAAATCGTCATAGTCTTTCTGATTTGTTTCAGGTTGAATCTTTTCAATCATTGGCTCTAGCAAGGAAAGGGCTTCTTTTATATAATCCTTCTCAATATACAAATCAGATATCTCAAGAACAGTTTCTATCTCTTCTCGGTCTTCCAGATTGTTGAATATCTCGTTGGCTTCATTTAATCTATTCGTTTTGAGCAATAGCTCAGCTTTCAGCATTTTAAACTCTCTGGAGTAGGTCTCAGTAATACTGTTTAGTATTACCTCTGCTTGTTCCATTTGATCTTTATCTATATAAATATAGGCTTTTTCGATCAAGAGTTCCGTATTATTCGGATGAAAAGTTAAGCCATAGTCTATAACAGATAGAGCTTTTCCGTCTTCTTTTTCATCACTATATACGTTTGCTATCTCAATTATTTGTTCTGTTTCAAAGTAGACACTTTTGTTTTCCCCCTTCATTTTCTCGTATTGAAGGACCAATTCTTGAACTTGCTTATCGTTCATTGAAATATATATTTATTCTCTATTTTCCGCAATTATTTTTGCGGGTTATTGTTTATTTATTTTTCCCCAAGTATCTTTTAAACCGACTGTGCGGTTGAATATGAGTTTTTCGGGTGTTGATTCTTTGTCTATATTGAAATAGCCGATGCGTTGGAATTGAAGATAAGCGTAGGGCTTTAGCTCGCTCAAATACTTCTCTACGTAGCAATTTGTCAATACTGTAAGCGATTCGGAATTTAAAAGTTCGCGGAAGTCGGAATCAACTTCAGCACCCGGGTTCTCTATTTTGAACAGGCGGTCGTACAACCGAACTTCTGCAGGTAGACAATGCGTGCAACTTACCCAATGAAGAGTGCCTTTCACTTTACGATTACTCTCGGGCATACCACTGCGGGTATGAGGATCGTATTCGCAGTAAATTTCCGTTATTTCGCCATTTTCGTCTTTCTTACATCCTGTACATTTCACAATATAAGCGTTTTTTAAACGTACTTCCTGTCCGGGAGTCATTCTAAAGAATTTCTTTGGAGCATCTTCCATGAAGTCTTCGCGTTCCATCCAAAGCTCGCGACTAAATTGGATGTGGTGCATGCCTGATTCCGGATTTTCGGGGTTGTTGATCGCTTCCATCTCTTCCACTTGCCCTTCGGGGTAATTGGTGATGACAAGCTTAACCGGGTTCAGTACGGCAGAAACACGGGTTGCACGTGTGTTTAGGTCTTCACGCAGTGCCGCTTCAAGTAATGAAACATCATTCAACGCTTCATATTTCGTATAACCTATCATATCAATAAACTTCCGGATAGATTCGGGAGAATAACCTCGTCGGCGGTATCCGCAAATAGTTGGCATACGGGGATCATCCCATCCGCTCACTAATCCTTCTTTAACCAGTGTAAGTAATTTGCGTTTACTCATTACTGTATATGTCAGGTTTAATCGGTTGAATTCCATTTGTCGAGGGCGATATCCGGCTTCTCCGGCCAAAGGAGTCTCCTTCAGTTCGTTTACAAAGTAATCGTACAAGGGACGGTGAACTTCAAATTCCAGCGTGCAGATGGAGTGGGTGACACCTTCGAAATAATCACTTTGTCCATGAGCGAAGTCGTACATCGGATAGGCTTTCCATGCATCACCGGTGCGATGGTGAGGATGCTTGATCACCCGATAGATGATTGGGTCACGGAAGTGCATGTTAGGGTTGGCCATATCTATTTTGGCACGTAGCACCATGGCTCCTTCTTCTATTTCTCCCGTATTCATCTTATTGAAAAGAGTTAAGTTCTCCTCCACTGGGCGGTTACGGTAGGGGCTTTCGGTACCTGCTTGCGTAGGAGTACCTTTTTGTTTGGCTATCTCTTCAGCAGTTTGTTCATCTATATACGCCTTGCCTTGCTTTATAAGTTCCACGGCAAAGTCCCACAGTTGTTGAAAGTAGTCGGAAGCATAATAGATGTTTTCCCATTGGAAGCCCATCCATTGAATATCTTCCATGATAGAGTCTACATATTCGGTATCTTCTTTTACCGGATTAGTGTCATCGAAGCGTAGATTGCATATTCCTCCATATTTTTTTGCCACGCCGAAATCCATGCAAATAGCTTTGGCATGACCGATATGGAGATACCCGTTGGGCTCAGGTGGGAATCGGGTCTGTATCTTTCCCGCATTTTTTCCCTCTTTTAGATCACTCTCTATGGCCTGCTCAATAAAATTAAGGCTTTTCTTTTCGCCCGATTCTTCTTTAATATCCGTCATGATAGCACGTGTTTACTTAATTTGAGGCCACAAAAATATGATATTTTTTTATGATAACCTAGTGCACCGGAATATATCCGCTCTTTTTTATAATCTCCTGTCCCTCGGGCGAAAGAACAAAGTGTATAAAAGGATCTACCAGCTGTTTGTTGTGGCTGTTGTAGTAGAAAAAAAGTGGTCGTACAATAGGGTACAGTTTTTTCGTTGCGTTTTCTACGGAAGGTGCTACAAAATTCTTACCATCGTAAGAAACTTGTATGGCTTTCACTCTTGGTGAAAGATAAGCCAATCCCACGTAACCGATTGCACCTTTTGTTTGGCTTACCGATTGAATAATAGCTCCTGTAGCAGGCATAGAAAGACTACTGCTCATATAGTTTTTGTTTTTAAGCACGTTTTCTTTGAAGAACTCGTAAGTACCCGAAGAAGTTTCGCGTGAATAGACCACGATCTTACGATCATCACCTCCCACTTGCATCCAATTGGTTATTTTACCTCTAAAGATGGCTTCCAGTTGGGCCCGTGTAAGTCGTCTTACCGGGTTCGACGGATGCACAACCACTGCCAAGGCATCATACGCAATAATCACCTCTGTGGCATTCTGCTGAGCTTTTTTAAGTTTCATCTTTTCGCTAAACTTTATTCCTCGGGAAGCCATCGCTATATCCGTTGTGTTATCTAACAAGGCCGATATTCCTACACCACTACCTCCTCCGGTAACAGTTACTCTGGCTTCGGGATGAAGTTTCATGTAGCGTTCGGCTGTTTGCTGAGAGACCGGTAGCACAGTGTCACTACCTTTTATGCGTTGTGCCTGAGCTGCAATAGCATAAATAGCAAATACAAATACGAATAGGTTTTTAGCTTTCATACAATTAAATAAAAGAGGTTTATTTATTATTATCATTAAATAATCGGGCGAAATTGTTCTTTGCAAATCTCGGAAACTAATATTTCATTTAGGTTACAAAAACCGATCAGAAGGTGTTCGTAATCAAAACGTAATACTTTTGAAACAATTCCTTCAACTCAAAGACACATCATCTTAATGATAACTGAGTTTCTTTGCAGCATCAAATAATAAGGTATGAAGAAGTATTTTGAGAAAATAGTCGCTGGTATACTTACTTGTAGCGGATTCGTAACAAGTATTACCATCGTATTGATCGTCTTGTTCCTGTTTACTGAGGCTTTCGGTTTGTTTAGAAGCAAGGTGATTGAAGATGGCTATGTGCTGGCTTTAAACAAAGGCACTGCTGTAAGTAAGTTGAATTCTGCTCAAATAAAAGGGGTTTTCGATGAAGAAATCACCAATTGGAAGCAGTTAGGTGGGAAAGACCTGCCTATTAAAGTTTTCAGGTTGGAAGACATTACCCGATATTATACAGAAGCAGAACTGGGTGATGCTTATGAACACGCAGGGGCTAAAATTTGCGAGTTAGTTGAAAAAACGCCCGGAATCATCGCCTTTGTCCCGGCTCAATTTATTGTTGAAGGCAGCAATATACATTTAATTAAGGATAATACCATATCTCTTACAGATGTACTAGCTGGAGCAGAATGGTTTCCTACGGCTACACCGGCTCCACAATTTGGCTTTTTACCACTGATAACAGGTACTTTATGGGTCAGTTTGTTTGCCATATTGATTGCGTTGCCATTCGGTTTGTCCGTATCAATCTATATGTCCGAAGTTGCTGCACCTCGTACACGCAATATTCTCAAACCTATCATTGAATTGCTTAGTGGTATTCCTTCTGTTGTCTATGGCTTCTTTGGACTCATTGTCATTGTGCCGTTCATACAGAAACTTTTCGATTTGCCTGTGGGTGAAACCGGATTAGCTGGTAGTGTGGTACTTGCTATCATGGCTTTACCTACCATTATTACGGTCACTGAAGACGCCATGCGTAATTGTCCTCGGGCTATGCGCGAAGCTAGTTTGGCTCTTGGTGCTTCTCAGTGGCAGACGATTTATAAAGTAGTCATCCCTTATTCTATTTCAGGCATTACGTCAGGAGTGGTGTTGGGCATCGGTCGAGCTATTGGCGAAACAATGGCGGTGCTGATGGTAACGGGTAATGCTGCTGTGATTCCTACCACTATTCTCGAACCATTGCGAACCATTCCCGCCACGATTGCGGCGGAATTGGGTGAAGCTCCTGCCGGAGGGGCACACTATCAGGCTTTGTTTTTGCTGGGTGTGGTACTGTTTTTCATTACTTTGATTATAAACTTTAGCGTTGAAGCCATTTCTTCAAAAAGAAAATAAAAAAACGATGGACAATTTAGTTATAAAGAATAGTATTTCCGGATCGAAAGCTAAACGCAGGTCTCAATTGATAGCATTTGGCCTGTTCCGCTTATTAAGTTTGTGTGTGGTGCTTATCTTATTTGCCATCTTAGGCTTTATTATATATAAAGGTATAGGTGTTATCAGTTGGGACTTCATCACTACCGCTCCTGAAGATGGAATGACTGGCGGGGGCATTTGGCCGGCTATTGTGGGTACTTTCTATTTGATGATTGGTAGCGCGCTTTTCGCTTTTCCAATAGGTATAATGAGTGGTATTTACATGAATGAATATGCACCTAAAGGTAAGCTTGTGCGATTTATCAGGGTGATGACCAATAACCTGAGTGGAATCCCTTCCATTGTATTTGGGCTCTTTGGCATGGCACTCTTTGTCAACTATCTGGGCTTTGGTGACAGTATACTTGCAGGATCTCTTACGTTAGGTTTACTATGCCTGCCTCTGGTGATACGTACCACGGAAGAAGCTTTGAAAGCTATTCCGGATGGTTTGCGTGAGGGAAGTCGAGCATTGGGTGCCACAAAATTGCAAACGATCTGGCATGTTGTTTTGCCTATGGGTATGCCCAACATCATTACAGGTCTTATTCTTGCTCTGGGTCGCGTTTCCGGAGAAACGGCTCCGATCCTCTTTACCTGTGCCGCATACTTTTTGCCACAACTGCCTCACAGCATGTTCGATCAGTGCATGGCACTGCCTTATCATTTATATGTTATCGCCACTAGCGGAACGGATATGGAAGCGCAGTTACCTTTGGCCTATGGTACAGCTTTGGTTTTAATCGTAATCATTCTGGCCGTCAATCTGCTGGCCAATGCTTTGCGAAAGTATTTCGAAAAGAAAGTAAAGACGAATTAATCATTCGTGAAGTTTTTTTTGATCTTGTAAATTCAATAGAGAAAAATAATGGTAAATAACAAAATTACTACTCGTGATGTTAACTTCTGGTATGGTGATTTTCATGCACTAAAGAACATTAGCATGCTCATAGAAGAGAAATCGGTGGTTGCATTCATCGGACCGTCAGGTTGTGGAAAATCCACTTTCCTGAGACTCTTTAACCGAATGAATGATTTGATACCCGGTACACGCATGTCCGGAGAAATTCTGATAGATAATCTCAATATCTACGAGAAAGGAGTGGAGGTAGATGAGCTGAGAAAGAATGTAGGAATGGTCTTTCAGCGACCCAACCCTTTTCCGAAAAGCATTTTTGAGAATGTGGCATACGGACTTCGGGTGAATGGCGTGAAAGATGAAACGTTAATTCGTCAGCGTGTGGAAGAGACCTTGAAAGGAGCTGCTTTGTGGAATGAAGTGAAAGATAAATTGAAGGAATCAGCTTACGCTCTCTCCGGAGGTCAGCAACAACGCCTTTGCATTGCCCGTGCTATGGCTGTATCGCCTTCGGTATTGCTTATGGACGAACCTGCATCAGCACTCGACCCCATCTCTACAGCAAAGGTCGAAGAGTTGATTCATGAGCTTAAGAAAGAATACACCATTGTTATTGTGACGCACAACATGCAACAAGCAGCACGTGTTAGTGATAAAACGGCTTTCTTTTATCTGGGAGAAATGGTCGAGTTTGGAGAGACAAAGAAAATTTTCACAAATCCATTAAAAGAACAAACTCAGAACTATATTACCGGAAGATTCGGATAAATTGGTATATTTGTACCCACGCTGCATAGAACATAGATAATTCATAAATATTAGAATAAAGATGGTAAAGTTTATAGAATCAGAACTTCTTTTGCTGAAGAAAGAGATAGATGAAATGTGGACGCTTGTTTATAGCCAGCTTGATAGAGCGGGTGAGGCTGTGTTGACCCTTGACAAGGAACTGGCCCGACAGGTTGTTGTGCGTGAGAAGCGAGTGAATGCCTTCGAACTCAAGATAGATAGTGATGTGGAAGATGTGATTGCTCTTTACAACCCTGTAGCAATAGATCTTCGTTTTGTTCTTGCTATGCTGAAAATCAATACAAATCTTGAGCGTTTGGGTGATTTTGCGGAAAGCATTGCCCGTTTTGTTATTAACTGTGATGAGCCGGCTCTTGATAGTGAACTGTTAAAACGTTTGCGATTGGAAGAGATGCAGGCGGAAGTGCTCTCGATGCTAGAAATTACTAAGCGTGCATTGGATGAAGAAAGCCTTGAGCTTGCCACATCTGTTTTTGCAAAAGATAATTTGCTGGATGACATCAATGGAAGTGTGTCTGCTGTGTTGGCTGATTATTTAAAAGATCATGCTGATAACCTATTGCCATATCTCAATTTGGTTAGTGTATTCCGTAAATTGGAGCGTTCGGGAGATCATATTACTAATATTGCAGAAGAAATTGTGTTCTATATTGATGCCAAAGTACTCAAACATAGCGGGAAGATTGATGAACATTACCCCCAGAAGTAGGCAACTCCGTCTTTTATTTAATTAGTGCTCATTAAGAGAAAAATTCTATTTTTCCTTTTAATGGGCACTAATTTTAGGGTCTTTCACCGCTTAAATGATAATAAAGGCAAAGAAATCTCAAAAATATGTTATAAGACATGTTTTATTATTTGGTAAGTAGCTTAAAAAGGCGCTATATTTGTCGCGTTATCCTGAAAACAATCTTTTTACCTTAAAGAAAAACTAATACCTATTGAAAACTGAAAATCGGGGCTTTGTGAAAAGCCCCGATTTTTTTATGGTACTCACTTCATCTAGTATCTCAAGAAGCTTGGATATTTTATAAGAACTCCTAATAATCAAAGTGCGATTAGTTGACAAATAGAATTTAGAAAATAGAAATTATAACTTCAGCGTGTTGAACGTAGGAGATCAGCGTGTTGAAAACGTACATTCAACACGCTGATCTCCTACGTTCAACAGACCCCCTTCACAAGGCTTGTAGGGCGGGCTGAATGATTATGAAAATGGGTTACAAATAGCTCTGGATTTAAGTCTCTAGTTTATTAATTTTAATAAATATGCTTATTTGTTTTTCTCGCTAATATAGGGTTTCTTGATATCTTCTTTGTATCTTTGACGCGTCATTTCGATAAAGGTAATTTGTATTATTAACCTGTAAAAGAAAATAGGTAGAATTATGTTTTCAGGAATAGTAGAAGAATACGCAGAAGTCGTATCGCTAGTTAAAGACCGGGAAAACCTACACCTCACCATGAA
Organism: Bacteroides sp. UBA1317; assembly: GCA_002307035.1. Classification (GTDB taxonomy): domain Bacteria; phylum Bacteroidota; class Bacteroidia; order Bacteroidales; family Bacteroidaceae; genus Bacteroides. The sequence goes on from DBTL01000167.1 coordinate 18,464, forward strand.
GTGTTCGTTCGTTAGTGAATTAAAAATAGATCAAAGTATATCTCACAATGGTGTTTGCCTCACAGTAGTGAGCATGACGGCAGATACTTACACGACAACTGCCATGAAGGAAACCATTGAATGCTCGAATATCGGATTACTGAAGGTGGGCGACAAGGTGAACGTGGAGAGAAGTATGATGATGAACGGTCGATTGGACGGACATATCGTTCAGGGACATGTAGACCAAACAGCTACTTGCATTGACATAGCCGACGCAGATGGAAGTTGGTACTTCACATTTAAATATACTTTTGACAGAGAGATGGCCAAACGTGGCTATATGGCTGTTGATAAGGGTTCGGTTACAGTGAATGGGGTGAGTCTCACGGTGTGCAATCCTACGGATGACACCTTCCAGGTGGCTATCATTCCTTATACGTACGAACATACTAATTTCCATACGTTTGGACTGGGCAGTGTGGTTAATTTAGAATTTGATATCATCGGCAAATACATTAGCCGCATGATAGCGCTATAAAAGAATTTTTAAAGAGAATCCCTGATTATACGGACGAACTGCTTTTGTCAGATCGAAAGTATAATCAGGGATTCTTTGTTTCTTAGAATGCTTATCGATTACAAATCTTTCAGTAATTTTTGTCCGGCATCTTTATAATACTGTTCTCTGGAGTCAAGAAGCGTTCCCCATTGGTTCAAGAATGCTTCTTCTTTGTCTACTTTGAAATCTTCCGAACCATACGTATCAATCTTGTCGAGCAATAGGGCTACACTCAGTTGGTTGACATCGATGGAGGGTTGATAGGTAATGTCTTCACTCTTATTATCGGTGACTACTTCGTGAATCATATTAATCTCCTGCAATTGATACAACGTTTGGTTGGTTAGGCGGATAGGAATGTGGCTTTCTTCTGATATTTCTTCTGCAGTATAGGGCTTCTTATTACTGACAAAGCGTTTGGCTATGAGCGACATGATAAGAATGGAAATGAAATCACCATACCGACGGCTAATGTTGCGAGTGTCTTTATCAAAACTGAAGTTTTGCACATTTTGTCCCGCATAAGTTAGTTCGGCACCAAAAAGACAAATGGTCCACGAGATTTGTAACCACAGCAAAAACATTGGTATGGCCGCAAAACTTCCATAGATGGTATTGTATCTTGATACCCATAACTGACTGCCAATATAGAGGAACTGAAAGGCTTGATGAGCTGTTCCCGCAAGAATACCTGCAATGAGTGCATGCCTGAATTTCACCTTTGTATTTGGCATGAAAATATAGAGACCGGTAAACATAAACCAAGTTAGGACAAAGGGAATAAGCCGTACCAGAAACTTTAGAATAGGAGCTAATACCACAAAGTTATCCATTTCTTTGAGAGCTGTACTCATGAAGATGGTTAACCCCCCGGAGATAACAATCAGGATCGGAAGCAATAGAAACATGGAAAAATAATCGGTGATTTTTCGATACATGCTTCGGGGTTTCTTCACCTGCCAGATGAGGTTGAAAGTACGCTCGATATTACTAGTTAGATTAACCACCGTCCACAACAACAAAACCAAACCCACTCCGATGAAGACTCCGCTTTTGGTTTGCGACAGATAAGAATCTACAAATTGAAGGAGAACTTCTGTTGTGTTGCTGACTCCTCCAAAGCCATGACGCACCTGGCTCTCCATGAGGTTGGCAAAGCCAAACCCCCGAGCGATAGCAAATAGAATTGCGAGAATGGGGACAATGGCGAGTAACGTACTGTATGTCAATGCAGATGCTTTATTTGCAACCCGATCTTTGCCGAATTGATTAACACACACATAAAGGGTTTTGATGATGTTGTAGAGCGAGAACTTGGTTCTTGTTACTTCACTTTCCGTTATACGCCAAATGTCGTATGTCAGGAATTTCCATAAAAATTTTATCTTTTCATTCATGAATAACCGTTCGTTATATGTATAAAAAAGCAGTCAGCCTATAAGCCGGGTTCTGTACCCTAATGAATAGGGTGTTTGTCATTTATCTGAATGATGCGTCACCACACCACTTTAGCGGTCTACCCTCCGACATGGAGCGAGCAACTCTCATAACGTCGGTATACATGACCTTACAACTCCTAAGATGCACAGCCCGTCGTGTCACCACGCGGCTGGTGGGCTTTTACTCCACCTTCTCACCCTTACCACTTCCCGTCGGAAGTGGCGGTTATTTTCTTCTGCATTACTCTACCCTCGCGGACAGCTTTCTGTTAGGAAGTAGGATGCTCTGTGTTGCCCGGACTTTCCTCCTGCGGAACGCAAGCGACAAACCGGCCAACTGCTTTATGCTGCAAAAGTAAACAAAATTTCGGACATATCGACAGATTGTTCCTCTGATTTTATTTTAGAAAGCACTAGGAGGAATGGCTGAATGAAATCTTTTTGCTACTAATTAGCTAATTTATCTGAAATAATGTATCGCAAATTGAATAATTCCCTATCTTTGCTTAAACATAACCCCCAAATATTTTTTTAATGAAGAAGTATATCCCTCTCTTATTACTGCTCGTTGCAGTGCCTGCTTGTGTAAGTGCCGCAGATAAAAATGAAAAAAAGCTTCCTAAGGAAGTAAAAGAAGTCTCAGATAGTGTACGCCGACAGTTTATTCCGGATAAACGGGTTGCGGTGTTCGATGTTGACTATACCGTATCCGGAAAACACCTTATAGTGAAAGGTGTAACAACCTCTCTCGAAGCCAAATCAGCTTTATTTTCGGGATTGAAGAAGGCTAGATATCAGATAACCGACAGTTTGTTGTTGCTGCCCGATAGCGTGTCTCTTGCTGGAAAAGTGTTTGGTATCGTTAACTTGTCGGTAAGTAATCTTCGTGCGGAACCAGATTTTTCGGCTGAGATGATGACTCAGGCATTGCTGGGTATGCCGGTGAAAGTGTTGCAACGTGATGGCTGGTATCGCATTCAAACGCCCGACGATTACATTGCCTGGGTGAATCGTGTAGGCATTTATCCCGTAACGAAAGTGGAATATGATGCTTGGAATCGCGCCGATAAAATAGTCGTTACTTCGCATTACGGTTTTACTTATCAAAAGCCGGATGCCACTTCTCAATCTGTATCGGATGTAGTAGCCGGCAACCGTTTGAAGTGGGAAGGTACCGAAGGTGATTATTATAAAGTGGCTTATCCCGATGGTCGTCAGGCATACATTGCCAAGTCTATCTCTATGCCAGAGAAGGAATGGAAAGCTTCTGTAGGGCAAGATGCCGAAAGCATTATTCGCACAGCTTATACCTTGATGGGAGTGCCTTACCTGTGGGCCGGTACATCTTCAAAAGGAATTGATTGCAGCGGTTTTGTTCGTACAGTTCTGTTTATGCACAATATAATTATCCCTCGTGATGCTTCTCAGCAAGCGTATGTGGGGCAACACATCGACATTGCACCCGACTTTAGCAATATGCAACCGGGAGACCTCATTTTCTTTGGGCGTAAAGCCACTGCCGAAAAGAAAGAACGGGTGGTGCATGTTGGTATCTATATCGGTAATAAGAAGTTTATTCATTCGCAAGGAAATGTGCACGTCAGCAGTTTTGATCCGGCTGATAGCGAATACGATGAATATAATCTGGGTCGTATGCTTTTTGGTGTTCGTATACTCAATGGTATCGGCACTCCGGGAATTAATACGACTGACACAAACCCTTATTATAATTAACTCCATTAACATACAAAGCTCATGGCTCAAAATAGAAGAGATTTTCTCAAAACGGCTGCTTTTGCGGCTATCGGTTCGGGACTGGTTGCTAACGATGTATTTGGCAATAGCGTACCATCCCTGTTTTCTATCAATAAACGAGGAAAAGGAGGGAAATTGAAGTTGACCTTTCAACCTTATGATTTAAAGTTGAAACACGTGTTTACCGTGGCCTCTTTTTCCCGTACTACAACGCCCGATGTTCAGGTAGAAATAGAGTATGAGGGCATCATTGGCTATGGTGAAGCTTCTATGCCACCCTATCTGGGAGAATCGGTGGAATCTGTGATGAATTTCTTGAAAAAGGTGAATTTGGAACAATTTAATGACCCTTTTCAGCTAGAAGATATTCTGGCTTATGTGGATGGCATTATGCCCGGAAACACAGCCGCCAAAGCATCTGTAGATATAGCACTTCACGATTTAGTGGGTAAATTATTGGGTGCTCCATGGTATAAGATTTGGGGATTGGACAAAGCGAAAGCACCCTCTACAACCTTTACTATTGGCATTGATACACCGGATGTAGTACGTGAAAAAACACTAGAAGTTGCCGGGCAATTCAATATTTTGAAGGTGAAGTTGGGACGTGATAATGATAAAGAGATGATAGAAACCATTCGTTCGGTGTGTAAGCTTCCTATAGCGGTAGATGCCAATCAGGGATGGAAAGATAAGCATTATGCGCTCGACATGATCCATTGGTTGAAAGAACAAGGCATTGTAATGGTAGAACAGCCGATGCCGAAAACTCAACTTGATGACATCGCATGGGTCACTCAACAAAGTCCGCTGCCTATCTTTGCTGATGAGTCTTTGCAACGTCTTAGCGATGTGGCAAAGTTGAAGGATGCTTTTACCGGCATCAACATCAAGTTGATGAAGTGTACCGGTATGCGTGAGGCGTGGAAGATGGTGACACTAGGTCGTGCATTGGGCATGAAAGTGATGGTGGGTTGTATGACCGAAACATCATGTGCCGTCTCTGCTGCTGCACAATTCTCTCCGGCTGTCGATTTTGCCGATTTGGATGGTAACTTGCTTATTGCAAATGATCGTTTCAAAGGAATGGAAGTAGTGAAAGGCAAGATTATGCTTAACGATCTTCCCGGAATCGGTATTACCAAACTGTAAAAGTAAACGCACAAAGCCATGAAACAACTCGTCTATCTTGCCGGTTTACTCTTTTTTATCGGCTGTGCACCTAAACCTGTTCCTGTTGCCGATAGCTGGGAACAGGAGCGTATGAATCGCATCAAGCAAGACTTTTGCATGTCCGAATCGCAGGTGAAGGACTACATTCGCAAATACATTCCCGACGTAACTGATGAACAGATGCGCCAGTGGGAGGAGAGCAATGCGCTGGAGTGTATGGAGATAGATGGCGAGAAGCGTTATTTTCGGAATGCAGGCCCTAACCTGTTTCGCATTGATTCCGCCGCTTATTGCGTAAAAGTGGCTAAAGAGGGAGTTGTACTTAGTGGCAGTGAGAAGGTGAATAAAGATCATCTTCCTCAAGTGATAGATGCAGTGAAGCAGTCGGGCAATGATACCGTAATGCCTAAGCGTATGCGGATTACCTATACGCTTAAGGTAGAGCCTAACGCAGTGCCCGACGGTAAAATCGTTCGTTGTTGGTTGCCTTATCCACGTATCGACCAACGCAGGCAACAACAGGTTAAGCTCCTTCGTGCCAGTGAAGCTAACTATACGCTATCGCCCACGTCGTGTGAGCATAGCACCCTTTATATGGAGAAGGAAGCAGTGCGAAATGAACCTACCGTGTTTTCCGAATCATTTGAATATACTTCTTATGCCGAGTGGCATAACCTGAAGCCCGAAGATATTTTACCTTATGATACTACAACTGCTTTATACAAGAAGTATACAGCTGAGCGGGAGACTCACATTCGTTTTTCTCCCCGTATCAAAGAGTTGGCAGCTAAGCTTACCAAAGGAGAAAACAATCCCTTGCTGAAAGCGCGTCGTATCTTTACGTGGATTAATCAATATTTTCCGTGGGCTTCTGCCCGTGAATACTCTACCATCGAGAACATTCCCGAGTATGTGCTCGACAATCGTCATGGTGACTGTGGTCAGGTGAGCCTCCTCTTTATCACCCTTTGCCGTTGTAGTGGCATTCCCGCTCACTTTCAGAGCGGATTCATGATGCATCCGGGTGAATGGAACCTGCACGATTGGGCTGAGATCTACTTTCAAGGTATCGGTTGGGTTCCTGTCGATCAATCATTTGGGATTCCCACTTTTGCTCAGGATGCTGATGAACGTTTCTTTTTTCTCGGAGGCATCGATTCCTGGCGAATGATTGTGAATAGCGATTATTCCATGCCTTTGGTGCCCGAAAAGAAATTTCCTCGTAGCGAAACCGTTGATTTTCAGCGTGGCGAAGTAGAATGGGAGGGAGGCAATCTCTATTTCAATAAGTGGAGTTATGATATGGATATTGAGTATTTAAACTAATTCATAATAATCACTGCTCTTTTCGGTATAAATAATTCTCTGTGATCCTATGTCTGTCAGGCTGGTTCTTAACCGGTCTATTGCGGTAGTCATTTTGCTTCTCGGATCAGAGTAGTTCTTTGCCCAAAATGTATCCATTATCATCTTTTTGCTCACTTTATGGTCTTCACTTTGCAGAAATAGTAATAGCAATTGGCTTTGCTGAGGGGGAAGTGGTAGTTCTTTCTCTTCATTTTTAAGTCTCATCGTATTGGGATTCATGATGATATGATCCATCTTGTAATTGCCATTTTTTAATTTGATAATTTCTTTGCGGCGTTCTTTCGCTCTTTTCATTAACCAACCAACCAGAGTTATGCCGCAAAGCACTTGCAGAAGTAAGAGAATATACAATGCCATTTTCGGCATCAATTTCCAGATAGTGCTGAATGAATAATCAAAGTAGACTCGGTAACTTATATTTTCAAAATCACCTAACTTATCAATGGATGTACGATAATCAACGGACATACTTGTTGTGTCACCTGCCCATTCGTTTTGCTCTTTATAGAATGTAGATATAATGCCAATTGCCGATTTCGTCGCTATTATGTTTTTTTCTGCTGCTAAGCTGTCGAATATTACCTTCACTTCTTGAGGATGTAATCTATTTGTTACCTGTAAATAGCATTGATTTCCTCTAAATAGATCTGTTTCCCAATCTACGATTTTTGATTGATAGGTAAAAGTGGTATCTTGGCTTCTATACGTCTTTTCTTCGTACTTGCTCATCTTCTGCTTTCTTGGATCGTTTTCGTGCTCAGAAAAATAGAAATATTCTTTTTCCATCTTTTTACTTATGTCTTTCCTCATTGCTTCTTCAAGGAGTGGACGAATTTCATGGTGTATGTACGATTTTACATCTCCATAATGAATCAAAAATATAATCAATTCAGCGATTGTAATAGATGCAAATAATCCTGTCAATGTTTTCGTTATGTGTTTTTTGTATTTCATAATGGGCCTATAATCGGGTGTTTGTAAAATGTGACGCAAATGTGACGATGATTTTTTGTTATTAATCATCTTAAATTCTATGTTTGCAAAGTTATAAAAAACTAAAACACAATGAATGCTAAATTGAAATTATTTTGCTTGTTTTTTGTTGTATGTACAGTTACATATATGTGCAAGAAAAGCAAATCTGTTGAGAGTGAATTGTTTATGTCTAATGTTGAAGCATTAGCGAGTGGTGAAAGTGGGGATGTTATTAGATGTAACGGAATAGGTTCTTTAGATTGTCCTCAAGTTCATAGCAAAGTTTATCGAATTTGGTAGCTATGAAAATGATTTTATTAACTCTTCTGTTTTTCGATGCTTGTTCCTCTCACTTAAGTGAATGGAAAAAGGTTGTTTATGAGGATTTTCCTCAAGAAAAACACCTTAAATCGACTATTATTGAGTTAGATACTGCGATTTTCAGATATCCTTTTCGTGTTCGCATTCATGGAGATAAAGCTGTGATTTTAGACTTGCATAATGCTGATTATTATTATCATCTGTTTACTTACCCCGAGTTTACTTATCTTAGTTCATTCGGTAAGAAGGGAGAAGCACCTTTGGAAATGCTTTCTGCGGATAATATACGCTTTTTCGGACAAGATGAAGTTTGGGCACTCGATGCCAATAAGAGTAAATTAATTAGGTTAGGTTTCCCTTTGTCAGGGTCC